>DATJVA010000093.1:0-15552 GCA_035502015.1 Thermoplasmata archaeon | reverse complement strand
CGGATCGCTTCGCCTAGATGGCCCACCGCCGATAGAAGGAACTGTTCGAGCTCGACGGACTGCGGTCGAGGTACGAACCCCGCGGCGTTGAACTTCCGATGCGCGAACCTCGACTGTTCGGACGGCGAGAGCGTGTCGTAGACCGGGCACACGAGCGAATCCGCGTCGAACGACGTAACGTTCGGGTGCCATCCTCGAATGGGGAAGATCTCTACCATTCCTCTGCGGTTCACCCTCGTCGCCGAACGCGATGGCACAGTACGGCCTGGGCGATTAGTCCAGCGGCCGGGTCGCGGTCGGTCTACTCCTCCGTCCGGCGAAGGCTGCCGGTTCTCTCGCTCGGACGTTCGTCAGTCTTGGACCGCTCCGGCTCGGTCTCGAATTCGAGCAAACGGCTATGAAACTGCCGTGACTGCGGCGGTTCCGTGAGGATCGCGGGGGTCGACTGGCGCCTCGATGTTCGGTATCGGGAGAAGGCGTTCACGGGCACCGTCGCAATCGAGGTCCACGATGCCCCCGACCCGCTGATCGTCGACTCGGAGCGCCTCGAGATCCTGTCGGCTGCGCTCGATGGTCGACCGGCGACCTATCGGGTCGACCCGGCGAAGGGCCGCCTCGAGTTTCCGGACCTTGCGGTGGGTGCTCATCGACTGGAGATATCGTACCGGGGCACGGCCGAGGCGAATTCCCTGGTGGGGATGTACGTCTCGCCCTCCGGCAAAGGGTACACCCTCACCACGATGCTCTTTCCTTCGGGAAGCCGCCGGTTGCTGCCGTCCTTCGAAGACCCGTCGGTGAAGACCGTCTATCGATTGACATTGACGACCGATCCGGATGTGAAAGCGATCTTCAACACTTCGGTCGCCTCCGACCGTCTTACGGGAGGGCGGCGAGAGTGGATCTTCGCCGCCACCCCACCGATGTCGGCATACCTTCTCTACCTGGGGGTCGGACCGTTCGATACGATCACCGTCCCCGGCCATCCTTGGTCGGTCACGGTGGCGGCGCCGCCGGGAAGAGCGGAGGCCGGACGGTTCTGCGCGGAACGGGCGTCCGATTTCCTGAGCGCGTACGAGGAGTACTTCGGGATCTCCTACCCGTTGTCCAAGCTCGACCTGGTCGCGCTCGAGAACTTCTGGGCGGGGGCGATGGAGAACTGGGGCGCCATCGCGTTCCGGGAGAGCGTCGTTCTGGTCGACCCGAGTACCACGGTTCGGGAACGACGCCTCAATTTGCTCGTCCTGGCGCACGAGATCGCCCACCAGTGGTTCGGGAATCTGGTGACGCCCGTCTCCTGGGACGACTTCTGGCTGAACGAGAGCTTCGCGACGTACGTGGGCCATCACATCGTGGGCCAGCGCTTCCCCGGAGAGTTCCCGTGGACCTACTTCATGACCCGGTACGGTGCGGGCGCCCTCTTCGAGGATGCCTTCGCGGAAACTCACCCAGTAAGGGTCCCGATCACCTCCGTGGAGCAGCTCGGGGAGATCGCCGATGACGTGACCTACGGGAAGGGAGCCTACGTCCTGCGGATGATCGCTTCGTACCTCGGGGAGTCCGCGTTCCGCAAAGGGGTCGCACGCTACCTCTCGGAACACCGGTACCAGAACGCCCGGGCCGAGGACCTTTGGCGCTCGCTCGCCGAGGTCTCGGACCTTCCGGTCGAGCGCGTCATGACCGAATGGATCACCCGGCCCGGCTATCCGATCATACACGCAACGTGGACGGGTTCGACCCTGAGCCTGCGACAGGAGCGGTTCCGCGCCGACGGGGCTCCTTCCCCCGCCACTTGGCCGATCCCTCTGCGTGTGACGACAGCGGGGAGCGAGCGAGAGAAACTCTTCGACTCTACTTCGTGGGACCTGCCGCTGCCATCCGTGCAGGGGCTCCGCATAAACCCCGAACGAACCGCCTTTGCCCGGGTGCATTACGACGAGCGCCTGTTCGACCGCGTCCTGGGCGACCTAGGGAGTTGGTCCCCGATCGACCAGTGGGGCGTGGCGATCGATACCCACGCGTTCGTGTACGCGGGGGTCACGACAGTCTCGCGTTTCCTCGACCTCATAAGGGCTGCCGAGACCGCCGTCACCGATGAGTTGCCGTTGGCCGGGTTCCTCTTCGCCCTGGGCGACCTGGGCGTTCCGCTGCACGACCACCCCGAGTTCCGGGCGACCGCTCGCTCGTTCCTTAAGGCCCAGCGTGCGCGGATCGGGGCCGACCGGGAACCCAGCGAGCCCGACTCGTTCCGCCTCGCTCGAGAGTCGATCACCAATCTGCTCGTTCAAATGGACCCCGAGGTCGCTCGCGACCTCGCTCGAAGGTTCGCCGAGATCGACCGGGTATCCCCCGAGCTTCGCCCGGCGGTGGCCCTCGCCTACGCCGTCGCGGAAGGGGAGTCCGCGTTCACACCGCTCCTCGAGCGGTTGCGATCGACGCCATCGGACGGCGAGCGGTCCCAGCTGATGCGAGCCCTCGGCGGTTTTCGCGACCCGGCGCTCCTGCGTCGGACGCTCGACGTCGTGCCGGGCCCTGGGATTACCCCGTCCGGTTCGCTCCACGTCTTCGAAGGTCTCTTCAGGAATCCGGCGGCCGGAGCGCCCCTTTTCGAATGGTACAAGGAACGCGAACGGTCGTTATCCGAAATGTGGTCCGGCACGCCGTCCCTCAGCCTGTTCCTTACGCTCTGCATTCCCGTTATGGCGCTGACCCGTGAGAACGAGGTCGATCGGTACTTCCGGGACCACACGCCCTCTGAGGCACGGATGGCCGTGGGACAAGCCCTCGAGACCTCGCGGCTCTGGTCGCGCCTACGACGCGAGGTCACTCGAAGGGACCCGGAGAAATGAGTGCGGGGTCTCCGCGATTCAGTTCCGAGTCAAGCGCGGCGACCGCTTGGCCCGGGCCCTGCCGGCGATTCGGTGATCGGCGGCTGAAACTCCCGGGCGATCTCCCCGAGTTCCGCGGCGAGCCAGATGGGGCCGGACACACCCGCCGGTAGTCGGGTGCCGGAGTGGGTCTGGGACCGCACGCGGGCCGCCCAGAAGACGACCGACGCCGAGTTGGTCGTGGGCGAACCCTCCGCAGCTCTCGAGAGCGTTACCATCGCGACGTCCGTGTCGTAGACCCTCCCGTAGCGAAGCCAGAAGGCCGCAGAGAGCACGACCGCGCCGAGCAGCCAGTACCCAACGGTCACCAAGGAGTTCGAAATGTACGCGTCGAGACCGCCGAGCACACAGGCTGCGATGAGGACCGTGATGATCGGAAGGAACGCGGTCGATGCCGTTCCTCGGCGACGGGGCAGCCACCGTTCTCCGACCCAGGAATCGGAGCCGCCGGCTGACGGTGTCCTCGCGTCGGACGGGCGGGATGGCGGCGATATTTCTTCGAAACCCGCGGCGACGAGCACGGCCGACGCGGCGGCTGGAAGGTGGGACCCGGGGTCCGACGGCAACGGGACTTCCCGGCGGAACGGGAATCGAATGCCCTCGCCGAGATCCAGCGTGGGGGTCCCCCAGGGTCGCTTCGCGGTCTTGCGGGTTGGCATCGACGGGTCCGACCGGGGGGCTCCCCACCAAGACGGCCGGCGGTTCTTATATTTGGACCCCCGGCGGGGAGGTATCCACCGTCCACTGATTTCCCCCGACCGAGAGCGCCCTAGGAACCACGATCGAGAGACCAAGGACACGACGGAGGCCGTTCCGCGATCCGCTCACAGCTTTGTGGCGGTAGCCGTCGCTTCTGAGCCGTGCCTTCACGCCGGCGCGCTCGAAGGCCGCCGCACCCGAAGCTCATGTCGGCCCACGCAGCGACGACACGTGACCTCGGGAACGTCGAGGGCTCCGACAGCGTAGAACAGGACCTCGCGGTGTCCGAGCACGTTGCCGCATTGGGAACAAACCAGCCGATGGAGGGTCCCCTGTCCGGGACGGTACGCCCGTAGAGCCGGCCTGCCCACTGCACTCGCCATCAGCACCGATCCGCGGGGACGTGCCCTTCCGGAGGGTGTCGACTCCTTCAGGGTGCGCGTGAATCCCGGCTCCGTGAACAGCCCGAGCAGGCAGGCGCGGAACATGATGATGTAGCCGGGGAGCAGGAGGATGTAGTAACCGACCCAGCCGGTCAGCCCGAGCTTCGCGGACGCGCCGGTCAGGACCGGCAGAGTGAACAGCGAGAGAGGTAGAATCGTGATCAGGACCGAGAGCCACAATGGGATCAAATGGAGGCTCACGAGCGCCCAGGGGAGGAAGAGAAGTGTCGGCGTGACGACCAGCGAATTGGTCCATGTGAGCAGGAACAGGGCGGAGTCGAATTTCTCGACCCAAGGTACGGTCGGCGAGCGGAGGAACGAGCCCCAATGCCGGCGGTATTCGCGGACCGTGGTGGCCGTCCAACGGGTGTTCTGCACGAAGAACACCTTGTACGTTTCCGGAGCGACCCCCTTTCCTACGATCCGCGGATCGTAGACGATCTTCCAGCCACCCTTGCGGAGCCGGAAGGTGGTGTCGAGGTCCTCGTTGGCTGTGGAATAAGGAGCGATACCGCCGATCGACCGGATCGCCTCGACGCGATACGATTCGACCGTTCCCTGGACTCCGACGAACCCTCTCAGTCGATACCGACCGGCGAGAAGGACGTTCGCCACAACATGGTACGCCTCCGAGAACCGGGTGAGGTAACGCGGAGGGTCGTTGCGTCCCATCGATTGGAACCCCTGGACCGCGCCGACGCCGGGTCGGTAGTGCTCGCTGAACCGAACGAGCACGTCAGGGTCCACGTGGAAATCGGCATCGAAAACGACCATCCACTCCGACCTCGGGTCGAGATGGTCGAACACGTTGCGGAGCGCTCCGCCCTTGAACCCCTCGCGGTTCTCCCTTCGGATGACTCGGATGCTGGGTTCGTCGAGCTCTAGGGGGAGCGTGGAGTCGTCTGCGATGATGATCTCGAACGCCGGATAGCGAACGGCCCTCCAGGAGGCGAGGCTCGCGCGGACGATGGCGGGCGGCTCGTTGAACACCGGAATGACGACACTGACCATCGGGAACGATGGATGTTTCGAGTAGCGCCGGCTGGGGTACGGCAGGAAGATCGCCGCGAGAAGGTTAGAGATCAGATACGAGCTCAGAACCAACGTGACGACGATCGCGCCGAGCTCCCAGGCCGACACGACGAGGAAGAACGGAGCGCTCATCCTTCGGGTCCTCCGAACGGAGACACGCGTCCGAGCCGGGTCCTCACGGTTCAGCCCTCATCTCTGTACGGCCTACGAGGAGAGTGCGCGGGTCCGTCTTCGGTCCCGCGACGGTACGGCAAGGTCGGCTTCTCCTCGAGACTCGGGCAACGGCGCGCCCCGAGCCATGGCGCTCGACCTCGCCTGGACCCTATCGAACAACTCTTCCACGCTCTCGTCCCATGGCGCTGCCAGCGGGGAGCGCTTTCGGCCCTGATCGAGGCCGACCAGCACACGACGCAGGTCGCGAAGCAGCACCACGGCGTCCGCGAGCTGGCCGGAAAAGAACAGCTGTTGTGTCTCGGCGCGGAGGCTCCGCGCCAATGCCAGGTCGGGGTGGCCCGAAGGAGCGCGGTCGAGGATGACATCGGCGTGGTCGAACTCTTCTTGGAGATACGACCGGACCGCACGGGTCAGCTCGCTCGACCCTTCCGTCCTGTCGCCGCCGAAAGCGGTCGGGGCATCCACCCGGTGCCACGAGATTACCTCCAGCGGGTCGGAGCTGTGCACTAGTTCTCCCTCTTCCTCGCCCGCGATGCATCGGTGGCAAAGTGGTGACTCTCCGTCCCCCTCCAAAAAGTAGAACATTCGCTCGCCGAGGCTGAGGGCCTGAGAGCACTGAGCGCAAACGGTCGGGGCCTGGTCCCCGACGACGCTGGTCCCACCATCGTCCGGGGCCACTTCCCCTCGGCCGGGGTACGTCGAGCTCTCGGATCGCCCGGGAGGGCGAGGGTTCATGTTGCGAGCTTGCGAAAACTTCCGCTTAAACCTGCTGTTTCGCCGGAAGCCAATTCGGGCGAACCGTCCTGCCCGCACGCCTGAGTCTGGAGGTCAGTGAGGTCCTCCGTGCCTCCCGGGTCGTGGCCGCCGGCGGACACGCTCGTCCCGGAACCTCACGTCTTGCGGTCCGTGCCCGGTTCGACGGCCGAAAGTTCGGGGACCGTGGCCGAGAGACCCTCACGAAACTCTCGAAACCTCGGCTTCCAACCCAGACGTTCGAGCTTGGCCGACGAACAGGCGCGGCGCGCTCGCAGATGATGGGCCACGTCCGGTCCGTAGAGGCGTTCGGCCTCCTCGACGGTGAGCCGGCCAGGGGGGAGCCGCCCGAGTCGGTGCGCCACAAAGTCTCCGAACTCGCGCCAGGGAGTCGGTCGACCGTCCACGACGTTGTAGACCTCGCCAGGGACCCCGTTCTCAGCGACATGCGCGAACGCCATGCCGGCATCCTCTCTGGAGATGAACGACCATGGGTTAGCTCCCGCCTCGATGTACCGGTACGTTCCGTCGGTGATCGCCTCCAGTGCCGCGCGACACCAGGACCCGTCTCCGTAGACCATCCCAGGTCTCACCACCACCACCTCGGTCGAGCCGCGTATCTCGGGGTCCTTTGCCGTCATCTCGGTGGCGAAGTTGACCCGCGATTCCCCCCGCGGGTCGAGAGGAGACTCTTCTGTGATCGTTCCGGGTTGGTCCGCGTAGACCCAGTACCCGGAGCCGACCACGACCCGGCGATTGCCGTGGATTCGTGCCGCCCGCAGAAGGTTCCGGCAGCCCTCCTCTCGCACACGAGCCGCGTACCGGGGATCGTCTGCTGGGGATGCGGCCCTAGCCGCGACGTGGATCAAGAGGTCGCACCCGTGAGCGGTGTTCTCGACCGCGGCGGAGTCGAGGATGTCCGCGACGACCGGCCGGCCACCCTCAGCCTCCACCCGTCGAATGGCGGATGGAGTTCGAACGAGGCCCCGGACCTCCCAGCCCGATCCGGCAAGCGCATGTACGATGGCCTGACCGAGGTACCCTCCCGCGCCCGCTACGAGAGCCCTCCGCATTCGTTCCCCCGGACCGGCAACCCCGATCGCTATTCTCCCAAACGGTCATCCGCGTTTCGGAGGAGCCCTGGGCCGCGCGACTTAAGGCTCGGGTGGAGTACGCACCGCCGATGGCGCTCATAGAGGTCACCGAAACGGGTGGAGTCGGCACGTTGACCCTGAACGACCCGGCGACGCGGAACGCGCTGAGTTCGACACTCGTCGGGGAGCTGGTGGACGGATTGGGCCGCCTTCGAGACCGGGGGGTGAGGCTGGCCGTCATCCGCGCTCCGCGAGGCGCGAAGACGTGGTCCTCCGGACATGATGTGCGGGAGCTCCCCAGGGGCGGCCGCGACCCGCTTACCTACGGCGATCCTATGCGGAACTCGATTCGTCAGGTCCAGGAATTCCCGGCACCGGTGCTCGCGCTGGTCGAGGGAGGAGTCTGGGGCGGAGCCTTCGAGCTGGTGACCGCGTGCGATCTCGTCGTTGCCGCCGATACAGCCACCTTCGCGGTCACCCCGGCTCGGATCGGACTGCCGTACGATATCGTCGGCGTCCTGAACCTCATGCAGTCTGTCAGTATGGTACTCATCAAGGAGATGCTGTTCCGGGCGCAGCCGATCTCGGCCGCAAGGGCGCTCCAAGCCGGCGTAGTGAATCGAGTCGTTCCGGCGGGCTCGCTCGACGAGGCGCTGAACGAGGTCGCGACGGACATCGGACGGAACTCGCCCCTCGTCATCTCGCTCCTAAAACAGGAGCTTCGAGAGCTGGCCGCGGCACGGCCTCTCGGAGCCGGCACGCACGAGCGACTCCAATCGATTCGTCGCCAGATCTATGACAGCGAGGATTACAAAGAAGGACTGCAGGCGTTCTTCGAGAAACGTGTCCCTCGCTTCACGGGTCACTGAACCGTCCTCTAGGACGCATCTCGGACGCGAATCCATCTACCCTGGCTCAGAGCGCGCACGCAGCCCCAGGCAAAGCAATTCGGACGACCGATCCCAACTCAGCGCCGCTTCTTTCTCCCGTCGAGGCATGGCTGAGGGTCTTCACGACGCTCCACTCGATGGGGGGGGGTTCGGCTCCTCCTCCGGCCCTTTGTCGGTTCATTGAGGCACGAACTCTTCGAGCACTGTTGGAAGTCCGCCGAGGATACGAGCAGGACTGGCGCCCGATTGAACCGGTCAATCATTCCGGACGGACATGGTGGTCGATCGGGATCCCCTCACGCACCGCCCCTGACACCGTGCAGAAGTCCGCGAAGATGTCCACGCAGTGGTCGAAGCGGGTGCGATCAGCTTCCTCGATCGGCTGTGTAAGTATCTCCACTTCCAGGTGGCGGACACGGCGCCGGCCCTGGTCATTGACTCCGACGGTCGCACGGACGGTCGTATGGATCGGCGTGACCCGGACATGCGCTCGCTCGAGCGTGTTGACCAGTGTCGAGCTCATGCAGTGACCCACGGCCAGGGCAAGCGTTTGCACGGGGCCTGGCCCTCGGTCCTGTCCCACGGGCGGTGGCTCGTCCACCGTGATACCGGGAAACGGCGCGTCCGCAAAGACGACGTTGAACGCGTACTTCTCGACCTGCGTGAGGTCGGTGCGGGCATCCTGGGAGGACATGCATTCGAGAGTCTCGTGCCGGTACTTGAACCACCCTAGCCGCGATGTGAGGGAGGGGGAGCCGTTCGTCCGGCCCATGCCGTCCGTGCAGGGTCTACCGTTGCAGGCTCCCGCGAGCTCGCGCCGCTCATGGGCCCTTTCTTCGGCGACTTCAGTCCGAATCCTTGAAGCGCTTACCCTAATATCGGCGGGAAACTCGACCGCGCGATGCTCCGGCCGGCCGAGGTTCTGGCGCTCTACGACGACGAGATGCGGCGGGACCCAGTTCCCGAACCAGGGTCTAGAGTCGAGCGGGTCGGGTCGATCGTGCGTATCGTTGGCCGGGAGAACTGCATCCTCTTTTCGGACCTCACGGAAGCTAATGCGCGCGACGCGGTCGCCGAGCAGGCCGAATACTTCCGTTCGGCAAGAGCGGACGTCGAGTGGAAAGTGTTCGGCCACGATCGGCCGGCGATCCTGGAAGCTATCCTCGCCGGGGCGGGCTTCCTTCCCGACGAACCCGAGACGCTGGTCGTGTTCGACCTGCGGGAGGACCTTCCCGAGGGAGCCACCCCCAATGGGATCGAGGTCGTGCGGGTCACGGACGACACCGGGGTCCGAGACGCGCAGGTCGCGAACGAGGTCGCATTCGGTTCGAACGAACCGGATACATTTGCCCTCTATGCGCGAGCGGCGAGGGACGCCAACCAGGCGCTGTTCGTGGCGTACGCGGAGGGAAACCCCGTTGCGTCAGCACGGATCGAAATGACCCCGGGTCGTGCGTTTGCGGGTCTCTGGGGGGGCGGCACGGCCCCCGCGTATCGTCACCGGGGGATCTATCGCGCCCTCGTATCGGCCCGTGCGGAGCTCGCCCGGAGCAAGGGCTATCGGTTCCTCACCGTGGACGCGCGGGCTACGAGTCGTCCAATCCTGGAACGGCTTGGGTTCCTGGCGCTCACATCGACACGCGCTTGGACACTTCGGACCGCATCCAGAACCGCGGGGGACTTGGCAGAGGGAACGTAGGCACGCGTGGCACGTGCCGGCGGATACCGAGAACCACGCCCCCCGGGGGAGCGTTGGGGTCCCATGGTCGGACGCGAGGGTCCCAATTCGAGGAGGCGCAACCTCGTTCGGACCGGTCGCGGTGCCTTCGCTTTGGGGTTCGCGAAGTAGGGTCCTCTACCGAAGAGCGACCACAACCCGCATTGCTCGGTCCTGCCACACCACAGAAGGCTCGCGGAATCCCGCGTCCCGAAGCGCCTGCTCGTGCGCCTCGAGCGATACTGGGACCTTGGGTCCTGTAGTCCGCCTTGGTGGAATCTCCCCCGGCATTCGAAGCCGTCGCTTACGGAGGTCCCCGCGCATCGCGGGTTCCTCCTCCACGGCCGTCCACCACTTCTCCCACTCTATCCTGAACGACCGAAGACTTGCGCGGGCCCCCTTGGAGCCCCGGTCCATCGCGGGCGCCCTTCCCCGACCCCTGGCCTTGCTCGAGGGTAGAAAGTCGCCGTTGATGAGCAGCCCACCGGGCCGAATCAACGGCCGAAGGTCTTGGTAGAGTGCACGGATCTCGTCTTCCTCGAGCCAATGCAATGCCAGTGACGAGACGACAGCGTCACAGCGGTGGCCAGGGAGGCGGGATGTCCACCTCCTTTTCCTCAGATCGGCCAGGACCCAGAGGACTCGCCCTCCGAATCGGTGGAGCGCCTCCCTGCCCACGCGGAGAAGGACAGGGTCCGTGTCGACGGCGACGACGCGAGACTGGGCAAAACTCTCCAACACCCGGCCAGTCAGCGTCCCCGGACCCGAACCCAGGTCAAGAACCCTCATGGGTCCGCGGACGTGGGCTCTGAGGCTCCGGAGGATGCCATCCATTCGCCTCTCTCGCGTCGGATCGACCGTCTCGGAGAACATCGGGTCCCACCGACGGAACAGCCTCTCGCACAGAGCCGCTGCGTCGGATAGGTCCTCGTCCGGTTCTGGGTCTCGCATCGAGTCGAGTGCCGGGACACATTCGCCTCGGTTTATGTTCGCGGGATCGGCACCTCGCCTCCATGTCGCACCTGTTGCCCTCCAGTTGTAGGCCGTGGTTGGCCTACATCAAGGTCGCGGCGCGTCGACGCAGGCGTGGACACACCGCGAGACACAAATCACGGTTCGACCTCCGGGTAGGTTGCGCAGATGGCCGACTCTTCGCAACCCCGACAAAGGAGACGTACCTGGTTCGCGGTCGCGGCCGTGGTTGCCGTAGTGGTAATCGCGAGTCTCGCAATCGGTCTCGACCTCTTTCCCGCGCCCACGTCTCACATGATCTGCGTGGGCGAAACGCGACTCGGCAACGTTACCGCGTGGTTCCCGTATGCGTTCGCTGCCTCGCCGTACGGCGGCTCTGAGTCAGGCGAACTCAGGATTTGGACGAACTACACGGTCGGCGGCAGTTACCTCAACATAACCTCCGGTATCCCAACTAAGGCGACCGAGGGAAACATGTCCCTTGGGCAGGCCTCCGGGGGGAACTGGACCGTCTACACCGCCTCGAACAGATCCGTCTCGGGTTCCGGCCGATCGTATCCTTGCACGGGGCTTCTCCTCGCGACCCTTGGTCCTCCGAGCGGCCCCGCGGGGGATAGCTTCGGGGGAGGGACGGTCGCGACCGGATTACAGAACGACACCGGCCTGCCCTTCGAGTTCAATGCCTCCGCCCATTGCGAGTCATTCGGTGCGGCGCCCACCTGTGCAGTCAGCTCGGTGTTCGATCTCAACTTCACCCATGGGTCGGGTAACGTCGACACTTGCGGCCAGGCCCGGCCGTCTTCGATGAACCTCACCGGTCAACCCATGGAGGTGGGTGTACCGTTCGTCTGGAAGGGAACTTCCTACTCGGTCCCCGTGGGACCGTCGCCGGTTTCTGGCATGACGGCGTGGTTCAACTACACCTTCCCCGCCAATGGGGGAATGTGGGAGTACCAGGACCTCCCCGGATACGCGGGCGGAACCTCAGGATTGGTCTTCAGCTACACCGCTTGCTCGGCGTGAGGAACGGCCTTGGCACCATCGGTTCACGCGCTTGTCTCCGCGCTGATTGCGGTCGCGTCGTCGGTCGCGGGCGCGACTCGGCCGGCGGAACGACCGTGGGGTCGTCCCTGAGTCTGGACTAATATTCTGAACGACCTTGGGGTATCGGTGCCGCGAGACAAAGTCCTTGATTGGTTGCTTGATCCCGAGCAGCCGTCGGTGCGCTACCTCACGCTGACTCGGCTCCTCGGGAAGAAGGAGTCCGACATCGAGGTCCGCAAAACCAAGTTGCGCATCCCGACCACGGGGTGGGTGGCCGACCTCCTCACCCGTCGGGACCCGGCGGGGTGGTGGGCACGCGACAAGGGTTGGATGGAGCCCAGGTTCGTGGCCACGCATTGGGTCATGCTGGCGTTGGCCGACCTGGGGGCGACGCGCGCCATCCCGGAGGTGGCGGCCTCAGCCGAGTATTGGATGGGCAAGTCTCCCCTCGAGGGAGGAGGGGTGGGAGGATTCGGGAAAGGGAAGGGGCACCACTGCTACACCGCCAACATGGCGCGCGGACTCATTCGCATGGGCTACGAAGACGACCCCCGGGTCCGCCGCACCCTCGACTGGATCGTGAGGACCGCCCACCCGAAGGGGGGCTGGTCCTGCCGATACGTCAAGAACGGTCCAGCCCCGAGCCGGTCGCTCGATGCGTGGGAGGGACTCGGAGCCTTTGCTGCATATCCTCGCTCAAAGTGGACCCCCGCGATGACGGCGGTCGTGGAACGGACTGCCGAATACTACCTCGAGCACGAGCTCCACAATCAAGGGGATCGGTATGAGCCATGGTACCGCTTCCACTGGCCCGTTCACTACTACTACGACCTACTGGTGGGCCTCGACTGCCTGACCGAGCTGGGCTACGGCAAGGACCCTCGGCTCGGCTACGCGCTCGACCTCTTGCGCAAGAAGCAGCGGCCGGACGGCCGTTGGGATCTTGATGCGTTACAACCGGACCCGTACCAGGAGTTCGTCGACTGGTTCGCAACCCATCCCGGGAAGTGCCCGGAGCCTCTCACGTTCGAGGAGGTAGGGAAACCGAGCAAGATGATCACCCTCCGCGCGCTCGCCGTGCTGTCGCGGGTGGAGTAGGTGCCCACCCCTCTGCGCCCATCACACTCGCCGAGAGCGCTGCGCGCTCATCGCGGTCCGCCCTCGGCCCGCGCGCTGACCTTCGGTCCCGATGGCCGCGACAAGCACTTCCAACGCCAACCCGCTCCCCGACCTCGACCTGCCCGCGATCCGCGGGCCCGACGCGAGTCCGGAGTGGGGCTCCCCTTGTGGTCCGATTTCACGCCGCTTCTCGCTGCCCGCACGTGACCCTGTTGCGGTGAGATTATGTGCGACTCCAGACTTTTTTTGGAGAGTGGACAGGAGTCGAGCGGAACGATGAGCGCTCCGGGGCGATGGAAAGTCGTGACGGTGGCTGCCCTCGTCACCGCTGTTCTGGTCGCCTCCTCGAACCTTGGTCCGATCGGCGAAACGACCGCGTCGCCCTCGGTGGGTCCTAGTTCTATCTACGTAGCCAACACGGCCGACTACGTGTACACACCCGACACGTTCGAGAACCTCCCGACCTACACCACCATCACCGTAACATTTGTCGACAACACCACGGAGTTCGATACCCACACGTTCACGATCATTGGCGAGGAAGGGGTGCAACTCGCTTCGGACACTTCGCAGGCCGAGATCAGCCGCCTCTCCTTTGGCCACGACCCGGCGCCCCTGTTCAACCTCAACGTGAGCTTCCCGGGCGACAGGAACGAGAGTTCGTTCGTCTCGCCTGGACCGGGGTGGTATGAGTTCATATGCTCCCAGCCGGGCCACTTTCCGAGCGGAATGTACGGCTTCATCGCGTTTGGGATGAGTCTCCCATCGAACCTCACCTTGCCCCCAGTGCGGACGAGCATCGGGGGACACCCGAGCTTCAACACAACCGAGGCGGTCGTGATCGGCGCTCTCGTCACAGTGGCCGCCGTCGGCTACGCGATGCTCCGCCGGCTCCAGTCGCGAGCCCGGGAGGAGCGCGAGGAAGCCGACCGGAAGGCATAGTCGCTCGCCCGGATTCACCCCCAACCGAACTTGCCGTCCTCTTCGATTGCTTATCGGAGTCTTTCCTGACCCAAGCATTTTGTAATGGGGGTCCGCCGGTCGCCGAAGTCCCGTCTCCACAGCAGCTGATTGCGGTCATGTCATCGACCGCGCGCTCCCTTCTCGAAATTCGCGCCGAGGGCGGCCGCCTTCGTCGCTCGAACCGCTCCTCGGGCGGCCTCCGCGCTCACATCGTGTCGATGACCGCAATGAGCGCGCAGAGCGCATCCGAAGTCGACGTGGCAAACCCGCCTGCCGAACATCTCCACCGCGGACCCCTAGGGGCGTGCACGAAGTCCTGAGTTTGATCTCGGAATCAGCTCGGACGGATCCATCGATGATGCCGCCGTTACGGCGGCGGCTCGAAAAGGACGGGCATCAACTCCCATGCCGTAGGACCGGCCGGTAGAAACCTCTCGAGCCTCGTCAGCGGAGCGGTCACCCCCCAGAACAGATGCGCACCGGGAAGAGCTGCAGTCAGGCCTCTAGTTAACTAAAGTGATAGCTTTATTAAGAGGTTGCTTTATGGTCCTGGCATGGACGCCTTCTCTGTCCTGGCGGAACCGCGCCGGCGCAGGGTAGTGGAGATCCTTGCCCAGAGAGGCACGCTCAGCGCGTCCCAGATCTGCGACGAGTTCGACGTGACGCCCCAGGCGATATCCCAGCACCTCAGGGTACTCAAGGAGGCGAACGTCCTCCGAATGGAGAAGAGAGCACAGCGAAGGCTCTACACGATCAATCCGCAGTCAATGCGCCAGATCCAGATCTGGGCGGCCGCGATCACGAAGTCATGGAACAGCCGGTTCGACCGGTTGGACAAGTCTCTGAAGGAGGAGGAAACATGAACGAGAAGTGGAAGAACGAAGGGGCAGACGGAGAGCGGAACGCCGTGAGGATTTCCAGGGACTACGATTTCCCGCGGAAGTCAGTCTTCGATATGTTCACGGACTCGAAGAAGGCGGCGAAGTTCTGGGGCCCCGAGGGCGCCGTCAAACTCGTCTTCGAGTTCGACGCAAGGCCCGGTGGTGCGATAAGGATCCATGACCGCAATAGCGAAGGGAATGTTACCAAGACGTCCGGGACCGTCACGGAACTTGTTGCCCCCGAGCTCCTAGTGTTCCAGAGCTCAACGGTATTCCGCGAGGGCGCGGCTCCGTTTGTGGCTCTGCAAACGCTAAAGTTCGAGGAGCTCGGCCCCAAGCGGACGAGAGTGACAGTCCTTGTGAAGATCCTCGCGCTTGGCTCTTTCCCAGCGGACGTTGAGTCCCTCGAAGCGGGCTTTGTGGGAGGATGGGGGGAGACCCTCGACATGCTGCAACGAGAGCTTCACTAGCGTTTTCGGGCCCGTTCAGCCGAGGTCGGGTGTCCCCTCTCCCAACAACCCGCTCAACCGACTGAACAGATATGACCGGGTCCCAAGAGGCGCGTTGGCCCCATGGGCCCAAGCACCTCGGTGACGGGACCCGAGCGCACGGAGGCGAGTTCTCCCACGGTGGTCCGCCGGTATGCGTGGAAAAGACACGTCATCCTGATTGCCCGGCCTCAATCTCAGCACTTCGATCACTTCCTTGGAGATCTCCCGTGGCGCGCCCTCCTCACGACGGGGACGGAGATGGTCCACGCGGTTCTGGTTGGAGGTAACCTCGCGTCCACTGTCGCACTTGTCGCGGTCAGTCTTATCGGCCGCGCACCTCCACATCAAGCTCGCGGTCTCGCTCGCTGCGCTCGACCGTTGCCTCGCTCGCTTCG
>DATJVA010000092.1:0-17605 GCA_035502015.1 Thermoplasmata archaeon | reverse complement strand
GCTCGGCTACCTCGACACGGTCGACGAAGCGACGACCCTCGAGGAGAGCCTCTCCTATCTCATGGTCCAGCAGATGGCGGCGTTCAACAGCCCCGTCTGGTTCAACGTCGGCGTCCGGGAGCCGCCCCAGTGCTCGGCCTGCTTCATCCAGTCGATCGCGGACGACATGGACTCGATCCTGGGGCTCGCGACGAGCGAGGGCCGCCTGTTCAAGGGCGGGAGCGGCACGGGCACCAACCTCTCTCCGCTCCGCGGAAGCCATGAGAAGCTCGCGGGCGGAGGCATCGCCTCTGGGCCCGTCTCGTTCATGCGCGCGTTCGACGCCCTCGCCGGCGTCATCAAGAGCGGCGGGACGACCCGCCGCGCGGCGAAGATGGTGATCCTCAACATGGACCACCCCGACATCGTCGACTTCATCGACTGCAAGGTCCGCGAAGAGGACAAGGCCGCGGCGCTCATCCGGGAGGGATACTCGTCGAACTTCGACGGAACCGAACCCGATTCGGCGTACGCCTCGATCGCCTACCAGAACGCGAACCACTCGGTGCGCGTCCCGGACGCGTTCATGGAAGCGGTCGTCCGCGACAAGGATTGGAAGACCTACAACCGGACCGACCACTCGGTCGCCGGCACGTTCCCAGCGCGCGAGCTGTGGCGAAAGCTCGCCTACGCTGCGTGGCGCTGCGGGGACCCGGGCGTCCAGTTCGACGACGTGACGAACGACTGGCACACCTGTCCGAACACCGCGCGGATCAACGCGTCGAACCCGTGCAGCGAGTACCTGTTCCTCGACGATTCCGCGTGCAACCTCGCGTCGATCAACCTGATGAAGTTCCTGG
Source organism: Thermoplasmata archaeon (assembly GCA_035502015.1). Taxonomy (GTDB): domain Archaea; phylum Thermoplasmatota; class Thermoplasmata; order Lutacidiplasmatales; family UBA184; genus Lutacidiplasma. The sequence continues at coordinate 16,766 of DATJVA010000092.1, read as the reverse complement.
ACGCGAAGGGCCAGTTCGACATCGAACTGTTCCGCCAGTCCGTCCGGACGATGATCCTCGCGATGGAGATCATCGTCGATGCGTCCAGCTACCCGACCGCGCCGATCGCCCAGAACTCCCACGATTACCGGCCGCTCGGCCTCGGCTACGCGAACCTCGGGGCCCTCCTGATGCACTACGGTCTCGCCTACGACTCGGACGCCGGCCGCACCCTTGCGGCGTGCGTCTCGGCGTTCCTTTCGGCGGAGGGCTATCACATGTCGAGCGAAATCTCGAAGCGCGTGGGGCCGTTCGCCGGCTTCGAGCGGAACCGCGCCCCGATGCTCCGCGTCATGGGCAAGCACGCGAAGGCCGCGGAGGAGATCCCGCACAACGACCCGCGTCTGACCCCGTTCGCCCAGGCGGCCGTCGACCGCTGGCACGATACGGTGAAGGCCGGGGAACTGTGGGGGTACCGTAACGCCCAGATCTCGGTGATCGCCCCGACCGGGACGATCGGGCTGCTGATGGGATGCGACACGCTCGGCCTCGAGCCCGAGCTCTCTCTCGTCAAGGTGAAGAACCTGGTCGGCGGCGGACTGCTCCGCATGGTCAACCGGACCGTGCCGGACGGCCTCCTGGCCCTCGGCTACTCACCGGACGAGATCCGCGCGATCACGGAGCATGTCGAGAAGTCCGGGTCGATCGAGGGAGCCCCAGGGCTCGACCCCGAGGACCTCCCCGTCTTCGACTGCGCGCTCGCGCCCGCGGGCAGCGTCCGAACGATCTCGCCGATGGGGCACTTGAAGATGCTCGGCTCCGTCCAGCCGTTCCTGTCGGGCGGGGCATCGAAGACGATCAACCTCCCGAACGACGCGACCGTCGAGGACATCGAGAAGATCTACCTCGAGGCGTGGAAGTTCGGCATCAAGTCGGTCGCGCTCTACCGCGACGGCTGCAAGGCGTCCCAGCCGTTCGAGACGGGCAAGGGAAGGGCCGGCGCGCCCGTCGGTCCCCGTGGCCCGGCCCGCGAACGCCTACCGAACGAGCGCAAGGCGATCACCCACCACTTCGAGGTGGGGGGTCATGACGGCTACGTCACGGTCGGCCTCTATCCGGACGGCCGGCCCGGCGAGATCTTCTTCCGCGTGACGAAGGAAGGGTCGACCGTCAACGGGCTCATGGACTCGCTCGGGCTCGCAATGTCGATGGCGCTCCAGCACGGAGTGCCGCTCAAGGACCTCGTCCGCAAGCTTGCCCACCTCCGATTCGAGCCCGCGGGGGCCACCAACAACCCGAAGATCCGCTTCGCGAAGTCGATCCCCGACTACGTCGCCCGATGGCTCGCGCTCGAGTTCCTCACCGAGGACGAGCGACGCGCGATCGGTCTCGAGGGACCCCCTGAGGGCAACGGGAACGGCCACGGGGCCGCTCCGGGCCCCGGTGGAAAGTCGACCCCGACCCACTCGGTCGCGACGAAGTTCGAGACCCCGTCGCTCGACACGTTCTCCATGGTCCCTTCCTCCGGCGGCGTCAGCGACGACGCCCCGGCGTGCGCCCAGTGCGGCGGGATCATGGTGCGGTCGGGCACGTGCTACGCGTGCACCGTCTGCGGGTCGACGAGCGGCTGTTCCTAGGCGAACGCTCGGGGCCGGGCGGCTGCCCCGGCCCTCTCGGTCCCGGACGGCCGGGAGACTCTCTCAGTTTATCGTCCGGCGTCGGTACCGGACCCGACACGGCGGACGGAGCGGACCACGGCATGGACCAACTCGACATCCGAATCCTGAGGCACCTCCTGCAAGCCCAGACCGTATGGCCGGCGCGACCGGGCCTGGTCGCCTCCAACCGACAGGTCGCCCGGGCCCTCGGCGTCTCTCCCGGGACCGTGCGCAACCGGATCCTGAAGATGGTCCGGACCGGGTTCGTGAGCGGGTTCCAGGTCTATCCGAACCCCAACGCGCTGGGACTTTCGAGCGGGTCGTACGCCATCGAGGTCCCGTCGACCACCCCGAAGCCGGAAGTGATGCGAAGGCTTGCGAAGGTCGAGGGCGTGGTCTTCTTCGAGAACTTCCGGGGCAATCTGTTGGGTCTCGGGATCACCTACTCCGGCCCCGCCGCCCTGCAGAGACTCCTGGCCCGGATCAACGAGGTCGCGCACTGCCCGCCGGGCGCCTTCACGCACGTGGAGCACCCTCCGGCCACCGGCCCGCTCACGCCGGCCGAATGGAAGCTCGTCGCCCGATTGATGGCGGGTGCGCTGGTCACCTACCACCAGTTCGCCACCGAGCTCGGCATCTCGATCCGAACGCTCAAGCGGCGGATCTCCCGGCTCGTGCGGTCCGGGGCGATCCTCTCCTTTCCCCGGATGGAGTTCCGGGCGATCTCGGGGGGCGTCACCGCCGAGCTCCTGGTCACGTTCGCGGATGCGGCATCGAAGACGCACGCCGAGACCGAGATCCTGCACCGGGTCGAGGACTGGATGATCTTCGCCGGGATCTGGAAGGAGTTCGACATCTACCGGCTGATCCTGCCCAACGTCGCGGTCATCAACGACCTCGCGGCGGAGGTGGCACGGATCGACGGCGTGGCGTTCGCCCGGGCGGAACTCGTGGACGGGCTCGTGCCGAACTTCGACGCCATGCGACCGTACGTTGAGGAACGCGCGGCGTCCGCGCGGGTGACGGCGAAAAGGACCGTTCACGCTGCCTGACACGCCGGGACGGCCCCTCCGGTGGGAAGGGTCGCGAGCTGTCGGACCTCAGCGTCAGGACCGCGGCATGCGCCTCGGCCTGGCGGTCGGGAGTCCCCCATGAGGTCCGCCTTGACCCGGCCACTCTCGAGCGCCGACGCCTCCGGGCCCGTCACTGGTCCGGCCGGACCCCCGGGCGGGGCAACCTCCGCTCCTCTCGTAAACCGTCGGGTCGCTCGTCCTCCCCGGGGGAGATGGCCCGGAGGCGATCGGCAGGGCGCGGTGGACCCGACTACGGGGTTCCTTCCGCGCCGATCGCCGACGCGGGTTCGGTGGAAAGTGTCGTCGCGCTCGCTCCCGATGCGCTGGGAGCCGTCACGCGGGTCCCGTCCATCCCGAATCGGTAGTTCCGGAGGCCGAAGGAGAGGAGGAGACCGACCAGAGCGACCGTCGCGGTGATCCCGAACAGCACGACGAAGCCGGTGATCGCGGGAACGCTCGCGAAGACCGGCGGCGCCGGCGGGGCGGTCACGAGCAGTTGGGTCGTGAAGCTCGCGGTGATCGCGGCGGCGAGCACCGGGCCGACGGCGCTTCCGAGGTTGCGGAACGTCTGGTTCATCCCGGTCTGGATCCCGAGCTCCTTCGGCGAGACGGAGAGGACGATGATGTTCGACATCGCGATCAGCACCGCGACGTTCCCGACCAGCGCCGGGATCGTGAACAGCATCAGCTCAAGGACCGTCGTGTGGAAGAGGGCGAGCCCAAGGGCCCCCCCGCCCATCACGGCGAAGCCGAGGATCATCACGGGCTTCGGACCGAACACCCCGACGAGGCGGCCCCATAGGGGGCCGAACGCGAGCATCCCGAGCGCCGAGGGGAGGGCGACCAGACCGAACTGGAACTCGGAGTAGTTGAACCCCGGGGCGAACGGGTCCTCGATGAGGATGGTGAGGGTGACGAAAATCAGGAACATCCCGATCCCGACGATGACACCGTTCACGTTCGAGATCCAGATGTTCCGCTCCTTCAGCGCGCGGAAGGAGACGACGGGCGTCTCGGTTCGGGTCTCCCAGTACAGGAAGAACGCGGTGGCGGCGAGCGCCAGGAGGAAGAACTCCGGCACGCCCCACGGGATCCCCGCGATGGACACCGCGGAGAAGCTCGTCCAGCCCCAGTAGACCCCTTCGGTGACCCCGAACATCGCCATCGCGAGGGCGATACCGAGACTCCCGATCCCCGGAACGTCGATCGGCTTCGGGGAGAGATGGGGCGACTCCCGAAGCTGGAAGTAGGCGAGGACAACGAGCGCGATGGCGATCGGTGTGACCGTGTGGTAGGTCAACTGCCAGCCGTACTCGAACGCGATGTACCCGCCACCGACGAGGCCAAGGGCGGCGCCGGCCGCGAACATCCCCGAGACGATCCCCTGCGCCTGGCCGACCCGCGCTGCCGGGAACACCTCCGGGAGCATGGCGAAGGCGAGGGGGAACATTCCCATCCCGAGCCCTTGGAAAGCTCGTGCTCCGATCAGGAGGTAGATCTGGTTCGCACGGGAGACCCCGAGCGCGCTGCCGATGTCGGGAGTGAACCCCGCGATGCTGACCGCGACCGCGTAGAGCCCCATGACGAAGAGAAGCATCCGTTTCTTGCCGTACTTGTCGCCGAGCTTGCCGAAGATCGGGGTCGCGACGGTACCGATCAGCAGGTACGCCGAGACGATCCAAACGACGGTCGTCGCCGGCGCGTTGTCGAAGAACAGGATGAACGACTTGAACGCCGGAAGGACCATCGTTTCGACGTAGGTGACCATGAGCGCCATCACCGCGAGGACGATGATCGCCCCGCGGGCCGCGCGAGCGTCGTACGGGCTGCCCGCGGCGGTGAGGACCTGCCCGTCCGCGCTCATGCCCCCTCCGCGGACGTCGCTTCGAGCGATTCGAGGCGCTGGTTGACCTCGCGGAAGACGCGGACCGCGGCCCGAACGTCCTCCGCCGGCAGCTCCTGCGTCGCTTCGCTCATCACTTCTCCCATCCGGCTCCAGATCCGCGCCTCGACCTTGCGGCCCTTCGCGGTGAGGATGAGGTCGACCGCGCGCCGGTCCCGCTCGGAGCGGTGACGCGTGACGAGGCCCGCCGCTTCGAGCGAATCGACGTTGGCGCAGACGGTCGGCGCGGAGACCGAGAGATGGCGGGCGACCGTGCTCACGGAAGCGGAGCGCAAGCTCGACACGAGGTGAAGGGCCCAGAACTGGCCCATCGAGATCCCCTCGGCCTCGAGAGCCGGGTGGGTACGGCGGAGGACGGAGCGGATCACTTCGTGAACGGAGGAGATCAGCTCCTCCGCGTCGGCGTTCGAGCTCTCTCGACGAGCGAGGGTAGGGGTCGCGACCATGTGGTCTCCTAATTATTCGAGTTGTGAATGATTAGGAAATATAAGCACTATGTAGTCACGCGAGCGAATATCGGGCAAGGTCGACCAGGTCGCGGAGCGTCGGTTTCGAATCTTCCGGGACCGCTCCCCCGCCCCAGGTGGCAACGATCGCGCCGGAGGGAAAGTCACGGTCCCGGCCCGCTTCGCTCGCGCCGAGCGCGGTCGGCGGTCCCCGGTGGTCGATCTCAAGCAGCAGCACGAGCGCTCCGACCGGACCGGAGTCGACCGCGACGCGCGCCCGGGTTCCCCGACCCGCCTCCTCGACCCGAGCCTCCTCGTCGTTCAGGTGAGCGATCCGAACCCGCTTGGCCGGTGGTCGCTTCGCGACGACCGCCACGGGCCGCCATGCGATCCTCTCGCCGGCAGCGCGGAACCGGGCAAGCAACCCCGGGTCGATGGTCAGGGGGTTCGGTCGCTCGCTCACGCGCTCACCGTACTTCTCTTCCAGAGACGGCAGTCCGGCCGCACCGAACAGGGGCCGCAGACCGTGATGTCCCGCTCCTTTGGGCAGTCGCCGGAGATGCCGGTATGGCAGAGCACGAAATCGTACTTGATAGGGTCGAGGGGGTCGACCCGCCGTAACGCCTCAGTGACCTCCTCGACGGCGGCCCACGACCGGCTACGGCGCCCGGTGAGCCCGAGATGATAGGCGATCCAATGCACGTGCTGGTCGAGCGGGATCCGAAGCTCCCCGGTCGGGACCCGACGCCAGACGCCGAGGTCGGGGTATCGGTCCCGGACCATCCACCGGACGAACAGCGTGAGCCGCTTGCACGGGCTCCCTGAGGCATCGCGTGGAGAAGGGAACAGTGCCCGGTATCCCCTCGGAGGGGCGCTCAGCCGCGAGGGACGCCTTTCGCCCCGAAGTCGCCGGGAGAGCGCGTCCAGCCCTCCCACGAAGCCTCCCCGCTCGAGACCGTCCACGAACTCGGTCTCTAGGGAGTCGTGGCGTCGGTAGTACTCCTCCAGCACCCGGGCGAGGTAGTCGAGCTGGTCGCCTCGGATCCATCGGTGCCGGAAGGAACGGAGTCGACGACGGCGCTCTGCGGCATGCCCCGGGGCGACCAGCCAGCCGACGTCCCCTCCCGCGCGGCGGGCGAGGTCGGCGATCGCGCCCCGGATAGCGGTCGTGTTGCCGATGGCGAGCGTGCACGCGAACACACCGGCGACCTCGGCCCGGCGAGGGTCCGTCGCGAGCGGCCGGACCACGGAGATCGGGTCGTCGGCGAGCGACCGGTCGAACGGGAAGCGCGCATAGAGCGCCTCGAGATGCTTCGGGAACTCGGGCGTCGGCCGGTGGGACCGCACAGAGGGCCGGGACCTGAGCGGGGGATTTACGGTTCGCGCCGCCTCCCGGGGGGACCGCACCGCTAACTATGCGGGAGGGATGCCGCCCACGGCGCGAGCCGATGGAGCTTCGACCGACGATCGACCGGGAATGGCTCGAGCGGACCGCCGTGCGGGACCCGTTCAACCACGCCTATGGCCGGTGGGACCTCGACCACGCCCCGAACCGGGTGCGTTTTGTCTCGGCCCTTGACGGCGACCAGACGGTCGGTTACCTGCTGGTCTGGCTCGGTCATCCGACCCGCACCATCGTCCATTGGGTCGGCGCCGACCCGCGAGCGCGGATCCTGGCGGACGCCCTTCCGCCCCGGCCGCTTATCGCGATCGTCCCGGAAATGTTCCAGGACGTGGTGGTCGCCGCGCGAGGACCGGCGCGGCCGTTCAGCCTCCTCCTGCTCGCGAACGAAACCGCGACCCCACCACCGACGAGTCTGCAGTTGCCACCGACGGCGACCGTCCGACGGCTCGAGCGCCCCGACCATCGTGTGCTCGCGGAGTTCGCGGAGCGACAGACCGACCCCGTCGCGGCGGAGTACCCGGGTCTCGACCCGGGCGAGGAGTGGATCTGGGGAGCGTTCGAGGGCGGGAAACTTCTTGGCGCGGTCCGGGCCGCGGTCCGGCTCGCCGACGTCTGGCTCGTGGGGGGCGTCTTCGTCGACCCGGGCGCCCGAGGACGCGGGCTCGGCCGAGCGTTGGTCGAGGCCGCGCTCGCGAGCGCGCGCGACGAGCGGGTCCGCGTCGGCCTCTACGTCCGCGAGGACCGCCTCGAGGCCCGGCGCCTCTACGAGCGGCTCGGGTTCCGACCGCTCGGCCGACGCACGTGGCTCGACCTGGGAGCCGGGTTCGCCCCGTGACCGCGTCGCTCACCGCGGTTGGCCCGGGGCGGTCAGCGGGGGTGTCCTGAAGTGGCGTCGAACGCCGAGGCCGCCGAGATCTTCCGGACGATCGCCGACCTGCTCGACGTGCTCGGAGAGAAGTTCAAGCCGGAGGCGTACCGGCGCGCGGCCCGTTCGATCGAGAGCCTGACGGAGGACCTCGCTGCGGTCGCGGCCCGTAAGGAACTTCGTGCGGTCCCTGGGGTCGGCGAAGCGATCGCGGAGAAGATCGAGGAATACCTTCGCACCGGCACCGTCCTCTACTACGAGCGATTGAAACGCGAAGTACCGCCCGGCCTCGTCGAGCTGATGCGGCTCCCCGGGCTCGGTCCGAAGACCGCGCGTCGGTTCTGGGTGGAGCTCGGGGTCGAGGGTCCGAACGAGCTCCGGGACGCGATCGCTGCCGGTCGGCTCGACGGGATGAAGGGGTTCGCGACGAAGAAGATCGAGCAGCTGCGAACCGCCCTCGCCACGGCCGCCGCCGGACCCGCCCGTCGCGCCATCGCCGACGTCTATCCGGTCGCGCACGAGCTCCTTCGCACGATCCGCGAACGCGCCACGGTCGACCGGGTCGAGGTCGCCGGAAGCTTCCGACGCGGCCGCGAGACGGTCGGCGACCTCGACATCCTCGCCACCTCGAAGGACCCACCTACGGTCTTCGAAGCGTTCTCCTCCCACCCGCTCGTCGCCGAGGTGAAGATGCGCGGCGAGACGAAGGAGACGGTCCTGCTCTCCGGGGGCCTTCAGGTCGACCTGCGCGTCGTGAAACCGGAGGAGTTCGGCGCGGCGCTCCAGTACTTCACCGGGTCGAAGGACCACAACGTCCACCTCCGCTCGCTCGCGCGGGACCGGGGGTTGAAGGTCAACGAGTACGGAGTCTTTCGGGGTGAGGAATGCGTCGCCGGTGCGTCCGAAGAGGAGGTCTACGCGGCCCTCGGGCTCGCGTGGATCCCACCCGAGCTCCGCGAGGACCGCGGCGAAATCGAGGCGGCCGCGCGCGGGGTGGTCCCTTCGCTCGTGACCGAGCGCGACCTTCGCGGAGAGCTCCATCTTCACCTTCCCGCGGACGCCACCCCCGACACGGTCGACCGAGTCGTGGCGGAGGCGGAGAGCCGGGGATACTCCTACCTCGGGATCGTGGTCGGGGGTGTGGGGCCGGACGGAGCCCCGTGGAGGCTGCCGGAAGCGACCCGTTCGCGCCTCGCGCATCGACCTTCTTCACGGATCCGGGTACTGGGGGCGGTCGAGGCCGGTTCGACGCCTCTTCTACCGGAACTCTCCTCGCTCGCTCATGAGTACCGGATCGTTCGGCCCTCCTCCTCGGGCTCCGTGGCCAAGACACCGGTCGAAGATCCGGCATCGACCGTGCTGGTGGCGCACGTCGGGTCGGCCGTGGCGAGCGAGGCGGCCGGTCTCGCGCCGTGGGTCGATTTCGCACGCCGGACGGGCGCGGCGATCGAGGTGGGCCCGGGGCCCGAGCGGCTCGACTCGGTGGGCGCCCGTCAGGTGCGCGAGGCCGGCATCGCGGTCCACCTTCCGACGGGTCTGGGTGGGGCGGATGAAGATGACCCGACCCGAGCGATCGGGCTCGGGTTTGCGCGACGGGCGGGCATCCGGGCCGATGGAACGCTCAACGCGCGCCCGGTCGAAGCGCTCAGAATCGGAGCGGACGGACCGAGCCGGGCGCCGACGGGGCGGTCGCGCGTCCCCCCGAGAGGGCGGTCCGCGAAGGGGCGCCCTGCATGAGGCAGCTCGGGCAGCGGTGGGCCGCGGGCGTCAGCCCGTGGTGCCAGTAGCAGTCGGCACAGAGCGGGCGACCACACCCCCAGCATCGGGGGGTGGCCGAGGAGAGAGCGATCGGGGTCGAGCAGCTCGAACAGGCACGGGCCCCGGCGAGCGGGTTCGCGCCGAGCGCCGGCGGTTCCGGTGGCCGGCGAGCCGCCGGGTGGGGCACCGGGGCCGGTGGCCGAGCGACGCCGGCACGGGAGAGCCGGCGGTTGGGGGCTTCGTTCACTGGGGGACCCACCGCACGTCCCCCTTTTTATTACTAGGTCCCACCGGCACCCCTTTCCGTTGGAGGGTGGGGTTCATTTACGACCGACCAACCCCTCCCGGACGTGTCGAACGCCCGGGCGTACCGGTCGACCTACCACCGCCCCACCAACCCTCCGCCCAGCCGGGCGGCCGAGGTGGAGACGAAGCGCTCGCACGCCGCGATCCCCGTGGCGCTCGTGCTCCTGGTGGTGGGCCTCTACCTGAGCCGCTTCACGATCCTGCTGACCGCCCTCTTCGGGGTGGTGCTGTTCTTCGCGGGCCTTTCCTTTCTCTCGACCCGGCTGAACCCGCTCAGCCCGCACTTCTACCTCACCCGGAAGCCCTCGTGGAGCGCGATCGGCGTCGTATTCCTCTCGGCGCTCGGGCTGTTCGTGGCCGCGTTCGAGCTGTTCACCCACGGGCTCGCGCCGGTCGTGCCCAAGTTCTAGGGCACCGCGGACCTCGACCGCGGCGGGGTCACGCGGCGACCATCCGCTCGAGGGCGACCCGCGCCTTCGACGCGACGTCGCTCGGCACCTCGATGCGGTACTGGTCCAGGGCGAGGGAATCCCGGACGTCCTCGAGCGTGATCTCCTTCATGTACGGGCAGATCGCGTCCGCGTCGAGCGGCGTGAACGCGGTCGACCGGTTCAACCGGGACATCCGGTGCAGGATCCCCACCTCGGTCGCGACGAGCACCTCGGGAGCACGGGTCTCCTCCGCGTAACGCACCATCCCGTCGGTCGAGAGCACCCGGTCGACGTGCTCCATCGCCTGCGTCGCGCACCCACACTCCGGGTGGGCGATCACCGGCGCGCCGGGGTGCTCGGCACGGGCCCTCACGACATCCTCGGGGCGCAGCTTCGCGTGGACGGGGCAGTCCCCGACCCACAGATGCATCGCGCGCCCGGTGCGCCGGCGCACGAAGTCGCCGAGGAACATGTCCGGGAGGAACAGGATCTCGCGGTCCGGCGGGACCTGCTGGACCACCTTCACCGCGTTCGAGCTCGTGCAGCAGATGTCGGCCTCCGCTTTGACGTCGGCGGAGGTGTTGATGTACGCGACCACGACGGCGCCCGGATGCGCCTTCTTCCAGTCGCGGAGCTGCTCCGCGGTGATCGAGTCGGCGAGCCCGCAGCCGGCCTTCAGGTCGGGCAGGAGCACGGTGCGCGTCGGGTTCAGGATCTTCGCGGTCTCGGCCATGAACCGCACCCCCGCGAAGACGATCACCGAGCGGTCGGACTCCATCGCCTTGCGGGAAAGGTAGAGCGAGTCGCCGACGAAATCCGCGATGTCCTGGACCTCCGGACGCTGGTAGTTGTGCGCGAGCAGCACCGCGTTGCGTTCCTCCTTGAGGCGGAGGATCTCGTCGGCCAGCGTCACGATCGTCCAGGCGTTCTAGGCCGCCGACCGTCTTAAGCCGTCGGTGAAACGAGAACGAGGTGGAACGGAAGCGCCGGGGCCGAATGCGTGATCCCGCCGAGGCTCACCGCGTCCGCCCCGACCGTCCGGTACGCCGCGACGCGGTCCGGCGTGATCCCGCCCGACAGCTCCACCCATCGGCCCCGGCGGAGTCCGGCGCGCTCGAGCGACCGGACGACCGCGCGGGCGGTGCGAGGGGAGAGATTGTCGAGGAGGAGCGCATCCGCCCCTGCCCGGGCCGCGGCGATCGCCTCGGACCGGCTCCGCACTTCGACCTGGACCCGTTCGCCGGGGCGCGCGCGAGCGCGGGCGCGGACGACCGCCTCTGCGAGCGGAACCACGGCGAGATGGTTGTTCTTGATCAGCACCGCGTCCGACAGGTCCCGCCGGTGGGGCCGACCGCCACCGTGCACGACCGCCGCCTTCTCGAGGTCCCGGAGACCGGGAAGCGTCTTGCGGGTCGCCCAAACTTCGAGAGGCCGGCGCGCTCCTCGCGTAGCGTCGACCGCACGGCGTGTCTCCGTGGCGACTCCGCTCGCGTGCATGAGGAAGATGAGGAGGGTCCGCTCGGCCGAGAGGATCCGACGCACGTCCCCACGCAGCCGAAGGACAACGGTACCGGGCCGGACCCGGCTCCCGTCCCGCAGGGCCTTCGTGACGACGAGCCCCTGGGACCGGGCGACCGCTCGGGCGGCCCCGACCCCGGAGAGGACCCCGGACCCCTGCGCCACGACCCGGCCCTCGGCGACCGCGGGGTGGTCGAGAACGAAACGGGTCGTGCGGTCCCGCGACGCTCGGTCCTCCGCGAGGGCCCGGCGAGCGAGAGCCTCGAAGCCGGTCGACCGGGTTCTACGGGACGGCACGGCCCCCTCCCGGCGCGGCGATCGCCCCTTTGAGACGGAGAAGCTCCTCCGTGAGGTCCGGCCGGACGACCGTGAGCCGGAGCCGTTCGAGCTCGGTGACATGTCGACCCGCGTTGGCACGGTCGCCCCGGGCATGATCGAGCTGGCCGAGCCGCAGCACCACGTCGACCTCCTCGAGCGTATGATGCAATCCCTTCAGGAGCCGGTACGCTTCGAACAGGTACTCCTCGGCGCGGTCGTACGCCCCCTCAGCCAAGGCGATCTGCCCACGGACCTTCGTCGCCATGCTCAGCCCGACCGAGTCGCCGATCTCGCGGAAGATGTCGACGGCGGATTGGAGCGCTTCGTTCGCCTCACCGAACCGCCCCGCTTCGCACAGAAGCTCGCCGGTCTTGTAGCTCGCCCAACCCACCCGACGAGGGTCATGCGCCCTCTCGGCGAACTCGACGGCCCGTGCATACTCGTTGAGCGCTTCCTTCCGTTGGGCCAAGGTGCAGCGGGCGTCGGCCAATAGGTCGCCGAGGAAAAGGTGGGCTTGGGCGGACTCCCGCGTGGAACCGAGACGGTCGCGGGCGACCGTGATCTCGCGCGCCTCCGCGACCGCCTCGTCGGTCGGGCCCATCATCGAGAGCGCCGCCAATCTCCAGATTTGGGCGCGCAGGGTGACGAGGGGGTTGCCCAGCTCCCGGGCGAGCCGCAGTTCCTCGGTGTGGTGGAGGAGGGCGTTCGGATACTCGCCCTGGTAGTAGCACGCCATCCCGAGCTGGTGGTGGGCGCCGACGCGCAGGAGCAACTGCGTTTCGAGCGCCGGTGCGTCGAGGACCTTCTGGGCCAACTCGGCCGCGGACGGGATGTTCCCGCGGTCGGTCAGGACCCGGGAGAGGAATATCTCGAGGCTGCCGCGACGTCGTGGCGAGAGGAGGGGGTCGTCCTTCTCGCGGTCGAGGAACTCGAGCAGGGTCGTCTCGGCTTCGGGGAGGCGTCCGAGCTCCTCGGTCACGCGCGCGAGTTCCAAGACAAGGTCCGACTCCACCTCGACGTCCGGGGGCTTCACGTCCCGTTGGCTCTCTACCGCGCGCACGAGGTGCTCGCGGGCGACCTCGGGGGCCAGCGCCCGGTCGGCGATCTCGGCGGCGAGCCGGTTGTACCTCACCGACTTCGCGAACGCCCGTCCCAAGTAGAAATGCCGGGCGAGAGCGTAGACGTTGGCGACACCACCCCGGCCCGTCGCCTCCAGCGTCTCCCCGGCGCTCCAGTGCAGCACCTCGCGGAGGTGCGGAGGGAGGCCGGAGTAGACCCGCTCGCGCAACCGGTCCGCGGGAAATGCGAGGACCTCTCCCGACCGCTCGACCAGGAGTCCCTGCCCGACCAGCTGGTCGATGACCTCCGCGAACCGTTCCTCGTCCTGCTCGCCCGCCACGCGCAGAAGCGTATCGAAGCTGATCTCCGGGCCGAGCACGGCGGCGGCGTCCATCGCCCGCTCGGCCTCCGGGTCTAAGGGCGGGAGCTTCTCCATCGAGGGGCCCGCCCCGACCCCGGTCGCCATCGGGCGCTGGTCGAGCTGCTCAAGCAGCAGCGGAACGCCGCCGCTCTCCGTGAAGCGTCGTGCCACCTCCTCGGGGGAGAACGAACGCGACGGGTCGGCCGACCGAAGGTACTCCGCGACCTCTCGGCTCGTCAGCGGAGGGAGGACGGCCTCCTTCGCCTTCGTCAACTGGGCGAAGCGGTCGAGGCGCCCTCGGTTCGCGACGGAGAGCGAGCGACGCGGTCGGCTGGTCGCGAGCAACCAGAACGGCTCGTGCCGCAGCTGCTCGGAAAGGAACTCGACGCCGGCGAGCGACGGCTCGTCCGCCCGGTGCACGTCCTCGAGGACCAGCAAGAGCGGACGACCGTGACGGGCGAGCTCACGGAGCTGCTCGGCGAGGTCGGAGAGCACCCGGTCGCGCTCCGGTCCCCCTCGCGGGGCGCCGCCACCGAGCGCGTCCAGCAGTCGCTGCTCCATGGTGACAAGGTCGGGGAGCGACTCCTCGCCGAGACCCGGAGCGAAACCGATCAGCACCGGTTCGGCCGGGAACAGCGGCGACGCGCTTTCGGTATCGGAGGACTGTCGGATGGACTCGATCGTCGAGCGGAGCAGGGAGAACGGCGGCGGGTCATCGAGGGGAGGCGCCCTGCCCACCAGGACCAGCGCGCCTTTGCCCCGAGCCTCGGCCACGAGCAGGTCGACGAGCGCGGACTTGCCAACGCCGGCCTCCCCGAGCAGGAGCGTGACCTCGCCCCCACCGGCCCGGACGTTCTCGAGCCGCCGACGGAGCGACTCGACAACTTCGCTCCGGCCGACGAACGGCCGACCGGTCCCCGTATCGGCCGCCATCGGCCTCCGCTCTCCGGATGGCGCCTTTCGAGTATGTACTTGCGGGTGCCGGCCGCGAGGTCCGGGAACGCTACGCCGCGTCCGCTTCGCCCTCTCGCGCTGTCAACGCCCTTCGCAGCCGTTCGAAATCTTCGGCGACGTCCGGACGTATCGCGGGGAGGTTCCGACGCTCGAGCTCGGCGACGCGGCGGCGGGCGCTCGCGCGGTCGCCGCGGGCGTAGGAGAGCTGCGCGAGCCGCAGGACCACGTCCACCTCGTCCGCGGGGGCGTTCAGCTCCCGCACGAGCCGGTACGCCTCGAGCAGGTCGGCCTCGGCGAGGTCGTACTCGCCCCGGTCGATCGCGATCTTCCCCCGGACGATGATCGCCTGGACGAGCCCGAACCGGTCGCCGATCCGAGCGAGGATCTCGCGGGAGCGTTCCGCCTTCTCGACCGCCTCCTCGAACTGCCCGGCGTCCCGGAGGATGTCGGCGGTGTTGAACAGCGCCCAGCCGACCCGACGGGGGTCCTGCGCCTTCTCGGCGAGGCGGATCGCCTCCGCGAACTCCGCGATCGCCTCCTCGTGCCGCGGGGTCGGGGCCGGAAGGTTCGTGATCAGCACTCCGAGGAAGAGGTGCGCCTGGGCGGATTCGCGCGCGGGACCGACCCGTTCGAGCGCGGCCGCCGCCTCTCGGGCCTCGGCGATCGCGGGCTCCGGTTGGGCCATCATCATCAGGACCCCGGCTCGCCGGGCCTGGCCGAGCGCGGTCGCGCGCTCGTTGCCCGCCTCGCGGGCGAGCCGAATCTCCTCCGTGTGCTGGGCGAGGGCTTCGGGATAGCGCGCCTCGTAGAACAGCGCCTCCCCGAGCAGGCGGTGCGCGCCCAGCCGAACCAGGAGCTGCCCCTCGAGCCCCGGCGACGACAGCACCTTCTGGGCGACCTCCCCCGCGGCGCGCCAGTCGCCGCGGTCGCTCAGCACCCGGGCGAGGTAGATCTCGAGCGCGGCCCGGCTGCGCGGCGAGAGGCGCGGGTCGTCGGCGCCGTGGTCGAGGAAGTCGTGGAGGATCCCCTCCGCCTCCTGGAGGCGGCCGAGCTCGTTCGTCGTGCGGGCGAGCTCGAGCACGAGCTCGGACTCGGTGTCCCGGTCGTCCGGGTTCAGATGCCGTTGGCTCTCGAGCGCGCGGGAAAGGTGGTCGCGCGCGACGTCCGGCGCCGGGGCGCGGTTCGCGATCTCCGCGGCGATGCGGTTGTACTGGACCGATTTATCGTCGACGCGACCGAGGTAGAAGTGGCGGGCGAGCGCGTAGATCGTGGTAAGGTCGGCGTTCCCCATCGCCTCGAGCGCGTCGCCCGCCCGGCGGTGGAGCAACCGACGTCGGCTCTCCGTAAGGCGACCGTACGCCTCCTCGCGAAGCCGGTCCTCGGGGAAGGCGAGCAGCTCTCCCGGTCGCTCGTAGAGGAGCCCGTGGCCGACCAGGCGGTCGACCGCCTCCGCGAGTCGCTCCTCGTCCTCGCCGCTTGCGCGGAGTAGGATACCGAACGGGAACTCGGGCCCGAGGACCGCGGCGACGTCGAGCGTCCGTTGGGACTCCTCGTCGAGCGGGGGGAGCGGTGCCCCCCGGCCGGCCCCCTCGGAGGTCGAGATCCGTCGGTCGAGCTGCTGGAGGAGCAGCGGGTTGCCTCCCGTCTCGGAGTAGCGGCGCGCCACCTCCTCAGGAGAGAACTCGCGCGACGGGTCGCTCATCCGAAGGTAGTCGGCCACCTCGCCGCTCGTCATCGGACGGAGCACGATCCGCCGCGCGCGCGTCGCGCCTTCGAACGACTCGAGGCGGGCCCGTCCCATCTCCGACAGCGAGGCGAGCGGCCGGCTGGTCGCGAGGATCCAGAGCGGTCGGTTCTCGAGCTGCGTCGCGAGGAACTCGACCGCGGCGACCGACGACTCGTCCGCGCGGTGGAGGTCCTCGAGGACGAGCACCATCGGGCCGCGCCGAGTGAACTCGAGGAACTGCTCCGCGATCCCGGCAAGGACCCGCTCGCGGGACGTCTCGCCGCGCTCGTCGGTCTCGCTGAGTGCCTCCAGAAGACGCTCCTCGAACCCGGTCGGTGTCGCGAACGTCGGGTCGCCGACCCGGGGAGCGAACCCGATCAGGAACGCGTCCCCGCCGAACCGCGGCGCTTCGTCCGAACGGAGCATCGGGTCGTCGACCGAGCTCTGGATCGCGGAACGGATCAGCGAGAACGGGGGAGGGTCGTCGAGCGCGAGCGCGCGGCCGACCAGCACCCGGACCCCGCGGGCCCGGATGTCGCCGATGAGGTCGGCGACGAGCGCCGACTTCCCGACGCCCGTGCCCCCCACGAGAAGGGTCACTCCGCCCGCTCCCGCCCGGGCATCCTCGAACCGACGGTGAAGCGCCTCGACGGTCTCCACCCGGCCGATGAACGGGCGACGGGACCCGGCTTCGGCCGCCATCGTTCTGTCCGAGTAGATGGGTCGGACCGACTATTTACGTGCGCGGCCGAGACGACTTGAGAAACGGCAGCGCCACGACGCGCCCGGGGGCCTCCCGGCCCCGGATCTCGAGGGTCACCTCGCTCCCCGGCGCCGTGAGTTCGGGGGGGAGGTAGGCGAGGGCGATCCCTTTCCCGAGCGTCGGGGAGAGCCCGCCGCTCGTCGCCTGGGTGATGGGCGGCCCGCCCGCCCGGATCGGCGTCCCGTGCCGCGGGATCGCACCGGGTTCGGTCACCTCGATCCCGACGAGCTTGCGCTTCGGGCC
>DATJVA010000091.1:0-9524 GCA_035502015.1 Thermoplasmata archaeon | reverse complement strand
GGCCAGGGGCAGTCCGTCGACGTCGCCCAGTACGAGATGTTCTTCATCCTTCTCGAGAACCTCGCGCTCGACTACTTCATGCGGGGTGTGGTGAGAGGCCGGTACGGCTCCGGGCACGCCCGGTTGCACCCCTACGATGTGCACCGTGCGAGCGACGGCTGGGTGGTCGTCGCAGCGCCGACCCCGGATGCCTGGTGCCACCTTCGGGACATGATCGGTTTCCACGACGCCGCGTTCGACGACCGGGACTTTCGGCTCTCGCATCGCGAACCGGTCGATCGGGCGATCGCGGAGTTCTGCGCGGGGCGGAGCCGCGCCGAGCTCGAACAGCTCGGAAAGGCCCATGACGTGGCGATCCATAGGGTGCTCGATATCGGCGACATCGCCCGTGATCCTCACTACCAGGAGCGGGAGATGTTCCTCGAGTGGGACGACCCGGTCGCAGGCCGTGTGAAAGGTGCCGGCGTGGCCCCGAAGTTTTCGGAGACGCCCGGTGGGGTCTGGCGTGGCGCGCCTTGGCTCGGCCAGGACAATCAGCGGGTGTACGGCGAGCTGTTAGGGCTCTCGGAAGGGGAGATTCGCTCCCTCCTGGCGGCCGGGGTCATCGGCGAGAAGCCCCCCGAGGGTCCCCCAAGCTCGAAGCCAGCGTTCTATCGCCAGAAGGGGCTCTGAGGAGATGTCCATCCTTCCCCCCCGGCCGGACGACCCCCTCGCGGAGGAGGTCCGCGACTTCGCCCGCCGCCATAACCTCGCGCGCCGGTACCGAGAGCTCGACCGGTCGCCTTCGTTCCCCCGGGAGGAGTACCGCGCGATGGGCCAGGCCGGTCTGCTGGGGTTGAGAACCCCGAAGGTCCTCGGGGGCCGGGGGCTTTCGCTTCCTCGGGTGGGCCTCGCCCTCTTCCACCTTGCCTACCGCTCAGGAACCGTGTTCGGAAAGCTCAGTCTCCAGCCCGAGTTCTCTTCCGTCCTCGCCTCCCACGGATCTCCGGAGCTGATCGACGAGTGGTTCCGGCCGATGGTCCGGGGAGAGAAGGTGGTAGGGAACCAGGTCACCGAGCCGGGGGCCGGTTCGGACGCGCAGGCGTTACGTCTCACCGCCGGTCTTGCAGGGGAGGAGTACGTCCTGGACGGTGAGAAAAGCGAGATCGCGCTCTGCCAGGACGCCGACGCCGCCATCGTTTACGGAAGGGTCCCGAGCTCCGACCCCCACGGCGGGATCACCGCGTTCCTGGTCCCCCAGAACCTCTCCGGCATCGAGCGCCGACCGACCTCGGGTGACCTGGGAGAGCGATGGCAGCGGCGGGGGTCGGCCCGGTACGACCATGTCCATCTGCCGGCTCGTTACCGGATCGGGGAGGAGGGAAAGGGGTTCGAGTACCTGCGGGCCGAGTTGACCCAGGAGCGCGCGCTCCTCGCCACGATCTACCTCGGAGCGGCGTTCGCCTCGTGGGAAGAGACCGTCGACTTCGTCCGACAGCGCACGGCGTTCGGAAAGCCCCTCGTCCGTCAGGAAGGCGTATCGTTCCCCTTGGCCCAGGACCTCGCCCGTCTTTCGGCGGCCTGGCTGTTCACCGAGGAGGCGCTCGGTCGGCTTGAGCGAGGCGAGGAGGCCGCCGCGGACGCGGCGCTCGCGAAGTGGATGGCGGTCGAAGATGGCCTTCGCGCGATCGACCACGCGATCCAGTTCCACGGCGGTCGAGGGTATTCCCAGGACCTTCCGCACGAGCAGCGGTGGCGCGACGTTCGCAGCGGGGGGATCGCGCACGGACCGGCGGAGATCATGCTCGTGGTCGCGGCCCACGAGCTCCGGGTCCGTGGGGCGCGATAGACCGGTCGGCCGAGCCGGCCCCACGGACCAGTCGGGATGGCCTTGGTTCGCTGCGCCCTAGGTCGCCCTGGAGGAAGCCGTGGACCTCTCGCGCGGCCGTGTCGATTTTTGGGCGGGCTCCTTCTCGCGGACGAACTGCTCGGCCTCGGTCGAGCCCCCCATCGCGAGCGTCGAGGTGATCCCCCCCGATAGGATCTGGGCTACCTCGTCGAAGTATCCCGTGCCGACGAACGTCTGGTGCTTGACCGCGGAGTACCCTTCGTCCTCCGCGCGGAACTCCTCTTCCTGAAGGTCGGTGTATGCCGTCATACCGGTGCGCGAGTAGCCCTTGGCGAGGCGGAACATCGACAGGTTGAGCGCGTGGAATCCCGCGAGGGTCACGAACTGGAACCGGTATCCCATCTCTCCGATCGTGGATTGGAACTCCGCGATCACGTCCGGCTTCAGCTTCTTGCGCCAGTTGAATGACGGGGAGCAGTTGTAGGCGAGCATCTTCCCCGGATACTCCCGGTGGATCTCCCGGGCGAACCGGTCCGCCTCCTCCAGGTCCGGTCCCGCCGTTTCGAACCAGACGAGGTCCGCGTACGGCGCATACGCCAAGCCCCGAGCGATCGCCATGTCGAGCCCTCCGCTGATCTCGAAGAACCCCTCGGGCGTCCGGCGACCGGAGAGGAACGGGGCGTCTCGGGGGTCCACATCGCTCGTGACCAGCTTGGCCGACAGCGCGTCGGTACGGGCGATCAGAACGGTCGGAACGCCCGACACGTCGGCGGCGAGACGAGCGGCCCAGAGCTTCTGATTGAACTCCCGCGCGGGCACGAGGACCTTGCCTCCCATGTGTCCGCATTTCTTGACCGAGGCGAGCTGGTCCTCGAGGTGGAGGCCGGACGCACCGGCGTCGATGAGCGACTTCGTCAACTCGAAGACGTTCAGGTTCCCCCCGAAGCCGGCCTCACCGTCCGCGACGATCGGTGCGTACCAGTAGACGTCGTCCTTCCCGAGCGCGTGCTGCTTCTCGTCCTCCCGCCGGAACGCGTTGTTGATCCTGCGGACGAGGTTCGGCATCGAGTCCGCGGGGTACAGGCTCTGGTCCGGGTAGGTCTGGTCGGCGTCGTTCGCGTCCGCGGCGACCTGCCAACCGCTCGCGTAGATGGCGGGGAGCCCCGCGGCCACCATCTGGACGGCCTGGGTGCCGGTCATCGCTCCGAGGGTCGGCAGGTACGGCTCGGAGTGCAGGAACCTCCACAGTCGCTGAGAACCGAGAGACGCCAACGTGTGGGTGATCGAAACGGACCCGCGAAGGCGCTCGACATCGGCGGGGCGGTACGGCCGGACGATGCCCTTCCATCGGTCGTTCTCCTTCCAATCGATTCCTACAGGTTCGCTCATACGACCCCCTCCGGCTCCGCGAGCTCGGAGTAGGCACGCTCGATGATAAACCTCACGAACGACGGTGACGAAATCACCTCATCGAGGAGCGAGCTCGCGAGATCGAGCGCCCGGACGCGAGCTGGCCCTCCCCCCTCCTCGAGGACACTCTTCCGTTCGAGCCCGAACGACTCCCGCACGAGGGCGAGGTCCACGGGACGGCCGTCGTCCAGCACAGCGTGATGGTGCACCCACTGCCAGAGCTGCGAGCGGGCGATCTCCATGGTGGCCGCGTCTTCCATCAGGTTGTCGATGGGCACGCACCCGACACCACGCAGCCAGGACTCGAGGTACCGCAGCGAGGCGCGCGCGTTCGCCTGGACCCCGGCCCGGGTCACCGGTCCGCGGGGAAACTCGAGTAGGTCCTCCGGCCGGACGCGTGGACCCGTCCGGGGGCGCCCAATCTGGTTCGGCTCGGGCATCTCCCGGTCGAAGACCTCCGTCGCCAACGGCACGAGCCCGGGATGGGCGACCCAGGTCCCGTCGTGCCCCGCCTCGACCTCCCGCTCCTTGTCCGCAACGACGAGAGCGATCGCTCGTGCGTTCTTCTCGGGGTCGTTCCGGATCGGGATCTGCGCCGCCATCCCTCCGATCGCGTGCGCGCCCCGGCGGTGGCAGGTCTCGATCAGCAGACGGGAGTAAGCGGTGAGGAACGGAGTGTTCATCGTCAGACGAGACCGGTCCGGGAACACCGCGCCCGGGACGCTCGAGAGCTGCTTCAGAAAGCTGAACAGATAGTCCCAGCGACCGCAGTTGAGGCCGACCGAGCGCTCCCGAAGCTCCCAGAGGATCTCGTCCATCTGGAACACCGCCGGGAGCGTCTCGATGAGGGCGGTCGCCCGGATCGTTCCCACGGGCAACCCGAGGAACTCCTCGGAGAATCGGAAGACGTCGTTCCAGAGGCGGGCCTCGAGATGGTGTTCGAGCTTCGGCAGATAGAGATACGGGCCGCTCCCGCGCCGTCGGAGCTCGACCGCGTTGTGAAAGACGAAGAGACCGAAATCGAAGAGGCTCGCCGACATCGGCCGACGGTCGACCTCGATATGCCGCTCATCAAGGTGCCACCCCCGGGGTCGAACCATGAGGGTGGCCGTCCGAGGATTGAGCCGATACTCGCGACCCTCCGGAGAGGAGTACGTGATCTGCCTTCGCACCGCGTCCCGAACGTTCGCCTGACCAACGATCGTCCCGCTCCAGGTCGGGGAATGGGCGTCCTCGAAGTCCGCCATAAAGACGCGAGCGCCGGAGTTCAGCGCGTTGATGATCATCTTGCGATCGACCGGACCGGTGATCTCTACCCTACGGTCGACCAGGTCGGTCGGAGGTGGCGGCACGGTCCAGGAATCCGACCGTACCCCCTCCGTTTCCGGAAGGAATCCGACGTGACCTCCGTCCGCGAGGAGCCGGCCGACGATCCCTCGCCGACCAAGATTCTCCCGCCGGCTCCGGTCGAAGCGCTGATGGAGCGAGACCAGAAAATCGATGGCCGGTTGGGTCAGGATCTCCTCGCCCCGAGGGGGCAGCGGGCTCACCAACCGGACCGACGCGCCGCGCTTCGCCACCTGGTCATCGTCCGAGGGCGACTCGTCTCGGGCTGCGTCCATCCTTCCCCGAACCCCTCGTCTCGAAGTGCTAGTGCGGACGCCCAGCCCAGCTTCCGTTAGGACCCAGTCTCTGCTCAATCAAATACGTTCGTTTCGGACGAGGAACTCTCTCGGAGCACCGATGCGATTCTTCATAGTTGCAACCTATCAATTATAAATCCGGACCCCACCTACGACACGGTGTCGGAGAATCCTCCCTCTCGATCGCTGCCCGCGTTGCTCACCCTGTCTGAGGTGAGAGGGTATCTTCGTCGGTCGCACGCGATCGGGCTCGCCGTGTTCCTCGCGGTCGCCTACGCCCTCGGGTCGATGCTGGCCGGAGGGATGCTGGTTCTCGCGCGGCTTCCCGGCGGATACAGCGTTCTCGTCTGGTGGAACAACGCCCTCGGCTTGCAGCCGTGGAACTATCCGTTCGTCCTCATCGAGGCACCGTGGGGGTTCGTCGAGCTGCCGTTCTTCTCCACGTTCTCGATGATCGTCGTCTCGGCCGGTGTCGGGCTCGGGATGGCGGTGGCGATCCTCCTCGGAGTCCATCTCGCTCGCGCCCGCAGGTCCGGCTCAGGCCGTGCCGCGGCGACCGGGACGATCGCTGGCCTCACCCCTGCGATGATCGCGCTCGTGACCCTCGGCGCCTGTTGCTCGACCACGGCGGCCGCGACCGCTGGTGTTGGACTCGTCGCTCAGGCAAGCGGCTCTTCGACGTCCAACCTCCTGTTCAACAACTGGTTTCTCGGCGCGTTCCAGATCGTCGTGGTGTACATCGCGCTCGTTGCCCAAGAGCTCCTGTTGCGGGTCTATGGCACCCTCTTCGCGGGCGGCGCCCCGGAGTTCTCCTCTCACGGCTCGCCCTCGCCTCCTCTCGACCGCCGGACCCTGGCCGCGGGCTTGCTTCGTGCGGGCTTGGTCGCTGCCGGAATCACTTGGATCCTGACAGCGGTCGCAGACTGGACGGTCGTCGATCCCGCGACCGCCTCCGCCGGCCTCTGGTTCAACTGGCTCATCGAGCACTGGCTTCTCGGAGGATTCGCGGTCCTCGTCGCCCTCTCCCCCCACGACTTCGTTCGGGCGTACCGTCGCATCTCCTCCACGGCACGCGGGACACTACTTCGGGTCGTTCTTCTCCTCGGCGCGTGGACCCTCGGCGGATGGGTCCCGCCGCCCTTTGCCGGAGCCGGGGTCGAAGGGTTCGGAAACGAGCTCCTTTACGTGCTCGGCGGTCCGTCCTGGCTGGGGGCGGTGGCTCCCTCGTTCGCTCCAGGCCCCGGACTCGCCTTCCAGTGGGGATTTCAGTACCTCCTCCTCGCCGTGTTCGCCGGCGCGGTGGCCGTCGTTCCGGAAAAGGCCTTCCGTTGGCTGACCGGCACCGCGCCGGCGTATGTCGGAAACCCCACCACCGAGTCCACGGTAGCGGCGGCTCCCGCGTCGCTGGGTGTCGGCCGATGACCTCTCGAGATCTCCGGGTCGGGTGGTGCCGATGATCGACCCAGTGGTGGTCTTAGTTCCTCTCTCCGCGGGGATGGCCGTCTCGATCGCGTACCTCGTGAAATGGGCGAGCGAGGCCCGGACGCCCCTTCGAGCCGGTGCCGTGGTCTTCCTGCTCCTGATGATGGTCGCGATGCTCCTCGGGGGAGCTCTGTACTACGCCAGTCCTTCACCGACCTCGCTCGTCGAGGCGATCTGGGCCGCCAGCGCGCTGATGTCCCTGAGCGTAGTGGTGGTCTTCGTCGGCTTTCTCCGAGAGGTCAGGCAGAGGACCAGTGGCGGGGAACCGAATCCTCCCGCGGGCGGGGCATCGGGAGCGTTCGTGGGCACTGTGATCGCTCTGGTGCTCGCGAACGAGCTCCTGATGGGGTGGACGTTCGAAGCGGCCGCCGGCAACGCGGTCGCCCTTTCGGGAGCCGGCGCCGGGGCGGCCCTCGCCTGGCTCGTGGCCTCCGTGAACAACCCGTGGTTCCTGTTCACGATGGCGGCGGAGATGTGTCTGACGGCCTACTTCCTGCGTCCCCGTCTCGCTCGACCGATCTTCGTCGTCCTCCTGTCCCAGTCGTTCATCATGCTGTTCTCACCCCCCGCCTTGGGGTCGTCCGGTTGGTCCGAGCTCTCGATCTACGTCTCGAGCGCCGCGATGATCGTTCTGTTCGTCTTCTTGATGGAGCATCTCTACCGCCATCCTCAGCTCGGTGCGGGCCTGTCCACCTACCTTGTCGAGCTCCTGGCCATCTACGGACTGATGATGGCAGGGCTGTTCTTCTGGCTCTATTACGGGGACGGCACCGCCTTCGCGGTCGCGATCGTTCTCGAGATGGTGGTCTTCTTCGCCGCGGTCGTCCGGCCCGAGCGGCTGACGGCTCGCCTCGCCCAGCCCTGGCAGTTGCGGCCCAACTGGACGTTCGCGGTGCTCGCCCTCATCTTCATCGCGGAGGTCTTCATGGGCGCGGTCCTCGACGTGCAGGTCGACCCCGCGGATTACCTCGCAGGATTCCCGGCGGCCGCGTTGAGCGGAACGGCCCCGACGATCGTCCTGAACGCCCTCTCGAACGGGTTCTGGTTCCTGGCAACGGTCTGCGGCTCGACCTGGTTCCTCGCGATGATGGGCGTCGAGATGGGGATGCTTGTGGTCTTCAAGTTCCGCGAGACCCGGCACCTCGAGAATCGCATCCGGCTCGTCCTGATGATGGGCTGCTACGCCGCGTTCGCGGTGTTCTACCCGAGCCTCTACTTCGCGCTCGTCCTGCCGAACGCGCCCGACCCGAGCACGGTGCCCGTCCTGGGGTGGCCGATGGGGCTCGGCTCCTACCCCCTCGCGACCACTGTGTTCGTCGCGGTCCTCGTCACCTACGTGGTCACGGGTGCGCTCGTGGTCCTCTTCGGTCGCCGGGTCATCTGCTCCGTGTTCTGCACCGCCCCTCTGATGTACCAGGGCACGACCATCGACTCGATGAAGACGTTCAACCGGTCCGGACCGGTCGGCCGGAAGTTCCTGTCGAGCCGCCTCTCGAAGACATTCAGCATCACTACCGGACTAGTCATGGGTTCGTTGATCGTCACCTCTCTTCTTTCGTACCTCGACGCGACAGGAGCCGTGAGCATCTACATCCAGGGGAACGACCCGGCGGTGTTCTTCTTCGCGCTCTATTTCTCCGTCCTTTGGTACCTGATGTTCGTTACGATCCCCTACACGGGGAACTACAACTGCGTCACGATGGGTTGGTGCTACACCGGAACGTTCGCCCAGCTGTTCCAGAAGATCGGTTTCTTCAAGCTCAAGGTCCACGACAAGCAGGTCTGCCGGGACTGCACGACCCTCGACTGCGCGAAGGGCTGCCCCATCGGGCTCGTGGACATGCCCGGTCACTTCCGCACGAAGGGCGAGTTCCGGAGCACGAAATGCTGCGGGGTGGGAGACTGCGTGGAGGCGTGTCCCTACAACAATCTCTACGTCTCCGATGTCCGGCACTGGATCCGCGACCGGCTCGGCCTGCCGCCCGTCGCAAAGGACTCGCTACGGCTCCCGATGGTCCGCTCGACTGGAGCCGCGGGTCCAATCCTCGCCGCCCCGGTCGCCTCGAGCGGGGCCGCGACGGCGGTCCAGCCCCCTTCGCCGGTATGACCACGGCCGGGGCCTAGCCGATCCCATCGACCGGGGCGAAGATCACCCCTTCCGCGACCTTCGGGAGGAACATCGTCGACTTATGCGCCATCAGCTGGCCCTTTTCGAAGGCGCGCTCCTCGACGCCTTCCTCGGTCAGCCCCGGCAATAAGAACGCGGTGCCGCCGCCGGAACTCGGCGAGGTTCCCGCCCGCTCGAGCGCTACCCTTGGAGAGCGCACGTACTCGAGGTCGTGAGGGTCGAGGTGGAGGTGCTCCTCGAGGAAGCGATGAAGGGTGTCGAAGTCCGCTCCCGCGTCCGTCTCCGCCGGGCCCGGAACTTCGAAGGAGGTCCCGGGCGCGGCCACAACAAAGCCCCGACGATGGTGCCGCGTCATCTCGTGGAGGTGTTCCTGCAGCCGCTCGAGGGAGGGAACGGAGCCGAGCGGGCGCGTCTCGGGGAAGGCGTTCCGGACCGCCTCGACGACACCCGGAGGTGCTACGACATCGCTCGGGAGCACGCGCTGCCATGGGAGGAGCTGAAGGGCTCGGTCGCGGCCCTCGACCAGCATGACGAGCGGCATCGTTCGCTGCCCTTCGTGGTGCCGCTTCGCGGCCGCCGTGAAGCGATGATGTCCGTCCAAGATCAGGAGCCGGGTATCTCGGAGTTCTTCCTGGATCGCACGGAGGGCGCCCGGATCGGTGATCCTCCACAAGAGATGGCTCGTCCCGTCCATGCGTGCAGCGACGATGGGAGGAACCGTGCTGTCGAAGGCGAGCAGTCTACGGTCGAGCCCGAGGAGGCCTTCGAGTCGGTCGTTGAGCCGGTGGTCCGGTAGGTTGTAACCTGCCATGATCGGGGCGAAATTCATGCCCGTCGCGTCCGAGAGCCCCACCCGCTCGTCGACCCGATCGGGAAACGTCCGTTCGTGCAGCGCCACCGTGCCATGCGCGACACGGTCGAGGTCAAGCGCTCCGACCAGCCCAAGCAGAAGGTACTCGGCACGCCGATGGGATGGCTCGAGAGCCTCCGCGATGTCCGCGGGAGGCCGGTAGCGGATACCGTAGACGTAGAA
>DATJVA010000090.1:0-13735 GCA_035502015.1 Thermoplasmata archaeon | reverse complement strand
CAGTTCCATAGATTAGAATCGCAGAGAGGGCCGCTACGATTGGCGCAACTTCCGCGAGAAGCGTGGTCCAGTCCATCGAGCCGCACTCTCCTCAGACGCTCGTCATGGAATAACATGTCGGGTCAAGAAGTGCCATCCTCGCACGGATGGCCCGAACGACATCCACCAGCCCCAAGCTCTCCAGCCTCTTATTCGGTGCAACAAGCAACGCAACCGACATTCCTCCTGTAGGTGCAAGGGTGTTACACCCAACTTGCCGAATTCAACCTGGTCTCTCTTAGTCATTCAGACCGGCTACTGAGGAGCCCTCGGGGGGTGGGGTAGCCGACGGCCCCCTCTGCGCCGTCTCACGAGCAAGACCGCAGCGCCGACGACGAATACCGCGATTACCGCGCCGATCTCAATCCATGCCCATGCTGAAAGAGGCCCCGGCGGAAGAGCCTCGAAGAAGATCTCCTTCACGTTGGATTCCGGTAGGCCCTGAACGGAGACCGTCCCGTTCTGCTCTCGGTACCCAGGCGCGGTGGCGTTCCATGCGTACGTTCCATTCGGAATCATGAGCAGGCACTCGCCGTCGCCGTTTCCGGTCACTGTTTCGTTGGGAATCTGCAGGGTGAATGGGGCGCCGGTCGGGAGCCCCTCCACGTCGAAGAAGAACGGATAGGAGTAGCGGTACGTGAGGTGGATGAGCACGCTGGACCCGTTCACGCTCACCGTCCCGCTAGACGGAAACGGATAGGACGAAGCGATGGGCCACTCGGGTTCGCTGAGGTGGAACGCTGTCCAGGCATACGTACCGTTTTCGGCCCCGTTGAGACCTGGCGCAGGAGTATGAGTCGGGCCGAAGTAGTTCTGCCAGTATCCGTCAGGCGAGACGGTTCCGTTAATGATGGCATTGATTTCGACCTCCCAATAGATGTTCAAGGGCAGCCCCGACTGAACGAACGTCAAAAAGTAGGTGCCGGCTGCGGGCGGGTTGTAGTACACCGTGATGTTGATCGGAGTCCCACTGACTCGGAGAGCCGTCAGGTTGGCGTAGCTCACGTAACCCTTCACATCCCAAGTGTACAGCTGATAGGTTCCATTCGGTTCCTCGAACGTGATCGATGACGAGACTGTGCTTTGGGTCGTCTCGTTGAGGCTGACCGTCCAGTTCGTCCCCGATGGCAACCCCTTCTCGGTGAACTTCACCGGGAAGGTGTTTGGGAGTGTCGCAGAAGCGAGATGGCCCGCCAGACTAGTAATTCGCGGAGACTCCGACGTAATCCCAACTGCGTTGAACCCAGTTGCCGCCACGAGCACGGCCGCGGCGTAGACGCCTATGACAAGGATGAACTCTTTTCGGGCCCACCGTTCGGCGGCCACCGGCTCGCCCTAAGAGGGTACGGATGCTCCTCGGATAGGCTTGTCTGGGGGTCCCCGCTGTGACGAGCGCGTGCATGGTGGCGCACACACTTCCGTGTCTACGAAGCAGACTGCCGCTCGCACCTACAGGCGGTTGAATGTCCTTCGCATGCCCGGGATGCCCCGGAAGTGCCCGGCACGTGCGAATCCGGCGGTGCGCCTTTCTTCTGAGCTAGAATCTGTTGTTCGGAAGCGACCCGCTTACTTCACCCGAAAGTCCGGAAGGCAGCAGGAAGACTCTCCTCTGCGGTTAGACGCGCAACGCGTCCGTTGGGAAATCCGACCAGTACCTCGGCCTTCGGGGCGTAGTCCAAGAGGAGCTGACGACAGTTCCCGCAAGGCGACAGGACAGGGTACGTGCGCCCCGAGCCTGTCACCGCAACCATCGACTCGATGAGCGAATCGCCTGCAGTGATCGCCGCCCCGATGGCGACGGGCTCTGCGCAGGGCCCGTGAATTCCCTCCACGCAACGTCCGAGGTAGATATGACCCGACCTCGTCCTAACCGCGGCTGCGACGCTATGTCGGTCGTCCCGAGACCCACGCCGGAGCACGTCGCGAGCTGCCTCGATGAGTTTCAGGTCCTTTGCTCGGAGGGGGCGTCCGGCGGTCATGCTCTGCCGTCAGGAATCGACGTCATATCCACTCTTCCCGAGTCCCGCGCCCTTCTGGGAGGGATGGCTCGGGGCGGATGCACGGTGTTGCACCGAATTCGCGAGGGATAGGGTTCAAGTTTGGATCCGCGGATCGCCAATAGAAGGCATATCTAGGTCCACCATTTTTTGGCCGTTCGGGCGAGAGCCATGATTCAGGACCCGTCGATCAACATCATGACCCGAGACGTCGAGCGGCTTACCAGCTTCTATCAGCGTGTTGGGTTCAAGGAAACCTTTCGAACGCCCAGGGAAGGAGCTCCGACTCACGTGGAGGTCACACTCGACCATTTCACTATCGGAGTCTCGTCGGTGGAGGCAGCGATCAAGGATCATGGTCTGAACCCGAGTCTCGACGGGCGACCGGTGGCGATCCTCCTGTGGACGGACGACTCCGACCGTGAATACGCACGCCTGCTGAGCGAAGGTGCCCAGCCGCTCCGGCCCCCACACGACTTTCGACCGGAGCTCCGAACCGCTTGGGTCACCGACCCCGATGGCAACCCGATCAATCTCGCCCAGCGACGGACGGCCCAGACTGAGATGTAGCCATTCGCTCGAGGCGGCCGGTCGTCACTATCGGTCCGTCCCTGTTCGAGAGGTGGGTGCAATAGCTTGCGCCTACTCGTTTCGCATCACTCAGAGGGGCGAGTGAACCACCACTCGTTTCCCCACGCGTCTCGAACACCACCGCGGCGTCCGTCCCCCGCGTCAGTTGGTTCTCGGATGCTCGTCGCGCCAGCCTTGAGCGCCCGCTTGTAAGCGGCGTCCGCATCGGCGACGTAGAGGTGCAGCATGGCAGGGAATGGGCCATGCCTCTCGGGAACGTCCGCGATCATCACCACGGAATCCGCGATTCGCATTTCGAGATGCCCGATCTTTCCCGCCTCGTCCGCAACCTTGAA
The DNA here is from genome assembly GCA_035502015.1 of Thermoplasmata archaeon. GTDB lineage: Archaea > Thermoplasmatota > Thermoplasmata > Lutacidiplasmatales > UBA184 > Lutacidiplasma. The sequence goes on along the minus strand of DATJVA010000090.1, from coordinate 10,773 downwards.
CCCAGCGGTGCCACCAATTCCTTCCTCGATGAATCGTGCCAGGCCGGGGGCGTCTCGAACGAGTAGGTAGGGCGCCAGTTTAGGGGTCATTACGGGCTCCATGACGGGACAACGTTTGTCCCCCCAAAGAAGCCACTGAGGAGGTCGTGAAACGGCCGGTACAAGCGGTCCTGCGGTCCGTGAGCGAATCGTCAGACTTCGCCGAAGCCCGTAACCGGGGGATCCACGTCGATCTGCCACAGAAGGGCGTTCATTTCGCCGCGGTGCTGAATCTCCTCTTCGACCATGTGCAGAAGCATGGTGCGGACCGAAACTCGGAACGGCCTACGACCGCGCCAGTAGAGCATCGTGCTTAGGCCCCGCGGACCGACCTCGCGGAGGACCTTCTGGAGAAGTCGGTCGACCGCGGCCGTCTCTCTCTCGGCTTCTGATCTTGTGTAGCGCTGACCCAGGGGGTACTCTTCGAAGGTCTTGCCGTTCCCGTAGACGGAGATGAACCACCAGCGATAGGCGTCGAGAACGTGCATGTAGATGTCCACGAGGGAGGGAAACGATGCACCTCGGCTCTTGTAGCGCTGCCGAGGAGGGAGCTTCCAGATCGCCCGAAGGTACTTCTTGCGGACTCCGGAATTGTAACGGTAGAGCTCGCGAATGGTGTCGAATTCGGTCTTCATCCAAGACGGCACCAACCCTCAGTCCAAATGTGTTGTGGCGCAAGCGGCATTGCACCGACCCTACCTCGCTTGGCGCAAGCAAGTTGGCATCCCACTGTCACGATGATAGGTCAGGAGGGATCGTTCTCTCCCCGAACGCCCGGAAATCTCGAAGGCTCAGGAGAGCTACGCCCGTCGCGAAAATCCCGATGGCGGCAATCGTGATCGTAGTACCGATTCCGTAACGAGCGATCAATAGCCCGCCGACCACCAATCCGACAGGAATCGCAACGAAGGATCCGAAGTCGACGATGGAAAGCACGCGTCCCAGCACTCGGCTGGGGACGGAGGCCTGCATCACCGAGTAGTAGACTGTGTTACCGAAGCCGATTTGAATCCCCGCTCCGAACGCCGCCAATACCGAAATGCCGAGGTTAAAGGAGGCCGCAAGGACGCCGTACATTGCCGCCTCCAACAAAACAGTCGACCCCAGCCACCAACCTGCGCGACGTCGCGTGGAGAGTCTCCCCACAATCAACCCCCCAGCTGCGGTCCCGAAGGCGAGGGCCGCGGCGAGGTATCCGAAGGCCACGGCACTTCCACCGAATCGAATGGTGGCGTAGACCACAAAGAAGGGGGAAACAAATGACGATAGGAAGTTCGACGGGAGATATCCGAATGAGACTTCCGAAAGAGTCCGGTTCCCGAGGACGTATCGGATCCCCTCGGAAAAGTCGGCACTGAAGGAGCGTCGCTCACCCGACGGCTTGACACTTATCCGGCCGAGTTGGCTGGCAATCTGGAGGATAAAGATTGCCGAGAGCGCGTACGTGACCGCGTTGATGCCTAGCCCCCAGACCGCGCCGAGGACCGCCACCACGACGCCGCCGGTGGCAGACCCCACACTCCGGGCGACCCCGCTGCTCGAGAAGAGTAAACCGTTCGCGTCTTCCAGCGAGCCCTTTTCCACGAGGCGGGGAAGGATGGCCTGACTGGCCGGCGTGAAGAGCGCCGAAAAGGATTCGACGACGACCATGATTGCGAATACGAGCAGCAGCGAGAATCCCAGGAAGTAGAGCCCGACTGCGAGGATTGCCATCCCCACCATCCGTGTGAGATCGGCGGTGACCATCAGCGATCTTCGGTTGTAGCGGTCGGCGACGACACCCGCGACTAATCCCAGCACGATGCCGGGCCCGATTTCGACGAGTCCGAGATACGCCACATCCAGGGCGCTACCCGTGTAATGATAGACGATCCAACTGACTGCGACGATGGAGACTGCAGCGCCGAAGGTCGACGCGGCGCTGGAAGAGAAAAGGTTGCGGAAACCGGGAAACCTCAGTGAGTGTCCAAGCCCACCCGGCTGAACGAGCGGTCGCGAGGCTGCGGGCGTTGGGGCAGTCGTGTCCATTGATGGTGGAGAGCTGAGCCTCTACCGATTATAGGGCTCGCCAATGATGGAAACAGGCCTGCTGTCAGAGTAAGAGGGGGGCTGTTATCGGCACTGCGCCCTCGCACAAGGACGCGCGAAGGGCTACAGTGGTTGCAAGGTTGATTGCATCCCGTCGAACTGTGGAGCTTGACCGGCCACGACGCTTGATTCATCTCTTCCCTTGAATCGGGTCAGTTGGCACTACCCAGCACGACACTTCAGCGGCTAAGAGCTCGGGCCCGAGGTTTGTACGAACAACAGTCCGTTCAACCCAATTCCTGCGCCCGATCCGGGTACGTAGATGGCCCAAGACCCTTGGTCCGTGCTCAGTGGGAGAACGTAGGTGTTATTGTCCCAGTAATGGACGGAGAGACCACCAGATAGGTCCCAGTCCGCTGGAAAAGATCCAGCGATGTCCGTGACGCCACCTCGCGTCATGTGCATAGGAATGTCCAGTGACTCGCTGGTCTGTCGAATGGTGATCGCGAGTCCAAAGAGTGTGTCTTTCGAGTAAAAAGACGAGAGCGTCACCGGCAGGCTTGATAGACCAGGAAGGCCGGTCTCCACTACACCTCCTCCTTGAACATACCAAGAGAACGTCCCATTCGGAGTACCTCCGTACGAAGCATCCAGAATCGTCGTGTTGAGGGTCCCGTACTGCACTTGAGTAGGGATCTCCAGGCGCTCTCCGACTCCAGCAGGTGTTGGAGGGGCTATCGGGCAGCCCGCGCACCCGCCCCATGGGATGGTCTCGTTGTTACCTCCGCCAAGTCCCATCATGTAATTCGCGCAATGCGGTGATGCTCCCCAACCGAGTGCGTAGGTCGTGTCGACGTTGTAGAGCGTCCAGTTATCCACTTCGTAGTAGCCGGCAGTCGAGTTCTCTAGTAGCGTAGGGCCACCGCCGAGCCCCCCTCCTCCGGGACCGTTCAAAGGCTGGATGATGGATTGCCACTCGAACTTCACATACCCACCCGGCGGAGCGAGCCCGACCGCCTCCGGAGTCGCCAGATCACCGCTCCAACCTACGAGTGCACCTCGGGAGCAAACTCGGTGAGTTGTTCCAACACCTAGAACAATCGCGGAGACCGCGAACCCCACTACAAGTCCGACTGCAATTGCCGGAATCCAGAACTTCATCGTTCGGCCGGAGTCGGGATCAGTTGTTCGGCTGCCCGAGGTGAGTCAACCAAAGGAGGCGTATCTCGCCTTCGCACCGAGGTCGATTGAGGCAGAACACATGGTAGAACAGACCGGGACCACCAGAGCGAGCCCCGCGCAGCGGGGGATTGAGGTATTCAGCGACGGGCGGCGCGCGATTTGAGAGCGGGGCGGGCCCTGTGTTCGGACGTAGCGTTCGGTTTGGACCCGATGGCTGCAAACACGATTGGACTCTCTCGCGAGGCCGACAAGGTCCACGCTGGACGTGTGGTTGACTGCACCTACTCGAAACCGGGCTCACGACCCCCGTTGGGAAACGGGTACGGTTACAACTGCCAGGCCGACCAGTACCCGCTTACGGTCACGTTCTCCGGGTCCTGTGAGCCGACGGTAAAGACCACCACTCCCCCGACAGACGTAAAACTGAACGAACCGGAAGTGACCCCGGGCTCTGTACAGGACCCATCAGGGCCGTAGCTACTCGGGGTTCCGCCTGGGCAAAAGTTGCCGTCGGTCGTATGGATGAAGAGGACCGCTGGCTGCGGAGCGATCCATGAACCAGATACGTACGAGCCGTTCGGGAAGCTTTCGGTGATAGGTTGACTGAAGCAGCCCTCTCCGCATGAGGCGCCCGTGTAGGCCGTGCCGGACCAGGGATGTTGGTAAAGGGGGCTATTGGAGTTGAATCCTAGAAAGACGACCCCGGTGAATACTAATCCGACTACTACCCCGGCTATGAATGCAGTCACGAAATATCTTCGGTTCCGGCTATCGTGCCTCCCGAACGCTTCCACCGAGCAGATGACGCGCCCGTTAGTCCACTGAAGACCAAGCGCGCCGCCAGATAGCCTCGAAACAAATGTCTCAAGGGTAGGACTCTCCGGGTCCTCGACCGTGACGGTCACCGCGGGCCGAGCATCCGTGGTAGACTCCGGCAGGTAGGTCACCCGCCAGGCGGACATCAGTCGTCGTCACTCGTCTGGAAGTCCATATGCATTGCGGCGATCGACTCCCTCGGAGACTCATCCATAAGAGTATGTGTGACAGTTGTTGCACCCTCACCGGGTATGGCGACAGGAGCACCCCGAAATCGGCGGACAGTGCTCCCGCGTCTACGATGGGAGGTCCTTGATCCGGCCCGACGTGTGGTCCCACTTGATCCAACTGACGACCGGCGCGTCGGCGTTGATCTGCCAGAGTAGTGCGTTGAGTTCTCCGCGATGCTGTAGCTCCTCCTCGACCAGATGCCAGAGCACCTCGCGCACAGGGATGTGGCAGTCGTGGTCCTGCCGCCCCCCCTTCTCTCTCACAATCGTACGCGCGAGGGCAGCTTCGGTCAATTCCTGCATGACCCGTTGGATCTGGGCCTGAACGTACGCCTCATCCTTCCTCAACACATCAATCGAGGGCGGTGCGTCGGGGTCTCCTTCCTGGGGTGGGAAGGGGAATGTCGCGCAGCTCTTCATCCAGAAGTAGAGGGCGCCCTGAGTGTGTGCGAAGATGTCGAGGAGGGATGGGTACGATGCCCCTCGGTCGCGAGTCAGTTCCGCCGGTGGTAACTTGGCGAGCGCCTCGATGTAACCACGGCGCGTATCGGCAAGGTACGCGAACCAAGCACGAAAGGTCTCCACTTCAGAATCCATGGCAAGTCCTGCGGGTCCGACAGTTACGGTCCGAATATGACTACCTGCCCTCCTGTTACGAAGGTAGGGTCGCACTCCTCCGCAGGTGTAACAGGCCGCAGCTACCGACAAAGCCCTACAGAGAGGTCAGTGTTGAGAATTCTGAAGTAATGCTAACCCGTTGGACTTGGCGCGACGGCACAAGCGCCCGAGCGCAGTCCGATGCAGGTCATTGCGGCCAATCGTGGGATGTTCTGGGCGGGCGTCTTGACCATCGTGTTCGCTTTCCTGATTCAGACGATAATCGGTGCGAGTTTCGATCCGGACACCGGGGCCTCGAACGTCTGGAGCTTTGCTCCCGTGATCTTCGCGTTCTGCCTCTTCGTCGCCAGCGCCGCCTTCGGCGGAGGGCGCATCCTCGAGAACTCTCCACGCGGAGGTGGGCCCCCAATCTGGATTGCCGTTGAACGCGGAACGTTCTGGGCCGGTATACTGACCGCGTTGGCGGGCCTTTTGATCCAATGGGGGATTGGTGCCCGTTTTGACCTGTCCTCGGGAGCCGCTTACAACGCGTGCTTGATCGCGGTCCTACTCGCCTTCTGTCTCTTCCTCGTCAGCGTCGTTCTCGGAGGAGGACGCAATCTTGAGAGCGCGCCGCGCGTAAGTGAGTCCGGGGGTTGATTGCATGGCGCCCTCCTCCTCGTTTGGTCCCGTCGAGGTCCCTGCCGCCTCTGGCCCTGGTCCCCGTCGACACCAACTGAGACTCCTCGACCGAGCGCTTCTTGTCGCGTGCCCCGTGGCGGTGGGCTTGCTCCTCCTCCTCTGGACCGGGGTGATTCCGGGCAATTACGTCTCCAGTCCGACGAAGTGGACTACCGAAATCCCCACATGCGTGTCGAGTGGTGAGCGACTGCCGGTTGCGGTGCATGTCTTTCCCCTGTGGGCTACGGTGCATGTCCGCTGGACGGCGAGCGCGCCCGTCTATTACTTGGCGTTTGGTCCTTATGATAATTGGATCATCGATCAGTTGGGGACGAGCGGGAACGCCACCTTCGTCTCCCAGGCATTTCCGCTGGAGTTCAGCCCAAGCCCGGTGCCACCTTACCTGCCGGGCCCATGCCAACTCGTGAACGTCACCACGATCTGGACCTACACGATCTGACGCTGATCGGACCTCCGAGAAAGTAGGCGACGCGCTCGGAAATGCGTGCAGGTGCAGCGTCGGATTCAACCACGGACACAATCTCGCACCGAAACGTCTAGAGTCGACGGTAGCGAATCCACAATAGACCCAACATCACGCCGATGCCAACAAGATACCAGGAGAGGTCGGTGACGCCCGCCCACAGGAACGGTTGATCCACCTCGTTGACCGGGTCCCACAGCAGCTCTTTCAGAAACACGATCAGGGTGAACGCGGCGATCGCAATTCGCGGTGCGTTCGGGTGCGTTCGCGCGCGATCTCCAAGCGTTCCCGGCGCGAGCGAGTACGCGGCCGCGACGGCGAGCGCCCCGATCGCTGCATGGACTTCCGGGAAGATTATGGCCGGGCTCAACCAATCGACCACTCCCGGGTCGTTCCTCGGGTTTCTGTAACGTTAACGGGTCGCCAATCCGAGTCCCGAAGGATTCGTTGGGCTCTATCGACGGAGCCGGAGGCGTCGACTGGAGTGGGATCCGCCTGTGGTAACGCGGGACACTCCTCTGGGAGGCGGCGAATCGCACCGACGAGAAGTCGAGGTCAGGGGGACCTCGAAGGGAGCTCCTTGAACCCGTCGCCCCTCGGCATCTTGCGTTGCACCGCATCGAGTTCCGGCGGGGGTTGTCGAGGCCGTCGCTTATCGAGGTCAAACCAGAGTCCCTCGGACCGGACCGTGGCGACCAGTATGTCATTCCCGACTCGGAACGTGTTGCTCAGCGCGATGCGAGTGCCATCCGCGGAGAGCCCCATGAGTTCCAGGTCGACCGTGAACTCGTCCATGAGTCGCAGTTCCTTGCGGTAGACCAGTTCGTCACGGACGATCACGGGCCCGACGCGCTCGGTGTCGAAGCGAGACACCGAGAAGCCGTTCTGGGCGAAGAAAAGTACTCGGGTATCCGCCGCCCGATCGAGGAAAGCTCGATTGGCCATGTGATGGTTGCTGTCGAGGTCTCCCCAACCAACCCGGAAGGTTTGTCGGAAACTGTCGACGGATCCTGCCATGTTCCGCCCCTCGAGCGACTCACGAGATTTACATGATTCTATCCGGCCGGACCCACGCGTACGCTCGGACGACTGGGTGCAAGAGCCGTTGCACACCTTGCAACGGGGAGGGCCGTGGTGAAGGCCGCCAACGCCTTTGATTGACCCTTCACCCGATTCGGCTCGCGAACGTTGCAGGAACCGGACCTCTCGAGGTCACGGTTCCCGCCGGTCCGGTGGCGTCCCGCCTACGGCTGCCCCTTCTCCTCGTAGTCGAAGTAGATGCGCACCAGGGCGCGGAACTCGCTCACCTTTCCGTCGTGGATCGCTCCTTCGAACTCGGAGACCCGGAACCACTTCATGTCGCGCACCGTATGGGAGGCGGTGGTCACGGCGTTCTGGACGGCTTTCGCAAAGCTCTCCGGATGGGATCCTACGACTTCGGTCACTCGCTGTACCATGGTGGGCCTCGGAGGACCTTAGCATCCGCCCGATAAGAAGGCTCAGGCACGAGGAGCGGGAACTCGGAAACCGCATAAGGTGCGGACCCTTGTCGAGGGCATGCAGCCCGCGCCCCGCTCGAGGATCGTGATCAAGGGCTTCTCTCCACCCCCCGAAGGCAAGAGCGCACAGGTTGATGCCGATGGGCAGCCGGTGGCGGTGTTCAACATCCGAGGTTCTCTATTTGCGATCGGCTCCCAGTGTTCGCACCTGGGAGGTCCGCTTGACGAGGGCGAGGTGAGCGAACACCGGGTCGAATGCCCCTGGCACGGCTCCGTTTTCGACATCGAGACGGGGAAGGTGCTGAGAGGACCTGCGGAGACCCCCGTCGCGGCGTATCGAGCTTTCATGGACAAGGAAGGACTCGTCCTCGAGCCGCGGCCCTTCGATTCGGGAGTTCCCGCCGGTCATTGAAACGGCGCGACCGCTCGCCCAATGCGTGGGGTCCGTGCCCCACGAACTCGGTGCAACGTCCGTTGCACCGACTATCGGGCGGCTTCCACCCTCTTCAGCACGGTGAGCGCCTTGAGCGTGATCCACTTGCTCGGCTTCCCCGTCGGCTCGATCACGAGCGGTCGGACCTTGCTCATGTCCGAGTAGATCTTGAGCCCGGGGCCAAGGTCGGGATGCTGCTGGTCGAGCAGCCACGTCCCGTCCTTCTGACGCTTCTTGCGAAGGATGGCGAGCGCCGGTCCTAGCCGTCGATCGCCCCCGTAGCCGAGCGATGTGATGACGTCGAGCCCGACAAGAACGTCGTAGAGGTAGTGGTTCGGGTAGTGGAACCGGAACCAGGGTTCGTACCTCTTTCCCTCTTTGAACAGCTCGCGCTTGAGATAGAACTCCGCTCCCCTCTCGATGGCCCGCTCCATCCGAGGCGATCGTGACCGCTTCGGGATGATGGCGAACGCCGCGAGAGCCTCCCATGCGTCGAGGGTCCCGGGGGTACCGGCAGAGCAGTTCCAGCCCCCGTCTTCCCGCTGGTCCTCGATGAGCCAATCGTAGAGTCTCCGGACCCGAGGATCGTCGCCGAATCCATAGAGCGTCAACATCCGCGCGCAGTTCGCGGAGATGCAGACCTCCTCGTGATAGAAGTTGAACGGAGAGCTCGTGCGAAGTTTGTAATCGAACATCAGGTCCGCGACCTTACGGATCTGCGGATGGGTGGAATCGAGACCGAGCTCGGCGAGAAGAAGAGCTCTCCAGTTCGTGGAGAGGTAGGGAGGGAAGTACAGAAAATCCACGTATTCCGAAACGTTCCTTGGTTCGCGACGTTCCCAGAATCCTTTCGGCCCTTGCTGCCGAAGCTGCTCAGCCGCCCAGCCGATGCGGGCGATCTTCGACTTGGCCGACCTGACCTCGGGGTCGCCGACCGGACGATCGAGCAGGTCGACCAGCGTACGATAGCGGACGGCCGGCTGATCCGGTTCGAGCAGCCAGTCGAGCACTTTCTTCTCGAGTTGACGGGGCTCCAGGGATGTCGCTCTGGCCATGGGCGGGTTCGTCCTCGCTTGGGAGGCTTACCGTCGGTATATCTCACCAGCGGAGAGGTGACGAAACAGCTCCCAGCGAACCAGGCTCCGGGACCAACCGAACCGTCCTTCGTGGTCGGCAGAGTACCCATCGACCCGGCTCTCGCCCGGGAACGAGGGAAGGCGATCGCTACTTCGGGGAACGGACCTTAGGTGAACAGGTCCTCGAGGGGGTTCTCCATCTCTCGCACCTCTCGAAGGCGGACCCCCTGCCCTTCCAGGTCCCGGATCAGTGCCGGGACCTGGTCCGGGCCGGAGAGTTCTCGAACGAAGTACTCGCCCCGCTGCTCCCAACCGTCGAGGACGGCCGTCGGTTCCAAGGTTCGGACGCCGATGACGAAGTGGGCCGACCGGACGTTCTCCATGCGGTCGAACAGCTGGAGGGCTCCGTTCTTCAGCGTGATGACGTACTGCCCGATCTCGTGCGCTTCGAACAGGTTGTGCGAGGAGTAGAGGACGATGCGGTCCTTGCTCAAGGACAGGATGAGCGAACGGATCTCGCGGGCCATCTTCGGGTCAAGGCTCGCGGTCGGTTCGTCCAGGAGGTAGATCTCCCGCTCTCGGAGAAAGATACGGGCGATCGAGACGCGTTTGCGCTGGCCCGCGCTCAACTTCGAAATGAAGGTGCCCGAGAACTCCCGGATCTGGAGCTGGTCGAGAACCCGCTCCACGTCCGAGCTGGTGGCCCGCTCCACCCGCGCGTAGAAGTCGAGGCTCTCCCGTACCGTTAGGCCGTCCGGCATCCCGTCCAGGTGCGAGAGATAGTGGAGCTGGTCCCGCGACTCCTGACGGACGATGGGCACGCCATCGATCAGGACTTCCCCCGACGTCGGATGGAGGATCCCGGCGATCGTCCGGAAAAGCGTGGTCTTCCCGGCACCGTTCGGTCCCAGGACGACGTAGACGGACGGCTCGCTGACCGTGAACGAGACATCGTGGAGCACGGGCTTGTTCCGGTAGCCGGAGTGTAGGGCCCTACAGGTCACGGCAGGAGTGCCGTGCGCACCGCTCTCCCGGTCAACGGAGAGAGTCACTCCCTCCATCGTCAGGGCTCCACGCTCATCCTCTATGCGGACGAGAGAAGGCGTTCGGTCGGCATCAGACGGTCCGTCCGGGTGAGCAGGGACACGACGATCAGGAAGAGCACCAGCTCGGTCGCGAGCAGGATCTGGGTTGCGTGGGCCGGTAGGGCCAGGGCGATGATGAGGCCCGCCGCGGTCGGCAGCACCCCGACCATCGGAAGAATTCCGAGAGGGCTATTGAGTCCCGACCGTGGGGAGGAAAGTGACGTCCAGAAGACCCCGAGGGTGGTCATCAGGGCGACGGTGAGATAGCTCATCGGGAAGGTGTAGGCCAGAAGGACCTCGCCGAGGTGAGGGGTGAGCGCGTAACCGCTCAAGAGATACGTCGTGACGCCGGCCGTCACGCCGGCGCCCAAGATGATGGTGACCTGTACGAAACCCGCTACGAGCGAATTGAAGAGGATACGCCGAGAGGAGAGGCCGTACGCAACGAGGTATTCGAGGACCCCCTTGATTCGGTCGTTGGTGAACACGAGAAGGCCTCCCAGCCCTCCCGAGACCGCGAAGATCGGCAGGACGATGGTCCCGAGGTTGACGAAGAGCGGGCCTCCGAACCCAAACGCCGCCGAGTAGAACACCACCATCCCCGCCCCGATAATGAGCGAGAT
>DATJVA010000089.1:0-8090 GCA_035502015.1 Thermoplasmata archaeon | reverse complement strand
GGGGCGTATTTTGCGGGGCGGTGGGAGTCGAGGAAGGAAGGAGTGCGGGAGGGGCCGCGAGGAGCGGTGGGAGCGGGGTGAGGGAGTGGCACTGTTCTCCGACGTGGACTGGGTGATCATCGCGGTGGTCGCGGCGTTCCTGCTCTTCGGGAAGGGCAACACCCAGACGCTGCGCACCCTCGGCCGCTGGTATGGGCGCGCGATGCGGATGAAGCAAGAGCTCCTCGGTGAGTTCGCGAAGGCCGCCGACCTGCCCGTGGCCACCGGAACGAACCTCTCGATCCGCGGGACGCTGCTGGGGATCGACCCCCCGGCGACGCAGGTGAGCGGGATCCCCGCTGCGGTCCGAGTGCCACCGAGCGCCCCGTACGCGCCGAGCTACGAACCTTCGCTGCCCTGGACCGGTGGCTACCCGGTTCCTACCTGGTCGGCGACGTCGCCGCCGGGCACGACCGACCGGGAGGCAGGGCGATGAGCGTCCTCTCTCCCGACCAGATCGTCACGCTCACGGAGATCCTCGTGATCCTGATGGGGATCGGGATCCTCTGGGCCGTCTACCACGGGAGCGAGCGGGCGGAGCTTCCGGGCGATGCCCGGATCCCCGACCCCGGGCAGGCCGACGACACGACCCCCGACATGAGCGGGAGGACCCTCGTATGAGCGGGGAGTTCAACTGCCGCGACAGTTGCCCCTGGACCGCGAACCGGGACCCGGCGCTCGACTTTCCCGTCGGCCAGGTCCGTCGGTTCGCCGCCACGAGCGGGGACGAGGAAGGGGACGTCGACGAGACCAAGCGCAACGTCCTGAAGCTGCTCGCGGTCGGGGGGCTCGTCGGCGCGGGAGCCGGGGGCCTCGTCGGTGGGTCGATCCAGTACCTCCAGCCACCGGCCGTCGGTCTATCGAGCTACCCGAAGGTGCAGCTGCTCGATGTGGATGGGAGTCCGCTCACCGTCACTAAGGTCGAGGCCGAGTACAACGTCACCACCCTCGAACTCTACCTGTTCAACTATCCGCTCCGCAACGAACCGAACTTCCTGCTGAACCTCTATCCCGCGAACGGCCAGACCCCGAGCGCGAGCAACCCGGGCGCCGAGAACGTGCACGGAGGCATCGGGACGCACGGTTCGATCGTCGCCTACAGCGGCATCTGCCAGCACCTCGGATGCCCCGCGCCGGCGATCGCCTTCTACCCGCCCGGGACGTGCCCGAACACCCCGTCCGGGAAGACGTTCTACCTGCACTGTTCGTGCCACGGCTCGACCTACGACCCGGCGAACCGGGCGACCAACCTCACGGGACCGGCGGTGCTGCCGCTGCCCCAGGTCATCCTCGAAACGGACGCGAGCGGGAACATCTTCGCGACCGGGATGACGCCGACGAGCCCGCCGGTCAACGGTCACATCAGCACGCTGCAGGGCGACTACGGTGTCGGCACGACGAGCCAGGTCGTGAAGGAGACCCCGGTGATCCTCTGCAACTTCCCGAGCTAGAAGGAGGGGAAGCGCGGTGGGGTTCTCGAACTGGTACAACCGTTCCCTCAACAAGATCTGGGGGTTCGTCGAGGACCGCACGGGCATGCGCAAGTGGGCGCTCCGCCCGCAGCCGGAGTTCACGTTCAAGCCGAGCTACTGGACCGGCGCGTTCGTCGCGACCGCGTTCTTCTACCAGGTCGTCTCGGGAGCCCTTCTTCTCCTCTACTACCAGCCGAGCACCGCCCCGACGCTGACGGCGTGCGGCCAGGCCGCGGGGGCGTACTCGGTCGCGCCGGCCGCATGGTGCTCGACGTACTACATCATCAACTCGGTACCGATGGGCTCGCTACTCCTCACGACGCACCTGTACGGCGCGTACGCGATGATCTTCCTGATGTTCGTCCACTTCTTCCGGGGATACTACCTCGGTGTCTACAAGTCCCCCCGGGAGTTCTCCTGGATGGTCGGGACGCTCCTCATGGTGATGACCCTGGGGATGGGATTCACCGGCTACCTGCTCCCGTACACCCAGCTCTCCTACAACGCGACGAACGTCGGGCTCGTCCTCGCGATCCGCCTTCCGACGTTCGGTCCGCTGCTCGCCCCGTTCATCTTAGCGGACGGAACGTCGCAGGGGCTGCTCTCGAGGATGTTCGACGCCCACGTGATCCTGATCCCGATCGCCCTGGCGGGACTCCTCTACGCCCACATCGCGCTGTTCGAGTCGCACGGGATCGCGCCCCCCGCGACGTCCGACCCTCTGCAGCGTCGGCGATTCACCGAGAAGGAGGACAAGAAACACGTCCCGTTCGTCCCGCACATCCTGTTCTACATCCTGAAGTGGGGGGCCCTGTACCTCGGCATCCTGTTCGGCATCGCCGCCCTGTGGCCATGGTCGCTGCCCACCTACGTCGGCAACACTGCGGCGGTCGGAGTCGTCACCGAGCCCGATTGGTACTTCCTCTGGCTGTTCAAGTTCGTCGACTTCGCGGGAGTGACCCCAGTGCTCGCCGTCGGGATCTCGACCGCGCTCCTCCTGTTCATCCTGTTCGTCCCGTTCCTGGACCGCTCCAAGCGGACGCACCCCCGCGACCGTCCTCTGTTCATCTGGGCGGGAACGTCGCTGCTCGAGTTCTTCATCCTGATGACCGTCTGGGGCGGCGAAACGCCCGGTGTCCAGATCACCCTCCCCACCGTGGCGATCACGCTTGCTCCGATATTCCTCGTGAACGCCGTCGTCATCGCACTGTTCCACTGGCGCTACCAGGTCTCGTACAAACGCCGTCTCGCCGCCCGGATCTCTCCGTATCCCGGTGTGTACGGCTCGCCGTCACCGGCGGGGTCGACGCCGCTCGCTACCACGGAGGCGAAGGCGAGTGAGTAGCTCCGAAAGCCCCCCGCAGTGGCGGACGACCGTCATTTGGGGCGTGCTGGCCGTCTTCCTCGTGATCGGGAGCGTCGGCGGCGCGACGTTCGTCTACGGGATCTCCTGGGTGCTTTCGGGCGTCTGGATGGGATTCGCGGTCGCGGCGCTCGGGGCGTTCGTCGCCGCTCTCGCGTTCCTGTTCATGGCCGGGATCCTCTACCGGATCGACCGGTATCGCGGCGCCAACGGACGGAGGGTCGAGCTCTTTGAGTAGCCCGCCGAGCCCGGCGGAGGTCCGTCGGATCCGCAACCGACTCCTCGACCTGTACGCGGCGATCACCTTGCTGATGCTGCTCGGGATTGCCGTCTTGATCGTCTACTCGGTCCTGCTCGGCCCGCTCACGAGCCCGGGCGCCCAACAGTCGTTCGGCTACGCGCTCGCCCTCATGTTCCTCATGGCCGGTGTGGTCTTCCACCTCGTCGATAAGACGTACCGCTCGTGGCCCCTAGGTCGGCGCTTCCGACCCACGTGGCCGGGGTACGTGACCGTCGAGAGCGAGATTCGGTTCTTCAAGATCCTGACGGTGGTCGCCGCCGGCGCCGCAATCGCGTACGTACTAGGAGGACTTATCGCATGAACGCCGGAGGGAACCGATGGTCGACCTGACGGTCCCGCTCACCGTGGTCGGCCTGGTCGCGGCGACTGCCGGGTTCCTGCTCTGGGTGTTCAGCTACCATGGGGCTTGGCTCGTCCCGACGATCAAAAAGTGGTTCTTCACCACCGACCACAAGCGGATCGGCCTGATGTACATCACGACCGGCTTCGTCTTCTTCTTCATCGGCGGGATCTACGCGAGCCTGATCCGGACCGACCTCGGGTTCGTCCAGGGGCTGGGCCTCAACCCCCAGACGACCCTCGGGATCACGCCGGATGTCTACTCGACCCTGTTCACGATGCACGGGGTCCTGATGATCTTCATGTTCGTCATGCCGACCCTCGCCGGGTTCGGCAACCTCCTGGTCCCTTCGATGATCGGCTCGCGCGAAATGGCGATGCCGAAGATCAACGCGATCGCGTTCTGGCTGATCCCGCCGGCCGGGATCATCCTTCTGCTGTCGAACGCGAACGTCGGCTGGACGGGGTACGTACCGCTCTCGGTCCAGGCGCCCGGCATCGGGGTCGACCTCTGGATCCTCGGTCTGCACGTCCTCACGATCTCGTCGATGCTCGGCGCGGTCAACTTCCTTGTCACGATCCTGAAGCACCGGGCACCCGGCGTCCACTACTGGAACATGCCGCTGTTCGTCTGGGCGACCCTCATCAACTCGGTCCTCCTCATCTTCGCGCTCCCGTCGCTTTCGATCGGGCTCACGATGGTCCTGTCGGACCGGAACTTCGGGACCCACCTGCTCGCCTCAACGAACGGTACCCCGCTCGGTGGGGCGCTTCTCTACCAGAACGTCTTCTGGTTCTTCGCCCACCCCGAGGTCTACATCATGGTGCTTCCGGCGTTCGGGATCATCTCGACCGTCCTTCCGAAGCTCGCGCGCAAGGACATCTTCGGCTACGGGGCGATGGCGGTCGCTCTCGGAGTGTTCGCGGTCCTCTCGTTCGCCGTCTGGGAGCACCACATGTTCGTCACCGGCATCTCGACGAACGTCCGGTTCGTCTTCATGCTCGCCACGATGGCGATCGCGGTGCCGTCGGCGGTCAAGACGTTCAACTGGGTCGCGACGCTCTGGGGCGGACGCATCTGGATGGCCCTCCCGATGTGGTTCTGCGTCGCGTTCATCACCGGGTTCGTCATCGGCGGCCTTTCGGGCCTCCTGCTCGCCTCGATCCCGATCGACTACCTCTACCACGGGACGTACTTCGTGGTGGCCCACTTCCATTACATCCTGCTCGGTGGGACGCTGATGGCGATCTTCGCCGGGGTCTACTTCTACTTCCCGATCATCACCCGACGCTGGTACAACCAGGCGCTCGGCCAGGTCCACTTCGTCCTGACGTACGTCGGCGTGAACCTGCTACTGTTCCCGATGTTCCTGCTCGGTGCCGAGGGGATGCCTCGGCGGGTCTACGATTACCTCTGGACCGGGAACTTCCAGCTCCTGAACTTCCTCTCGTCGATCGGCGCCCTCGTGATCGGCATCGGCCAGCTCGTCTTCGCGTTCAATATGGTCTACAGCTACTACGCCGGGGAACCGGTCACAACAGACGACCCGTGGGGCGAGGAGCTCGCGGTGAAGATGACCGGGCCGGTCGCCGCGCCGAGCCCCACGCGCGTGCCGACACCGCTTCCGACCGCCGCCGGGACCGAGGGACCGTAACGGAGCGTCGGCGATGAGGGGTCACGACCTGTTCCGGTACGCCGCGATCATCGCGTGCGTGCTCTGCTATACGACGATCCTGCTGGGGGGGAACGTGATGGCGAGCGACAGCGGCCTCGCCTGCCCCGACTGGCCGTCGTGCTACGGGAACGGGAACTACCTGCCCGCGCTGCAGGGCGGGGTGGCGCTCGAGTGGAGCCACCGGGTATGCGCGTTCTTCCTCTCCACGAGCATCCTCGTCCTTGCGATGCTCGGGGTCGCCTACGAGCGTCAGCGGCGGGTGCTCCTCCGCATCTCGCTCGCCTCTCTCGGCCTCGTCATCGCCGAGGCGCTCCTTGGGGGGCTCGTCGTCGAGAGCCAGCTCGTTCCGGACCTGGTCCTCACCCATCTCGCGATCGCGACCGTTCTCTTCGGGATCCTCCTCATCCTCGTGCTTCTCTCCAACCTGCGCGAGCTCCCGCGCCGTTGGGTCGACTGGGCGCGGCGGGCCGCCGACGAGACCCCGGCGCCGGCGGCGTCCGCGGCCCGGTTCTCCGACGAACCGCGTCGGGTCCCCGGTTCCCCCTTCGACCTGCCCCGGCAAGGCTAATCAATACGGGAGAGGCGCTCGGATGCTCGAGCGGAACGTCATGGCACCGTCAGAAGTCGCGTCGCCCCCGGTCTCGTCGTCGCTCGACCATCCGCTCGGGCCGGCCGATTACCTCCCGCTCGCAAAGCCCGGGATCACCGCGCTGATCTGCCTAGTAGCGGTCGCCGGTTTCCTCCTCGCCGCCCCTCGGTCGGTCGACCTGGTCCGGCTCGCGGTCCTGGTCGCGACCGGCGCGTCGGCCTCGGCGGGTTCCGCGATGCTCAACCACTACCTGGACCGCGACATCGACCGGCGCATGAAGCGGACGCGGGGCCGTCCGCTCGCGGACGAGCACGTGATCTCCGGCTCGAACGTCGCGGTCGTGGGGCTCGCGCTCCTCGCCGTCGGGATCGGCGGGGCTTCGGTGTTCCTCAACCTCCTGACGGGATTCTCGATCTTCCTCGGAGGCATCACCTATGTCGGTATCTACACGCTCTGGCTCAAGCGCCGCTCCAGCTGGAACATCGTGATCGGCGGGTTCGCCGGTAGCGCCCCGGCGCTGGCGGGCTCGGCGGCCGCGGTCGGGACGTGGACGCCGGGAGTGCTCCTGTTCGCGCTCCTCGTCTTCCTCTGGACACCACCGCACTTCTGGAGCCTCGCGCTCCTGCTGCGCGACGACTACGCTCGCGCGAACCTCCCGATGCTCCCCCGGATGGAGGACGTTCCGTTCTCTGGGAAGGTGGTGGTGGTCTCCGCCGCGCTGCTCGTCCCGGCGGCGCTCCTGATCGGCTGGGCGGGCGCCGTCGCCTGGCCGGTGCTGCTCGCTCTCGCGGCGCTGGGTGTCCTCTTCGTGGTGGTGACGTTGCCGCTCTGGCGCGAGGTGACCCGGAGCTCCGCGCGCCGCGGGTTCATCTTCTCGGGTCCGTACCTCCTCGGGGTGGTGGTCGCCATCGCGGTCAACGTTCCACTGATCCGGGCCGGGGTCCCGACCGGTTTTTGACCCCTCCGACGTGGCCGGCGGTTCGTTGAGCTTATGTCGGAGACCCTTCTGGAGAGGTGAAGATGTCCGACACCCCGACGGTCGTACCGACCCCGGACCGGCAACGCGACGCCGAGAACGTCCTCAAGAAGCTCGGATTCGCCAAGGTGTCGAACCCCCGTCGCGAGCCGGTGGTCGAGCCGTCGTTCTGGGTCCAGGAGTCCGGCGTTCCGCGCCGCACCTTCCCGGTCTACGTCCCTCTGGGCGATCCGGCCGCGGTCGAGGCAGGGATCGAGCGGTGGGTCACCGGGGTGCGCAGCGCGCGACCGTCGCAGCGGCGGGCGATCTTCGTCGTCCCGACGGATGAGACCGCGGAGGAGGCATGGCGGAGATTCTCCCGGACCGCCGGCCGGAGCGTCATCGACCACGAGGTCTCGATCTTGGTCGTCCCGCCGTCCGAACGGAAGGACGACGTCCCGCACTTCCACCTTCGCCTCGCCGAACCGAAGGAGATCCTGGGGATCGCCACCGGGATCGTCGTCGGCCTGTTCCGTCGGGCCGCCGCCGGGGACGGGGGCAACCAGGTCGATTTCGAGGAGCTCCTGACGGTCCTCACGAACCGCTTCGGGATCGACGTGCACCGCTCGCTCGGGGTCCGCTCGGACGAGGACGCCCTCTTCATCCTCTACCAGCTCGCGGCGAGGGACTCCTACGCCCCGGGCGACGCGGGGTCGAACCTTCACACGCTCGTCCTGAAGCCGACCGGGCCGGCGGCCCGGCTCCCCTGGTTCGCGGCGTAGACGTCAAGTCGGTCGGTCCGGCTCGAACCGAGCTGTTAAGA
Organism: Thermoplasmata archaeon; assembly: GCA_035502015.1. GTDB lineage: Archaea > Thermoplasmatota > Thermoplasmata > Lutacidiplasmatales > UBA184 > Lutacidiplasma. Next base: position 533 of record DATJVA010000089.1, on the reverse strand, counting down.
AGTCCGGCCCGGTCGAACCGGTCGCCCATGCCCTCCGAGGAGACGTTCCGGACGCCGTACACTCCGTACCCGGGCGGGTCGCTGCCGCCCGCGGAAATGACCCCCACCGAAGGGAAGCGCGACCTCTGGGCGTTCTTCTGGCTCGCCCTCCTCAACACGGCGATCATCGGGGTCGCCGGCGTCGTCACCTGGTGGTTCGTCCACTAGCCCTGCGAGTTCCTACCGGGCAAACCATTATCTAACTCGGCCGGGTCGATGCCGCACCCCGAGGGCGTGGGGCCGTGGGGTAGCTTGGACCATCCTTCTTGCTTGGGGTGCAAGAGACTCCGATTCAAATTCGGACGGCCCCATTTGCCCGCTCAGGGAAGCCGGGTCCCGGATTGACCAAAGACGTACTTCCAGCCCTCCGGGAGCTGAACGTACGTATCGCTGAACCAGACGTGATACTCGAACGGCTTTCCGTCCTCGATGCCTTTGGCCCACAGAAAGGCCGTCACCACGGCCGTCTCACCGTAGACGCGTACGGTCCGGTC
>DATJVA010000088.1:0-2373 GCA_035502015.1 Thermoplasmata archaeon | reverse complement strand
GGAACGGGGGCTCCGTCGACGGGGAGTGACGTCGTCGACGGCCGTCGTGCCGATCATCGCGGTGTTCGTCGCCGGATCCATCCTGGGGGGTTTGGATGCTTACATCGTCGGTTCCCCGCTCGTGGGCGTCTTCTGGGTTCTCGGGGCGGCCGCGACGTCGGGCATCTTCTGGCTTCGCTACGGGGGAACGTACGACAGCGACCTCGTCCTACTCACGGTGTCGACGTCCGCGCTCTCCTCGGGCACGAACTCGGACGGGGTCTCGGTGGTCGTGTGGGCCGGTCGCGTGAGGTCCCAAATCCATTCCGACGTGCGGGTCCCCGCGATCGTCGACGGGCCCCTCAAGCTCGCTCGGGAGGTCGGTTCCCTCGTCCGGGAGTTCCAGCGGCGGGTGGTTGGACCCGCGACGGGCGTCGCGCGCTAGGTCCGGTGCGATTTTCCGGCCCGGCGTCGAGGAGCGGCGGGTCCGAACGCCTCGAGACAAACGCCGTCCGGGTCGTTGACGTACACCAGTCGACTCTTCCCATCGACGAAATCCTCGACCTGCTTCGCGCCCGCTCGCAGCGCACGGCGATGCCATCCGGCCACATCCTTTGCGAAGAAGCCGAAATGGTCGAATTCCGACCCTTTCTCGAACGGTTCGTAGAATCGGTTGCCCTTCGGATAATAGTTCAACTCGATCCAATGACGGGAACCGGGAAAGCCCATCTGGACCCATTCGCCACCATGTCCCATCCGGCCTCGTCCGAGAATTCGGAATCCGAGAGCTCGGTAGAACTTGATCGATTTCGGCAGGTCGCGAACACGGATTCCCGAGTAGAGGAATCGCACCGGTCGGGGCGCCATCGACTTCCGCATCGATCCCTCGACTTATCCCCTTGCCCCGGTGCGTCGAGCCGAGAGACGGTAGGCTCGCACCGTGCGGACGCGCGCCGATTCAAATACGGAAGGAGAATGCGGCCCTCGCTTCTCGGTCCTCGGCAGCAGCAGTGAATCCATGACATCCTCGCAAGCCTCGGCCACGAAAGCGTTCCGTGCCTTCCTCGCCGACGACTGGCAGCGGTGGCTGAACGAGTATCCGGAGCTCGCCACCAGCTTCGGCGCCCCAGGACTGAACGGGCGGTGGACCGACGAATCCCCCGAGAGCATCGAGGGGCGCAAGCACCATCTCGCCGAGAGCATAGCTTCCCTGAAGGGGCTCGACCCTTCCGGTCTGTCGGCTTCCGATCGGACCAGTTACCACCTCTACCGAGAGCTCCTTGAGGTGGCGGAGCGGGGTCTCCCGTTCGGACTCGACCCCCTGCCCTTCCAGCTGGGTGAGCCGCACAACCTGCGGACCCCGTTGAACCAGATGGAGGGCGTCCACCTCACGGCCTCGGACATTCTCGAGATCCAACCGCGCGAACGACTCTCCGACTACGAAGATATCCTTGCCCGATTGGAATCACTGCCGCGGGCCGTCGATCAGAACCTGGCGCTGCTCGAGGCCGGCCGCGCGGAGGGCTTCGTTCCCTACCGCGTATCGGTGCGTGGGGCACCGGATCAGGTGCTGGGGTTGATCCCCAGCGACCCCGCGACCAGCCCGCTCCTGCGGGCGTTTTACGATTTCCCAACCCACTTCTCGCAGAGCGACCGCGAACGCTTGAGTTCGGCCGCGACCAAGGTCTACGTGGAGCGAGTCGTGCCGGCCTTCCAACGGCTTCACGAATACCTGGTTTCCACGTACGTTCCGGCGTGCAGAGAATCAGCGGGGGTGTCGACGCTTCCCAACGGAGCCGCCCTGTACACGTACCTCGTTCGTTACGAGACGACCACCGAACTCACACCGAAGGAGATCCATGAGATCGGGCTCGCCGAGGTGCGGCGTCTCCGTGCCGCCGTGGACCGCCTAATGACCCAGACCGGTTTTTCCGGCGGTTACGAGGAGTTCCTCCAGTTTCTGCGCACGGACGACCGATTCTTCTTTACCGACCCGGAGTCGCTGCTCGATGCCTATCGGATCATCTCGAAGAAGATCGACCCCGGGCTCGCACGTCGTTTCGGCCGCCTCCCTCGGCTCCCCTACGGGGTCCTACCGGTCCCCACGTTCCGTGCCAAGAGCTCGACCACCGCGTACTACATGCCCGGCGCACCCGCCACCGGCCGCCCCGGCACGTTCTTCGCCAACACCTCTGAGATTCACACCCGTCCGAGGTGGGAGATGGAGGCGCTCACGTTGCACGAGGCCGTCCCGGGCCACCACCTTCAGATAGCGCTCGCCCAAGAACTCGAGGACCTCCCCGATTTCCGGAGATTCACCGGACCGACCGCTTTTGTCGAAGGATGGGGGTTGTACGCCGAGAGCCTGGGCGAGGAGCTGGGGCTCTACCAGGA
>DATJVA010000087.1:0-4313 GCA_035502015.1 Thermoplasmata archaeon | reverse complement strand
CGTGGCCGCCGGTGCGTGGTCAAAGCGGATCCTCGCCGACCTCGGCCATCCTGTTCCACTCGCTCCGTTTCGGGCTCAGGCCCTCCGGGCTCGCCCACGTCCATTGCTCGCGTCGTTCCCGACCCTTCACGACCTCGACCTGAACATGTACGTGCGCCCGGGCCCTTCGGGTCGCCTGCTGGCCGGTGACGGGACCGGCTTGAAGGAAGAGGACCCGCTCCGCTGGGTTCCGGAGGCGGACCGCTCGTTCGTCGACCACGCCACGCAGGCGCTCGGCGAGCTGTGTAACGGGCTGCAGGCCATTCACTCGGAAGCCGCATGGGCGGGCCTCTGCGCCGCCTCTCCCGATCGCTTCCCCCTCGTCGGGCGGGTCCCGGGCGCCCCGAGGCTGTGCGTCGCGAGCGGGTTCAACGGGTTCGGGACGATGCGGGCCGGCGGCCTCGCCCGCCGACTCGCGTACGCCATCCGGACGGACCGATGGGAGACTCTTCGTCCGGCCGACCCGGCACGGTTTCCCCTCCTGGCAGAACCGTTCGACCCGCGGCCCGAGTTCCCGCTCGAGGAAGCGGGAGAGGCGAACCCTCGCCTCGTCGCGTCGGTTTCGGTGCCCGGTGCCGGGACCGGCTCGCTTAGATGGTCCCAAGAAGATGTCCGATTCCGACTGCTCCATCGACCCGACGAGATCGACCCGCTTCGCTGGTCGTCGCTCTCCGATTGGTTCGACCCGCTGCTCCCCCTGTTCGCCAAGGACGCGGTTCGTACCGGTGGAACTGTGGAGGTCGCGGAGGTAGACGGAATCGTTCAGGGCCTCTTGCTCTTCGGGTCCAGCGAGGGGGTCTCCTCCGGTTTTACCCGCCGACGACGGATGGCGGAACGCTACCTCGACGTCCCAGGGGAGGGGGGCCTCTATCTCGAGGAACCGTGGCGGACCGGAGGAGAGCCGATCGAGGTCTTCGCCGCGGACCTGAGAGATTGGGAGGCCCGCGAACGTTTGAGGAACCCGGTTCGTATCGCTACCCGGGACGACCTTCCCGAGATCCGTCTCCTCATGCGGGGCGAACAGGGACCCGGAGTCGACCGATGGTTCACGACCCTTCCCCGCCCGGAGGAGACCGCTTTCATCTGTGAGATCGGGGGCCGGGTGGTCGGAGTCAGCTGGCTGTCACGGATGGGAGCATACGCCCGGGGTCACTCGTTCGTGGTGAACCCGCGCTTCCGAGGGCTCGGGATCGGCACCGACCTCCTCACAGCGCGCATGTTGTGGCTCCAGCGGACCGGCGCACGCCAAGTGGTCAGCGAGATCTACGACGGGAACCTCGCCTCGCGCACGGCCGCTGAGCGCGCGGGGATGGCGCTGGTCGCGAGGATGTATCACTTCCGGCCGACAAGGCGAGCGTAGTTTCGGTGGTTCAGGTCCGCGTCGCACCGCAGCGGGGACAGACCGTCGCGGTCGAATCGATGAGCGTCCCACAGTACTGACACGGCACCTTCACGGTCTCGCGGATCACGACCTGCTGAACCGGTGGCTGGTCCCGGGGAATCAGGTTCACCGGGGGCGGTGGTGCGTAGGTGGGCATGGTCCCTGGAGCCGGGGCCGAGGGATGTTGGGGGATAGCTCGGTGTCCTCGGCGGCGCCGCGCGACCACGACCGCAATGACCACGGCGATGACAACGATGGCAACGATGACCAGCCCGACCACAAGAGTCCACGGGAGCAGCGTCGAGCCCGAAGTCGACCCCGAGGACGGAGCCGTTGTCGACGTGAGCGCGAACGTCGTTTGGGTGTCGGTCACCGTGTCGGTCAAGGCAAAGCCGTCACCCGCCGCGTCCGAATCGACCTCGGTGTAGACGTACCCGAGGATGTACCCCGTGCCGGGGTCGAAATACGCCTTCCAGTTGTAGACGGCGTTGAACACCCCGTAGGCGTCGTTGCGAAGGTAGCTGCCGTTGCCCTCGGCGAAGATAGATGAGACATAGCCGGTGGAGCTCAACGCGAGGGGGAACGCATCATCCGTTGAGACCACGGTCATCGCGGTGTCGAGGAGAGAGAAGGATGAACCGCGGGCCAGCCCGTTGTCGATATAGAACCAGACATACGGGTCCACGTACCCCGTCTGGTTGTCGGTCCCCTGGACGTACAGGAACGTCACCGCCGAGAAGGTGAAGCTCCCCGCCTCCGACCAGGGGTACTCTTGACCGAGGCTGTTCTGGTAGATGCCGGCCGACTGGTAGCTCGCGTTCTCGGTCCCATTCGACTGGACGCCGGTGACGGTAATCGAGCCGTTGTAGTACCCTTCCTCCGTGTAGCTGCTGTAGTTTCCCCGCCCGTTCGTGAGAAGCACCGACTCGGAGTAGGCGAAGCGGTCTCCCGGCTGCGGCACGTAATGGCTCGCTCCACTCGCCATGGCCGTGGACGGAACGATCAACGCGACCGAGATGGCAAACGCGAACAGCAAGAGCCGACGGTTCATCCGCCGAATCCCCCACCCCAACCGCCACCGCCCACCGCGTGGACGTGGCCCGGGTGGAACCCCCCGATCGCGCTGTACGTCGAGAAGTAGCTGCCGTGCACGACGAACACGGGGATCCAGAGACCGGGCGGCATGTTGTAGTACGAGAAGCTCGGGTAGCTCGCCGGCTTCACTTGGGTGGGGTCGAGTTCGTTGACGCTCCGCACGTCGACCCCATGGATCGTCCGGACGGCCAGCGTCAGCAGTTCTGCCTGAGACATCGGTCCGGTGTGCTGGCCCAGGATCTCGTACGCCTTCTCGAGAAGATTCAGGGTCTCGTTGGCTTCGAGGACCGGGATCGATGCAAGGATCGCCGCGGCCACCAGGGGGTACTCGAGGTACGCGCCGACCCCACGAGCAAGGATGGCCATCTTTGTGCCGACGGTCTCAGCCGGGAGGTCCGAGGCGGTGAGATAGGCGGACGAGAGCTCCGTGTCCTCGCTGATCGAATAGCCCCAGGACGCGAAGAGCGATTTCAGGTTCTGGAACGCGGTGAGAAGGTCGTTGTACGGTCTGTTCACGATCGCGAGCAACGCCGCTGACTCATACGATGGAGTCGCGGTGAGGAACTGCTTCAGGGGGTCCATTGCGTACGTGCCGTCCGCGCGCCGTCCCGAAAACAGGATTGCGGCCACCCCGGCGGACGCGTCCGATGGTACGCCGAGCGCCCCGACCGCCTCGGCGAGCGCGGTGAAGTCAGCAATCGATGTCGTGACCGATTGACCGGCCGCGGCGAGGACCTCGGCGGCGAGAAGTCGATTCTCGATGTTCGTCGTGACCGACTGGACCACATTGTAGGCATCCAAGAAAGCCGGAACCTGTTGGTCGGGGCTCCCCTTCTGCTTCGCCATACCGATCGCCACGGCCCAGAGGTACGACGGGTCAACGTCCGCCAACGACTGAAGCAGGACCGCGTGGATCGCGGCCGACTGGGTTACGATGGAGTTGAGCTCCGCGTCGATCGCTTTCGCCTGCGTCCAGTACGAGGAGAACTCCTGGTCACCGACGCGGTACAAGGCGACATTGAGGTCTCGCAACGCGACTCGGCCCACGGTCGTGATTGCGATGAACCGACCATCGTAGGGACACATCATGTCCAGCTCGCCTTTCTTGACCAACAGCTGGGCGAAGTCCTCCTGGCGCTTTGCGAGGTCCGCCTCGATCGACTGGAGCGCCTCCTGCTCCTCGTGGAGTCGGTCGACCGCCGCTTCCTCCTTGTCGACTCCTTGAAGGTGGAACAGGATCGAGTGGGTCCTTCGAGTGTCCGCCGCCACCGCCTCCGCCTCCTGCTGCCGCCGGGCCTCTTCGGCCCGGATCGCTTGCTGCGCCGCCTCGAGCTGCGCGACCTCGGACTGGAGCTGGGCCCGCTGATCCGAGGTGAGAATGTCGACGAGTCCAAGCTGCACGAGGGACGTAATGTCCTCCTCTGCGAGAGGATTCTGGACCGAACGGGCGCTGACCGCTTGGAGGAAAGCAGCGACGTGATTACAATCGACCATGTTAGCGGTCCACGATTGGGAACGTTGTATAAAGGCCCTCTTCCGAGAGCGCGTTCCGAATCTCGATCTCTCCCTGGTTTGGTGTGACGTTCAGTCGGACGTACGGGTCGCTGGCAAGGGCACGACCCAGGAGCGATAGGAACTGTTCCTTTCGGTTCGCCGACGAGCCGAAGCGACGAGCGCGCTCCTGCTCGATCTGCTCGTACGCGAAGAGGAACTCGTAGAGAGAGCGATACACCTGGTCCTCGATCTTTTCCGCCACGCGCTCTCGGTCGACCGCCTCCTCCTCGATCCCTTCGAGGTC
>DATJVA010000086.1:0-4352 GCA_035502015.1 Thermoplasmata archaeon | reverse complement strand
CCGGGAGCTGGGCCAGCCGAAGTCCGAGGGCGAGTCGCGTCAGGACTACGCGAACGCGAGGATAGGTAGCGCTCGTCGGCTCCTCGGAGTCCGGCTCGAGAACGAAGGAGCGTGATCTTTCCGTGCAGCTGAGCCGGCTCCGGGTGAAGAACATCCGCAGCTACGAATCCGCGGAGGTCGAGTTCGAGCGCGGCACGACCCTCATAGCGGGCGACGTCGGCTCGGGGAAGACGAGCTTACTCTACGCGATCGAGATGGCACTGTTCGGGGTCGCGGAGGTCAACGCGGCCTACCTCGTGCGGCATGGCGCTGGGCACGCCGAGGTCGCGGTGGCGTTCAATGGCCCCGGAAAGCGCTACGAGATCTCCCGCCGCTTCCGACGCCTTCGGCGGAAAGGACAAGAGACCTTCGAGGCCGAGAGGATCCGATTCACCGTCGACGGGGCCGAGACCTCCTATTCCGCGACCGAGCTGCGACAACAGGTGATCGACCTTCTCGGTTTCCCGGACAATCCGAGTCCCCAGGCTCACTCGGACCTCTGGCGGTGGGCGGTCTACGTTCCCCAGGAGCGGATGCGCGACATTCTGGGCGCTCGCCCGCAGGAACGTCTCGAGACGGTCCGCAAGGCCCTCGGGGTCGAGCGGTACCGGACCGCCGCCGACAATGCCGAGGAGCTGGCCCGTGACCTTCGAAAGAGCGCGGCCGGTCGTCGCGGGGAGGCCGAACGGTTGCGTCACTTCGATGATGAGTTTGCCGAAGGTTCGCGCCTCGCTGAGCGGCTTCGTGTCGACCGGCTCGAGATCGACCGGTCGTTGCGCGAGCGCCGGGCGGCCGTCCGGTCGTTGGAGGCGGCGCGCGACGAGGTGGAAGCGAAGGCCCGGAAGGCCGAGGCGGACGAGCGTGAGCTCGAGGGACTCGAACGCGATCGCGAGGCTGACCAAAAGGCCCTCGAGGCGCACTTGCGTTCCCGCGCAGAGCGAGATGGCGAAGCGGCCCGTCTGCGACAGGAGGCGAACGCCGCCGAGGCCGATGCCAACGCGCTCGAACCTCGGCGAGCATTGCTCGCCACCGCCGAAGAGGAGATACGCCGCCTCCGTGAGGAAGCCGACCGCAGGGCCGTCCGCCTGCGTACGCTCGCCGAGGCACGGGCGATTCTCGTCTCGACGGAACGTCAGCTCACCGACCTTCGGGCGGCGCTGGACGCCGCCCGGGTCGAGGAGGCCGACGCGCGGCGCGCTCACGAAAGCGCCCGAACGGAGGGGCCGGTGAGGGAGCCGCCGGCCCCGACCCCGGATGGGCTCGCGATCCTTGATGAGCGCCTCGCCGCCGCCCGGCAGGCGGAGGCCGCGGCCCTGCGGGCGGCGACGCAGACGGAGTCGTCCGTCGGCGAGCTCGATGAGTTGCTTCGCGGTGGTGTCTGTCCGCGGTGCCAGCAACCGGTGCGGCCCGCCGATTTCGAGGGCCATCGCGCCGAGGCGGTGACGGCCCTGACCACCGCTCGGAACACTCTAACGCGCGCCCGGGAGGAGCGGTCGCTCATCGAAGAGACCCGGAAGGCGCGCGAGCGGTACGAACGAGCGCTCGATCGCTGGAAGGAAGCCGAGAGACTCCGCGAATCGGCCCGGTCCGCCCTCGAACGCGCCTCCCGCTCGGTCGCGTCCGCACGTCGGTCGGTCGAGGAGGCCGAGGCCTCTGCATCAGAAGCGCGACGGCGGGTCGCCGACCTCGAGCCCGAGGAAGGCCAGGAGGCCTCGTCCCGGGTCGCCCTCGCGCGCGCCGAGGAGCTCCGCTCACGGAGGGCCGCCGAGGTCGAGAGCTCCCGGCTGGCGGGCGAGCGAAGGCAAGGGGTCGAGCACGCGCTCGCCAACTTAGCCGCTGAGGTCGGCCGTATCGACCACGAAGTAGCGGAGGTACGGAAACGGCTGCAGATCCGGACGGAGCGCGCCGCTCTTCTCAAGTCGGCGCGGGGGGACGGCGCCTCCCTTCGGGAGGCTTCCGTCGAGGCAAGCCGTCGGCTGGCGGCCGCGAACGACGAGCTCGCGGCCGACCAGTCGGCGCTGGCCAGCCTGGATGCCCAGCTGGACGACGCCGACCGGCGCGTCCGTGCGGCCGAGGTCGGCCGCCGCGAGCGGGCCGAGCTCGTTGCCGAGGCGAAGGACGTTGAGGACAAGGCCAACTGGGTCGGCACCGCGTTCCGCGCAGCGGTCCTCGGCATGGAGCAGAAGCTGCTCACCCACGCCCAATCGTTGTTCGAACGGGAGTTCGCCCGCTACTTCGCGTCGCTCGTCGACGACCCGGGTCTCGTCGCGCGGACGGACCCGGCGTTCACCCCGCTCGTGATGATCGAAGGGGAGTGGACGCCTGCGGAGGCGCTGAGCGGAGGAGAGCGGACGAGCCTCGCGCTCGCGTTCCGGCTCGCGCTCGCGCACGTGGTCCGCACGATGGGGAGCCTCCACCTCGACACGATTCTCCTCGACGAGCCGACCGACGGATTCTCCCCCGAACAGGTGATCCGGATGGGCGAACTCCTCGAAGAGCTCGCGCTCCCTCAGGTGATCATCGTCTCGCACGAAGGCCAGCTCGCGGCGATTGCCGACCGGGTCGTGCGCGTGCAGAAGGTCGACGGAAGGTCGACGGTCGACGCAGCCCGCGCTCCGGTCCCTGACGGTTCCGCCGGAACCCCGGGCCCCGCTCCAGTGGGGCTCTAGGCTAGGTCATCAGGGCGCGGAACCGGGCCTCGTCCCAAGGAACACGGGAGGCGATCTCCAGGTTCTCGGAGAGGTGCTCGGTTCGCTTCTGGCCGACGAGGGCACCAATAGTTCCCGGCGCGGACCGTGCGAACTGGAGAGCGGTCTGGGCGGCGGTAAGTCCGTCCCGTCGGGGCCCGCCCCGGGCGAGCTGCCCTTGGACCAGGGGCACGCTCGTGAAACAGCCCACGCCCAACCGACGTGCCGCGTCAAAGAGGGTGGTGCGACTTCCCGCAACCGGTTGGTTGCGCCGCGACACCGCCTCCGCCATCGCGAGGTTGAATGGGAACTGGACGAAGCGGAAGCCATGGTCCTCCCCGCCGACCTTTCGTGCGGTCCGTACCGCGTCCTCGAGCGCGAAGAACGCCGGATGATCGGGAGGGACCCGGAGGCTGTCCCACGTTGCGAGCCCGTAACGCACCAAGTGTCCGGCGTCGCGGAACCTCTCGTAGAGACGGAATGCCTCTTCGAGGCGGGAGGCGAACACTTCCGGCCCGACCGCCGGGAGCTGGGCGTCCGCCGCGTTGTGCAGGTAGAGGAGGTCGATCGTCGCGAGGCCGAGATTGGCCCGGCTCCGTTCGAACTGGTCCGTGAGGAACTTCGGGCTCATCGCGTGGCATCCGTCCACTATCTCCTCCGGACGAAGGACGCCCGTTCGGACGAGCTCCCGGTCCACCCACTGCTCCGCTGGGACCGAGGACTCCGCATCCGGCGCCAGGTAGCCGTTCTTCGTCGCGATGAACAGCTCATCGCGGCGCACCTGCTCCCGCGCGACGAGACGGGCGATCGCACGACCCAGGCTCCGTTCGGCTCGTTGATGCCGATAGTTGATGGCGGTGTCGAGCACGTTGATCCGCCCCGACGACACGCTGACCGTAGCCGCCTGTTCGACAGCTAGGTCCGTAGCGCCATCCGGTGCGCCGATGTAGGTCCCGAGACCCAGGGATGAGAGCACCAGGGAACCGGGCGCTTCTCGAAAGTGCTCGGAAGGAAGGTGACGGGTGCTTAGGGAGCGGTCCCGGAACCGAGCGGTCCCCTGCGGGGTAGCTGCGTCGGAGAGCGTCACCACAGAGGGTCGGGAGCACGGGACCTCAAAAGGTAACGCTGCGCTCGCGGCGGGAGTCTAGTCGCTCGCCATCTTGATGAAGCGCGCTCGGTTCTCGGTCTCCCAGGTCGAGCATGCCCCGGCGAAAGTACGGACGGCTACGCAAACCGATCATGCCCGTCCCTCCCGAGAAGTGCCGCTTCTGCCGGCTGAAGCGGCCCTGCCCGATCCACCCCCGCGTTCCGCGGGAGTAGTCCTCAACGAATATCGCGCGTCCGCGAGGCTGGCTCGCGAGGGCGCCGGTGGACGGGGCGACCTCCCGAGATGGCTCCCACGGGGCAGTACGGCACACACCAGCCGCAGTCGGTGCAGTTCGAATGGACCACCAAACGGGTCGGCGTCAGCTCCATCGCATCCGGGGGACAAACCGCGGTGCACAGGCCGCACAGGACGCAGATATCCGGGTCGATGACTACCATCTCACACTCCGCGAGGAACACCGGAGCGACCGCGGGCGGCCGCCCCCCGTGAGTGGGACCGCCGCCGTGCCCTTCACGAGA
>DATJVA010000085.1:0-21160 GCA_035502015.1 Thermoplasmata archaeon | reverse complement strand
CTGCTGGATGTCGAGCGCCTTGCCCTGGGGGAGGCCGTCGATGATGTCGACGAGGACCACCTCTCGCGCGACGTCCAGCTCGGCGAGCCGCTGGGCGAGCGAACCGCCGATGTTCCCGGCGCCGAGCACCACCACTTTGTCGAGCGCGCTCATGGTCCGGAACCCTTCCGTTCCACCCAGTCCCCGTCGGGCTTAAGCCTGCGCGCCCGCGGGCCCCCTCCCGAGCGCCGAAAGGTTGATTCATGCCGCCCGCCGTTCACCCGCGATGGTCGACGTGGACTCGATCCTGCTGAGCGTGCAGGAGCGGGATAAGTGGCGCAAGCGCGCAGAAGTGCTCGAGCGTGCCGTGCGCGACGTCCGTGACCAGCGACGTCGGCTCGAGGCCCGGCTCCGCCGGGTCAAGAAGGAACTGGGACGCCTCGCGCTCACGGTCGCGGAGGAGATCGACTACAGGTCCCGGACATCGGTCCGGAAGGATGTGAGCCTCTATGGTACGGGCGGTCCCCCTTACCGATAGGCAGGAACTGCTCGTTTCGACCCAGCGGCGCCTGCTCGCCGAGATCGCGCAGCTCCGGCGAGAGGAGGAGTACCTGCTGCTCAAGGCCCGCCAGGCCCAGGAGCAGGCCCGCTACTACGAGGGCTTGCTGACCCTGCTCCGCCGGGATTTCGCCACGGCCCCCGGACTCTCCGACCTGATGCGCCGCCTCGGATGACGAAAGGGCGGACCCTGTGAAGATCCTCATCGTCGGTGCCGGCGCCGTGGGAAGTCTCCTCGGAGCCCGTCTGGTGGAAGGGGGTCTTCAGGTTCACCTGGTCGGACGTGCCGACCACGTCGCCGCGATCCGGTCCCGGGGGCTCCGGGTGAGCGGGCCGCATCCCCGGGTGGTCGCGGTCGCCGCCTCGGAGACGGTCCCACCGGACGCCGGGGTCACCTCGACCCTCGTGACGACCAAGACGTTCGACCTCGCCCGGGCGACGACCTCGCTCGCGGAGACGCTGCCGCCCCACCCCGTGCTGTTCCTCCAGAACGGCCTCGGCATCCTACCGGCGGCCCAGCAGGCGTTGCGGGCCGGGGGGTGGACCGACCCCTCCTCGTACACCGTTCGAGGGGTGAACTCGATCCCGGCCACGTATGTGGAACCGGGAGAGGTCCGCGAGACCGGGGTCGGCGAGATCCTGCTGCCGGTCCCGGGCGAATCGGGAGCGTCGGCGGGGGCGGCGCGGCTGTTCCGGATGCTCTTCGACGGAGCCCGAGTGCCGGTCGAGGCCGTCCCCGAGTTCGAACGGGAGGTGTGGCGAAAGGCCCTCGTCAACGCTGCGGTGAACCCGGTCACCGCCGCCCACGGCGTTCCGAACGGCGACCTCCTGAAGGAGCCTCGCCGCACGGAGGCGCTCGAGCTGCTCGGGGAGGCGCTGGCCGTCGCCCGCGCCGCCGGTTTCGGGTTCACGAGCGAAGAGGTCACCCGCGACTTCGAGCGGATCGTCCGGGCGACCGCCGCCAACCGATCGAGCATGCTCCAGGACGTGGACCGGGGCCGACCGACCGAGATCGATGCGATCTCCGGAGAGATCCTCCGCGAAGCCGCTCGCCACGGGCTCGACCTCCCGGCGACCCGGGCGGTGGTCGCCGAGATCACCGCGCGGGCCGCTCGGGACCGCCCTGGGGCACAACCCTCATAGTGGTCGGACCTTCGCTCTACCCCGATGGCGGAGAAGCGCGGGATCGCCTCGGCGCCGGTGCACGGACGACGGGTCCTCGTGCGGGTCGACTTCAACGTCCCGCTCGATGCGAGCGGCCGGATCGCCGACGACCGGCGCATGCACGAGGCGATGCCCACGCTCAACCATCTGCGTGCGTCGGGGGCCCGCACGATCCTACTGTCCCACCTGGGGCGCCCGGACGGGAAGCGGGACCCCCGGTTCTCTCTTCGACCGGTCGCCCATCACTTGAGCGAGATGCTCGGCCAGCCGGTCTCGTTCGCCGAAGATATCGTCGGATCCCGGCCGCTCGAGCTCGCCACGAAGCTGGCGAACGGACAGTTCCTGATGCTCGAGAACCTGCGGTTCCTTCCCGGCGAGGAAGCGAACGACCCGGGATTCGCGGCCCAGCTCGCGAACCTGGGGCAGGTGTTCATCGAGGACGCTTTCGGCACCGTCCACCGTGCGCACGCCTCGACGGTCGGCGTGCCCCAGCGGCTCCCCGCGTTCGCGGGTCTTCTCGTGGAGCGCGAGGTCCGGGAGCTCTCCAAGCTGACCGAGGCGCCCGCACGGCCGTACGCCGTCCTGGTCGGCGGCGCGAAGGTCGCCGACAAGCTGCCCCTGCTCACGAGCTTCCTCGGTCGGGCCGATTCGCTCCTCATCGGAGGCGCGCTCGCCTTTCCGTTCCTCCACGCAAAGGAGGTGAAGCTGGGCGCGACGCCGGTCGAAGGGGGGCTCAAGGAGGCGGTCGACGAGTTCTTCCAGAAGGCCTCGGCGTCGGGTACGCAGGTCGTCCTACCGAGCGACCTGGTGGTCGAACGACCCGGCACGACCGAGACGTCGACGCACGAGGTGGGCCACCTTCCTCCGGGAACGCTCGCCCGGGACGTTGGGCCCGAGACCCGGGCCCGCTTCTCCGAGGTACTCTCACGGTCGAAGACGGTCTTCTGGAACGGACCCCTCGGGCTCGCGGAGGACTCCCGGTTCTCGGCCGGCACGCGGGAAGTTCTTGCCCAATTAGGCCAGGTCCCCGGCTACCACGTCGCCGCCGGAGGGGATTCGGCGCGCATCGCCCAGGACCTCGGCGTCGCGGGAAGCTTCCAGTTCATCTCGACCGGCGGCGGTGCGGCGCTCGAGTTCGTCGAGGGGCTCGAGCTCCCCGGCCTCGCCGTGCTGCCCGACGCATAGGGCCGCCCCCGAGCGGCGGCGGAGGGGCGGCCGGGTCGAGCGTCCTCGCGAGGTAGCGCAGGTAGGCGCTTCCGACCCGCGGAAGGTCGAGCTCCGCGATCTCGGGCACCTCGTAGGGGTGGGTCGTCTCGAGAAAGCGGAACAGCGCTCCCACGCGCTTCGGCACCGTCTTGAACAGCACGAGGGCCTCGTCCGACGTCTCGACCGACCCTCTCCACCAGTAGCGAGAGTGCACGTCCACGACGTTCCCGCACGCCGCGAGCTTCGAGGCGAGGACGGCATCGACCGCGGCGAGCGCCGCCTCCCGGTTCGGGTAGGTCGTCACGACGAACCGCATCGGTCCCTGCGCCCGGGCCGGCTCGATCGGGAACGGACTCACGATTCCGCTCCTCCGACCGTCGGGCGGCCGCCCGAGAAGTCGAGCGTCACGAGCCCGAGCGTCGCGAGGTCGACGACCGCCGCGCGAGCGGGGACCGGGGAGATGTTGCGCATCCGCTGGTACTCGGTCTCGCCCTGCCAGGTCGATGCGTTGAGCAGGAGCACGCCGCGGTACCGGCCGACACCGTAGGTGTGGGCGTGCCCCGTGACGAGAATGTCGGGCGCCGGGTCGATGACGAGCCCGTCCCGGGGGAGCGGGGCGAGCGGCGTGCGGTCACCGTAGATCGGGGCGAGGTGGCGCATCTCGAGCATCCGCTGCATCACCTCCACCGGGCGAGCGTAGGACGCCTTCGGGATCGCGGGGATCAGGTCGTCGAAGCTCCTCCCGTGGTACGCCTCGACCACGACCCCCGAGAGACTGAACGTCGACGGGTTCGCGAGGGTCCGCACGTTCGGAGGCAACAGGAAGGTCAGGTTCGCGGGGAGCGCAGGCTGGGGTTCCGCGGGAGAGACCGCGTCGTGGTTCCCGGGGATCGCCACGATCGTGAGCCGTTCGGGGAGCTCCGCGAGGCGGCGGCCGAGCTCCGCGTACTGCTCGACCACGTCCGAGATCGCAAGGTCCTTCTCCTGACGTGGGTAGATGCCGATCCCGTCGACGAGGTCGCCCGCGATCACCACATAATCGATCGACGCCGCAAGGTCGGAGAACGGCCCTCGGCCCCGAAGGAACTCCGCGAGATGCGCCCAGCTCTCGCTCAGGAACGACCGGCTTCCGACGTGAAGGTCGGAAAGGAAGATCACGCGTCGCGGTTGCGTGGACCGGCCCATCGGTCGCGTCGACGGCACGTCCGGCCGCTCCACGTGGGCGACCCGGGGGATCTTGCCGGCCTCCTTGCTGAACGTCAGTTTGAGGCCGACGACCTCGTCGGGAAGGAACGGAACCCTCGAGCTGGCCGAGTCCTTCGGCACGAACGTCTCGAGCGAACCGGTCTCGTCATCGACCGTGAGGATCAGGTGGTGCTTCTGCGCGGTCTCGCGGACCGCGCTCACCATCCCGATGACGGACGACGGACCCTCGGTGGCGCGGAGCTCCCGGATCGGTCGAAGGTTCGGGAGGTCGGGCCGCCCCCGCAGCATCCGCGCGAGCGCGCGATATCGGGACTGGAACAGGGCGCCGTAAGCCGCGATCGGCTGGGTCGCGACCGGGGGCCCGGTGAACCCCTCGGAGATCAGCTCGAACGGCTCGGCCGGTGGGCGGGCGTTCGCGTTCGGCGCGAGACCCGGCACGTTCGATTCGGGCCGGGCGGGCACGACCTGGCGGCGGGCGAGCGCCGCCTCGACCATCTCCCGGGTAACGAACGGTGAGGAGGGACCCGAGCGCTCGACGAGTTCGCGCGAGAGCGCGAGAGGCTGACGGTCGGAGAGGAGGAGCTGGAGCGCCTCCGCTTCGAGGAGCTTGTGGTGCTCCCCGAAGTAGGCGACCAGATGTTCACGGAGCGCTCCCGCCACGTACTGTCCTGGCCGACCCTTCCCGGTACGCGGACCGTCGAAGAGGTGAGCTCGACCGCGGAGCAGTCCGGGCTTATTTCAAGGCTCGGGCTCGCGCCCGGGTCCCGGGCGGTGCGATGCCGTCCCCGAGGGTCTACCGGTACGACTCCTTCGCGTAGGAGGCCCCTTTCGGGTACTTCTCCTTGAGGTGCGCGACGAGTGCCTCCGGCGTGCGCGCGAGGTGGGCGGAGTACCACTCCACCACGACGTCCTTCAGCACCTTGTGCAGGTCGCTCACGTGGACCTCGTCCTCCGCGCTGTCGTAGAGCACGGCTTGGCTCATCATCCGCATCCAGCCGGAGTAGCGGTGGTAGCTCTCCCCGTCGCACCACTCGAAGATACCGCGCAGATGCGACTCTCCTTCGGGGCTGCGGTAGTACCAGAAGCGGAGAGTGAACCCGACCCAGCCGCTCGCGCGGTCGGCGAGCTCGATCGTCTTGACCGCACCGAAGTCGAAGTTCTCCTTGAACGTCCAGTTGGTGGGGTACTCGGTGAACGTGGCGAACAAGGTCTGCGACGGGTCGATCGTCAGGTGGACCGACACTTCCTCGAACTGGTTGTGGACCTCCCAGAGGTCCTGGAGGAGTCGGCGATTGATCTCCGCCCGGTGCGTGAGGTCCTCCCCCGTCTGGGCGCTCGCCGCCTCCTGCGTCCTTGTCAGTTCGGACTTGAGCGACGACACGAAGTCATCGTCCGCGAGCGGAGGTTCGGGGGCCGGAGTCCCAGGTTCCGGGACGACGGTCGCTTTGCGCGTGTACTTGCGGGGCATGAGTATTGGCTCCGAGGTCGCGTAGTGGAGGCCGATATAAAGACTGTATTCCTCCTCCGGCACTGGGCGCCGCCGGTAGACCCGCGGTCCGCCACGACCCAGGCCACGGGGGCTCGCGCTTAAATAGCCCTCCCGGCTCATCACGGTCGAAAGCAGCCCCCTCCGGGGACGAAAGGAGGATTCCTCCGGTCGTCGCCAGGAGATCCGGAATCACGACTCATGCTCCGCCCACGATCTTGTCGTAATCTCCGCGCATCGTCCGGCGACCCGCGTATCGCCTAGTTCGTCCTCCCTGGGAGCACCCGCCCTGCGGGACGCTTTCTCAACCAAGGAGCATCAGAACATGACCAACGACCCTAACGCCGCGAAATACCAGATCCGTGCCCGCATTGCCGCCGAGGGCGTCATCGACAAGCCCGACGTGGTCGGTGCGGTGTTCGGACAGACAGAAGGCCTGCTCGGCGACGAGCTCGACCTTCGCGACCTCCAGAAGTCCGGCCGGATCGGACGCATCGAGGTCGAGATCGACAGCCGCAAAGGCAAGAGCGAAGGCGAGATCCTGATCCCATCGTCCCTCGACCAGGTCGAGACGGCGATCCTCGCCTCGGGACTCGAGACGGTCGACCGCATCGGCCCGTGCCGAGCGAAGATCGAGGTCGTCAGCGTCGAGGACATCCGGATCTCGAAGCGCCAGAAGGTCGTCGAACGCGCCAAGGAGATCCTCGCCCACCTCCAGGAAGAGTCGAAGGGCGTCGGGCTCGACCTCACCGAGGCTGTCCGCAAGGCGGTCCAGGTCGAGGAGATCACGAGCTACGGCCCCGAACACCTCCCGAGCGGCCCGAACATCGACCAGGCGGACGCCCTGATCGTCGTGGAGGGCCGGTCGGACGTGCTGAACCTGCTGCGGTGCGGGATCAAGAACGTCATCGCGGTCGAAGGGACGAGCGTCCCGCAGACCGTGAAGGACCTCTCCCGCGGCAAGACCGTCACCGTCTTCACGGACGGGGACCGCGCGGGCGAGCTGATCCTTCGGGAGATGCTGCAGACGATGGATATCGACTTCGTCGCCCGCGCCCCGCGGGGGAGCGAGGTCGAGGAGCTCACCCAGAAGCAGCTCCTGAAGTGCCTCCGGAACAAGATCCCGATCAACCAGTACCTCGAGATGAGCGGGTTCGAGTCCACCGGGTCGACGCGGGAACCACGCGAGGAGCGCGGGGAGGAGGGCGGAGGCCGCCCCGAACGCCGCGAAGAGCGGCGGGACGACCGACGCGAGGACCGCGGTGGCGGCCGCCGAGAGGAGCGCGAACGGGGCCCTCCGGCCCGCATGCCGATCCCCCCGACCGCACTACCGCCGCCGCCCCCGCCCCCACCGCTCACCCCCGAGCTGCAGCACTACTTCGAGCTCCTCGACTC
This sequence comes from Thermoplasmata archaeon, assembly GCA_035502015.1. GTDB lineage: Archaea > Thermoplasmatota > Thermoplasmata > Lutacidiplasmatales > UBA184 > Lutacidiplasma. The sequence continues at coordinate 14,166 of DATJVA010000085.1, read as the reverse complement.
CGTGGAGAACGCTTCGAAGAGCCTGTTCGTGGGAGAAGGGGATGCGATCGTCGGAGAGGCCCCGGTGAAGGACATGATCGAGGCGCTCGCGAGCCTCGCCGCCCCCGCGAAGGCGGTGGTGTTCGACGGGATCGTGAGCCAACGCCTTCTCGACGTCGCCCAGGAGAAGGGGATCCTCACCGTCGTCGCGACGCGGCTCGGCCCGGTCGGGAAGATGCCCGAGAACGTTCGGGTCTTCACGAAGGCGGACCTCGGCGCGTCCCGCTAGACCCCACCGACCCTCGTCGCGGTGCCGGGCTCGTCCCGGCTCCGCGACGAACCTATTACCCCCTCGAGCGTTTTCGCAGGATACCGTGACGACCCCGGCGACCGAGAGTCCGCATCGCGTCCCGACGGCGCTGGACGAGGTCGAGACCACCGAGGACATCCACATCCCGACCGACCCGCTCGAACGCGTAATCGGCCAGGAGAAGGCGGTCGAGATCGCGCGCATCGCGGCCTATCAGCGGCGCCACCTCCTCCTGGTCGGTCCGCCCGGGATCGGGAAGTCGATGACGGCGCAGGCGCTGGCGCTCCACCTCGAACGGCCCCGGACCGAGATCCGGGTCGTCCACAACCCGGAGAATCCCGAGCGGCCGAGCATCGAGGTCGTGGCGCGAGAGGAGGTCTACCGCGAGCGCGAGGCTGCCCGTTCGGTCGAAGGGGAGCTCATCGCCCCGACCGAAGCGCCGGCGACGGTCGCGGAGCGCCTCGGGTACCGCTGTCCGCGCTGCAGCTTCTACTCGACCCCGAACGAACGGTACTGTCCCAGCTGCGGGAACGTGAAGGCAATGCCGCCCGGGGTCTCCGGGAGCGGCAACCCGTTCCGCGACCTGGTCGGAGGGATCCTCGAGCTCACGGTGAGCCCGGGTGGGAACCCCCAGGAATCGGTCCGCACGACTCGGCTGCGCTCCGGCGTCGAGGAGGTCGTCGCGTACGAGCGCGCCGGGGAGTCGATCAAGGTCCTCGACCAGCGGGCGCTCGAGCGCCGACGGACGCTCCAGCACCAGAGCCCGCGCAAGGTCCTCATCCGGCTCGACCGCAACACGTTCCTCATGGCCACCGGCGCCACCGAGACGGAGCTGCTTGGCGACGTCCGGCACGACCCGTACGGGGGCCATCCCCAGCTCGGGACCCTCCCCTATGAGCGGGTGATCCCGGGGGTCATCCACGAGGCGCACGAAGGGGTGTTGTTCATCGACGAGCTCCCGCATATCGGCTTCCTCCAGCGGCACATCCTGACCGCGATGCAAGAGAAGCGGTTCCCGATCACGGGCCGCAACCCGCAGTCCGGAGGCGCGGCGGTCCGGGTGGACGGCGTGCCGTGCGACTTCATCTTGGTCGCGGCCGCGAACATCCAGGACATCCACCGGATCCTCTCCCCGCTGCGCTCCCGCATCGCCGGCTCCGGCTACGAGGTGCTCCTGGAGACCGCGATGCCGGACAACGAGGCGAACCGGCTGCGGATCGCCCAGTTCTGCGCGCAGGAGATCGCGGTCGACGGGCGGATCCGCCCGGCGACCCGGGCGGCGATCCTCGAGCTCGTCAAGGAGGCGCGCCGACGCGCCGAGGTCCTCGATGGGCGCAGGAACGCCCTCACGCTCCGCCTGCGCGAGCTCGGAGGCCTCATCCGGACCGCGGGCGACCTGGCCGCCGTCTCCGGTTCCCAGTTCCTCGACGCGAACCACATCCGGGAGGCTCTGCAGCGGGCCCGGTCGATCGAGGAGCAGGTCCGGGAGGTCTATGGGTCGTTCCAAGGAGGGCTCCGTCAGGAGTCGACCGAGTCCCAGCGCCAGTCCGCGGGGTACTACAACTGGAACGACCACCCCGACTCGGGCCAGTTCCCCGGCGGCTACGGCTGAGGTACCGCCCTGCCGAAGGGGCTAAGTGTGGGACGTCGGTGGCCGATTTTCGCGGGCGCGTAGTCTAGTGGTTATGACGTCACCCTGACACGGTGAAGGTCGCCAGTTCGAATCTGGCCGCGCCCACCTTCCTTGCGATTCTTCCTCGGGAGGCGGTCTTCGGAGAACGCGGCCCCGAGGCCCATTACCGTCGGGGCACGGCGACCCCGCCCGCGGCCCACGGGAACGTCAGACGGTCGAGCAACCGCCGCTCCCGTTGAGCCCTCGGTGCAAGGCTAGTAGATGAACAATTGAGCTCGAGTGATCGTGGGCCTCGCACCGACCCCCATGGAGCCGGAACCTCTCGCCAGCACCGTTCGTGCTCCGGAGTCCGAGGAGCTCGAGCACCAGCGGGGAGGTTGGCGGGAGCTGCTGCACAATCGGCGGTTCCTCCTGCTGCAGGCCTCGGGAGCGCTCGCGGGCGCGGGCTACGCCGTCTACTCCATTGCGGTCGTGTTCCTCGCCTACGGGATCACGGGGAACCTTCTGATCGCCGGCGCGGTCTTCTTCATCGAGACCGGCGTCTACACGCTCACCTTTCTCGTCGCACCGATCGTCGACCGGGCTCGCGACAAGCGGTCGATTCTGCTCGCCTGTTACCCGTTCCAGGCCGCGGCGGCCGGCGTACTTGCCTACGCCCTTCGAACCGGCACCGCTTCGATTCCGCTGATCCTCGGCGTCTCGTTCGTCGTCGCGCTCGGTTGGGACTTCGTCTGGGCGGCGTTCATGGTCGCCCCGCCGATCCTGGTCCCGAAGCGGCAGCTCTACCTCGCCGACTCGATCAACAACATCGTCGGGGCGGGGACCCAGATCGGCGGATACGCGGGCGGCGGGGCGCTCCTGTACTTCATCGGGCCGGTCGGCGGGGCCACCGCGTACCTGGTGATCCTGATCGCGGCGATTGCCGTGACGATCCCGCTCTCGCTTCGGATCGACAATCCCCCGACGACCCGCTTCTGGGAGACGTTCCGACGGGGTTGGGACGCGTTCCGTGGCAAATCGGGACGGCCCCTGCGCGCCATCGCTGTGATGGAGACGTACCTCGGCTTTTTCACGACGCTCCCGGCTCTTCTCGTCACCGCGATCGCCTACCAACGGTTCGCCGATCCGGCCGGAGCGTACGGCGCCCTGATCACCGCCTACGCGCTGGGAGGCTCGCTCACCGGAATCGTCGTGGGCCACTACAACCCGCGCCGGTCGGTGGGGTTCATCCTGCTGCTGTGCCCGCTCATCGCAGGGGTCGCCACCCTCGCGCTCGTTCCGGCCTCCTCGTCGGGAATCCTGATCGGCGGACTCCTTGCGGTCGTGGGGGCGGCACTCACCGTTCGGTTTACCGCGAAGTACACCTGGGTACAGGGTTCGTACCCGCCCGAAGTGCTCGGCCGCCTCACGTCGAACGTCTACCTGTTCACCGGCGCCGCCGCTTCCGTCGCCGTGCTGCTCGTAGGAACGCTCTCCTTACAGGTCTCTCTCGCCAACCTCCTGCTGATCACTGGGGTGGGTCTTCTCGGTGGGACGGTTCTCTGCCTGCTGCTTCCTACGATTCGCCGCCTCGCATTCTGACCCGCTGACCGATCCAAGAGAGATGGGTTCCCTCCGGTCGCTACGTAGTCGATTTAGGACGAACGTTCGTCGGTCACTCCGCTGTGTCCAACGAGTGGGTCGAGTGGCATCGACAGTACGACGAGGGCGACAAGCTGCTCGCCGGCCGGCTCAAGCTGGTCCAAGAGCGGATCCGCGAGGCGCTGGACCGTAGCCCAGCCGGGCCGATCCGGATCATCAGCCTGTGCGCGGGGGACGGTCGCGACATCCTCGGAGCACTCGAGGGGCACCCGCGCGCGAACGACGTTCGGGCACGGCTCGTGGAGATCACTCCCGAACTCGCCGAGCAGGCGCGCGTCCGGGCCGCCCGGCAGGGGCTCGCCGGCATCGAGGTCGTCACCGGAGATGCCTCCGCGACGACCGCGTACGAAAGTGCCGTCCCCGCGCGGCTTGCGCTCGTCTGCGGGGTCTTCGGCAACATCACCGACGACGACATCCGGAACACCATCGACCACCTTCCGGAGCTTTGTGCGCCGGACGCGACGGTGATCTGGACGCGCGGTCGATTCGAGCCGGACCTCACCCCGACCATCCGTCGTTGGTTCCGCGACGCGGGGTTCGAGGAGCTCACCTTCGAGCCGATTTCCGAGACGACCGCGTCCGTGGGGACGAACCGGTTGGTAGGGACGCCCCGGCCCTTCCGGCCCGGCGTCCGATTGTTCACGTTCCTCCCAAAGGAGGAGCGGCCGTCCCAGCGCGCCCGAAAGAAGGGCGAGCCGTAGCTTGCGCGGCCAGCCCGCTCGGCGTTCTCAGAATCGGGCGATGCTTCCCGTGGCCAGCGCGCGCCGCTCGAAGACCTTCCACAGCGAGACCGCCGCGCCGTACGAGACCGCCGCCGCGATGGCGACCGCACCCCAGAGCATCGCGACCGAGGAGAGCGAATCCCCGGCGATCGCGGCCCGGATCGCCTCGAGGCCCCAGGTGAGCGGGAGCGCGTCGCCGGCCCACTGCAGCGGGGCGGGAAGGGCGGAGAGCGGGAAGTTCACTCCCGAGAGGAGGAGCCCCACGAAGAGGAAGATGTTCCCGAGGATGATCGACGTCCGGAGGTAGAGGGCGACTCCCCCGAGGAGGAGGCCGAAGCCGACCATCGCGAACGCCGTCAGCACGACCGAGACCGTGAGCGCGGGGATCGTGGAAAGCGGGATCGAGACCCCGAACAGTACGGCCGCGTAGACGAGGCCGACCGCGACGGTCGCGAGCGAGATCAGGATCGGGATGAACCCTCGGCCGAAGTAGAGCGCGAACCGGTTCGAGGGGGTGACGAGGAGGTGCTCCATCGTCGACTGCTGTTTCTCCGAGTCGGTGGTCTGGCAGACCGAAAAGACGGCCGAGTACGTCACGGTCGCGACCGCGTTCCCGACGGCGGTGAACTCGACGGCGGAAGCACCGCCGCCCCCGAGCTGCACGACGAAGGCGAAGAAGACCATCTGGGTGAGCGGGATGATGAAGACGGTTCCGAGCACGAAGTCGACCCGCATGAACCCGAGGCTCGTGCGGGGTGCCATCACGGCGTTCGTCCAGAGCGTCCGCCAGAACGACGGACGGTACACCGTCTCCGGCAATGCGGTCGCGGTCACGTTCGTGGTCGCCATCGGTCGGTCTCCTCCCGCTCAGTACCAGCCGAGGCTGCCTTCCTCGAGGACGTGGCGCTCGACGCGATGGAAGACCGTGCCGGCGACCGTCAGGTAGACGATCGTCGTCCCGACGGCTCCGGCGAGGTCCCACCAGAATCCCCAGCTGAATCCGGAGTACCCGGGGATCGCGAGGTACCGGAGCGCGTCGAGCGCCCACGTCGGCGGAAAGAACAGTGAGGCCGGGTTCGTGTAGAACGGGAGCAGGACGACGGGGAACATGCAACCCGTCCCGATGTAGAAGGCGAACTCCCCGACGTTCTGGATGAATCCGGCGTAGCGGGTGTAGACATAGAACGCCGAGAAGATCACCCCGACGCTCGCGAGCGTGACCATCACGAAGACGAACAGCAGCGCGAACGCGAGCGGGTTCGTCACCGCGGGCGGCCCGCCCGCAACGAGGAGGATCACTGCGTAGACGATCCCTCCGCCGATGAGGCCGGAGATGACGTTCCAGAGAACGCGGCCGAGCACCACGTAGAGGTACGGGGTCGGAGCCTGGATCGTCGGTTCGAGCGTTCCGTATTCACGGTCCTGCCCGGTCGCCCAGCCGCTCCCGTAGAGCGTCTGGCCCCACATGCTCATCATGCCCGCGCCGAGAATCGCATACGTCAGGAAGTATGGACCCGCGCCCCGGAACAGCTCGAACGCGACGAGAGCGAAGACCACCGGGGCGATCATCGACGGGACGAGCCACTGAGGGTCGGCGAGGAACTGGAGCACGCTCAGCCGCAGCGACGAGTACGTCGCCCGCGACCGCGAGTAGTGCGCGACGGCGGTCGCCATCGAACTACTTCGCCTCCTCCTCGACGAGGTCGAGGTAGACGTCCTCGAGCGAGGTCCGTCGCTCGCGGACGGAGATCTCCGGATGGCTCGGGAGCATCGCCCGCACCTGGTCGGGAGTGACCTCCCCGGTGCGGAGGCGGAGCGTGAGCCGGGAGACGGGACCAAACTCTTCCGAGAGGATCTTCGATACACCGGGGAGTTTCCGGAGGCTCTCGACCTCGCGGTCGTCGAACCCGTAATCCTCCGCCTCGAGCGTCCGGTCACCTCCCACAAGCTGTCGTAGGTTCGCAACCGTGTCCTGCGCGACGATCCGCCCCTTCGAGAGGACGGCCAACCTCGGGCAGAGCTCCTCGGCCTCGAACATGTAGTGGGTCGTGAGGAAGATCGTCACGCCGTCCGCGACGAGCGAGCGGATCAGCTTGCGCATCTCCCGAGCGCTCTTCGGGTCGAGGCCGATCGTCGGCTCGTCCAGGAAGAGGATCTGGGGGCGGTGCAGGATCCCTCGGGCGATGTGCAGCTTCTGCTTCATCCCCCGCGAGTACTCCTCTACCCGGCGGTCGGCCGCCCATTCGAGCTCGACCCGCGCAAGCACTTCGTTGATCCGGCGCTCCCGCTCGGCGAGCGGAATCCCGTAGAGGTCCGCAAAGTACCGTAGGTTCTCGCGGGCGTTGACCCGGTTGTAGAGCCCGCGCTCGCCGCCGAGCACGAGTCCCATTCGGGGGCGGAGCCAGTCGGCTTCCTTCACGACATCGTGCCCCAGCACGAACGCCTGGCCCTGGGTGGGAAGGAGCAGGGTCGACAGAATCTTCGTGAAGGTTGTTTTGCCCGCCCCGTTCGGTCCGAGGAGACCGAATATCGCCCCTCGTTCGACGGTCAGGTCGATGCCGCGGAGAGCCTCGGTGCGCGTGACCTCACGGAACAGGAAGCCCTTGCGGGAGCTGAACTCCCGCGTGATCCCGTGGGTCTCGATGGCAAATCCGTCGGTCATCATGGGCGGTCAACGAGCGCGGCGCAGCACGGTACTCGTACAAATACCTCCCAGCTCACGTCAGAGGGCGCGGAACGCCTCCCGAGAGGGCGTTCCACGGGAGCGAGGAGCGGAAAAGTCGTCAGGTTCTCCGGTAGATGCCCATGAATTGGGCCATCTCGATCGACTTCACCCGGGCGGCCGACTCGACCTCTTTCGCGCTGAGCCCCGGACCAATTCCGAGAGGCTCGCGCAGCGCGTAGAGACGGAAGAAGTAGCGATGGGGTGCTCCGGGAGGCGGCGACGGCCCTCCGTACCCCGACTTCTTCCAGCTGTTGGAGCCTTGACGGCTTCCGTCGGGGAGCGACCCTTTCTTCGGGACCCCCTCCGGGAGTCCCTTCACCGAACCCGGGAGGTCGTAGATGACCCAGTGCACCCAGGTCCCCACGGGCGCGTCGGGGTCATCGCAGATCAACGCGAACGCCTTGGTGCCGTTCGGCACGCTTTCGAACACGAGCGGTGGCGACACATCCGCGCCGTCCCCGGTGTACTTCGTCGGGATCGTCTCCCCCGTCTTCCACTGTGGCGAGCTCACCTTCAGCGCCATCGGTACTTCCTGCGTTTCCGCTCGGCCCGGCACGGACCTCGCTCTTGGACGTCGAGGGAACCTCCCACATGAAGCGTTCGCCACGGAGCGCCGTGCGACGCTCCCCTCGAAACGTCGCTGTCGAGGCCATTTCAAACATTTCAGCATACCTAATTATTAGGATATCCAATATATACCGGGCCGAACTCCCTCGAGCATGGAGACGCTCCAACAGCTCACCAATCGACAGGTCGAAGCGCTGCGTGTGATCGGAGCACGGCAGTCCCCGACCCGCGGCGCCAGCCTCAAGGAGATCGCGTCGGGACTCCGGGTCCGGTCCCCCTCCGCCCTGGCTCACCTCGGTCCGCTCGAGGAACTTGGACTGATCTCGCGATTCCGCGGAAAGAGCCGACTCACGGACAAAGGCGGTCGGACCTTGCAGGAGTACCTCCGTCATCACCGAGTCGCCGAGACCCTCTTCGGGAACCTCGGCCTCGGCCCCGAAGCGACCTGCGCGGCGGCGCACGAGATCGACCTTGCCATCTCTCATCGCACGGTCGATGAGATCTGCCGGGCCCAGCAGCATCCCGCGGCGTGTCCCCACGGGGAGCCGATCTCACCTTGCCGAACGTCCGAATTCGGACACGGGGTCGTCCGAGCCCATCACACCCACTGAAGTGCATCCATGAAGCAGCTCGCAAAGATTACAATCGCTGTCGTCGCCATTATCGCCGTATCCGGTGTCGCGATCGGAGAGGTGCTCACGAGTCAGGCCCCGGGCAATCCCTGCGCGAATATCGTCACACCGGTTTCGAACGTCACTTCCTCCACAGAGAACACGGGGTCGGAGGCGTCCTCTTCCCTATCGGTCCATCCCGCCGGGAATCCTCGGATTACCTCCGTGACCAAGGCGGACTCGAACGCTCCGATCCCGGTGGTCGCAGCGGAGAACTTCTGGGGCAGCCTCGTTTCCCAACTTGGCGGGAACCAGACCTCCGTCCTCAGCATCGTTTCTGACCCCAACGCCGACCCCCACGAGTACGAAGCGAACATCTCGGACGCTCTCGCCATCACCAACGCCGCGCTGGTGGTCGTGAACGGCGTGGGATACGACGACTGGGCGATCCAGATCATCGCGGGCGACGGCAACTCGAACCAGACGGTCCTCAATGTGGGAGAGCTCAACGGCGTGGGCGTCGCCGGAGGAATCGTTTCGGGAAATCCCCACATGTGGTACAACCCGGTCTACGTGAACCGTACGGTCGCTGCGATGTACTCCGACCTGGTCGCCATCCGTCCGTCCGCTACGGCCTACTTCGAGGCACAGTACGCCGCGCTGAACGTGTCGCTCGGCGACCTCTACGGCAACGCCACGGCGATCCGCGACCACTTCGCGGGCACGGTGGTTGCGTCGACCGAGAGCATCTTCGTCTATCTCGCGAACTTCACCGGGCTCAACCTCGTCTCGCCACCGGAGTTCATGGAAGCGGTCGCGGAGGGGAACGACCCACCCACGCAGAGCGTCATCCAGTTCCAGTGCCAGCTCGAGAGCGGACACGTAGTGGTCCTGGTCTACAACGAACAGACCGTCACGCCGACTACGGAGAACATGAAGACCATCGCTGCCGAGAACCACGTCACCGTCGTAGGGATCACCGAGACGATCCAGCCGCCGACGTACTCGTTCCAGGAGTGGATGGGGGCCGAGTACCTGTCGCTTTACAACGCCCTGAACTCGAACGCCTTGGGGCAGTGAGTTGGCGTGATCGACTCGGCCACCCGCACCGACGTCGAATTTCCGGGCGGACCCGCCATCCGTGCCGACCACGTTGAGGTCGGGTACCGGAGGAAGGTCGTGTGGCACGACGCCACCTTCGAGATCGGTCGCGGCGAGTTCGTCGCAGTCATCGGACCGAACGGCGCCGGTAAGACGACACTCTTCCGACTGCTCTTGGGACTGCAACGGCCTTCCGCGGGTTCCCTCGAAGTGTTCGGCTCCGCGCCGCGGCGCGGCAACCCGCGAATCGGCTACGTTCCTCAGCGGCACACCATCGACAACGAAACGCACGTCGCAGCGGATGCACTCGTCCGGCTCGGTGCCTCGGGGGCCCGCTGGGGCCCGGGAATCCACGTTCGAGCCCATCGGGAGGCGAGCGAGCGCGCGCTCGAGGCGGTGGGCGCGTCCGAGCTCGGTTCGAAGTCGCTCGGGTCGATGTCGGGGGGTGAGCTCCAGCGGGTCTTCCTCGCCGAGGCGATCGCGAGCCAGCCAGAAATGCTCCTTCTCGATGAGCCGCTCTCCAACCTCGACCTTCGCCGGACGAGAGAGCTGGTCGAACTGGTCCATGGCCTCGTCGTCTCCCGGCACGTGACCACCCTGCTCGTCGCGCACGACATCAACCCGCTGATCGAGTGCCTCGACAAGGTGGTCTACATCGCGAACGGCAACGTGGCGACCGGCCCGCCGGAGAAGGTTCTCACCTCCGCCTCTCTCTCGGAGCTCTACGGTGTGCCGGTCGAAGTCCTCCACGACTCTCGGGGGAACATCGTGATCGTCGGGGGCGAGAACCCTCACGAACGAGGTCCGCCGTGAACCCCACCCAGTTCAATTGGAACCTCATCACCGACCTGCGGGTGATGTGGCAGGTCCCGATCATGCGCCAGGCGTTCGAGGCCGGCACGATCGTGGCCATCATGGCTGGAGTGGTCGGCTACTTCGTCATCCTTCGACGCTCCGCGTTCGCCTCTCACGCTCTCGGCCACGTAGGGTTCTCCGGAGCCGCCGGAGCGGTTCTCTTCGGAATCAATCCGGTCTACGGACTCCTCGCGTTCACCATGGGGGGAGGCACCGGCATGGCCCTCCTGGGACGTCGTGCCGCGACGCGCGACATCGAGATCGGCACCGTGCTCGCGTTCATGCTCGGGCTCGGCCTGATCTTCCTCAGCCTCTACCATGGCTACGCGACCGAGGCGTACTCGATCCTGTTCGGGGACATTGAGGGGGTGAGCGTCGCCGGCGTGGTGCTGACCCTCGAGGCGGCGATCGTCGTCCTGGTGGTCCTCGCACTCCTCTACCGTCCCCTCCTCTTCTCGTCCCTGGATGAGGACGTCGCCGAGGCGAAGGGGCTGCCGCTCCTCGCGCTCAACCTGGCCTTCATGCTCCTGCTCGCGGTGGCGATCTCGTTCGCGGTCCAGGTCGTGGGTGTGCTGCTGATCTTCGCGCTCACGGTCACGCCCGCGGCCACCGCGGTCCGACTCACGAAGCGGCCGCTCTACGCCATGGTCGCGTCGGTCGCCATCGGGGTGTTCTCGATCTGGGCCGGACTGTTCATCGCGTGGTACCAGAACTATCCTCCGAGCTTCTTCATCGTCACGATCTCGTTCGCGCTCTACGTCGCCGTGCGGGGCGGAGGGGCCCTGACGGCCCGCTTCACTCGACGCGCTGTCCCATCCCCATCCGCGGAACCGACGGCCGGTCCGGAGTCTGCTTAGGCTCCGCGGTTTCGGAGCCGTTCGCAGGCGCTTCCGCTCACTTCAGCGCTTCCTTCTTCCCGCCGTAGAGGTCGCGTGCCGGACTCAGGAGGTCGAAGACCTCCCTCTCGACGAGCGGAGAACCGTGCGCGACGAGCGCCGCCAGGTTCGCGCCCACCCCGGGCCCGAGCATGAACCCCTGCCCGCACATCCCGATGCCGAGGACGAAGCCGTCCACGTTGGGCGCTTTGCCCAGGATGGGGCTCCCGTCGGGGGTCATCGGGTAGAGTCCCCGCCAAACGCGACGGATCGTGAGGTTCTTGAGGCGCGGGATCACCTCGACGAGGCGCGCCGCGACGATCGGCATGAACTCGTAGGTCGAGTTGCGGTTCGTCCCCGAGATCGGCTTGATGGGCGTGTAGCAGAAGATGATCTGCCCGTTCGAGTCTTGCCCGAAGTAGAAGTTGATCGTCTTGCCTTCGGGGCCCGGTCGAAGGTCGACGACGAGCGGGCCAAGGAACTGCTGGACCGGCGCGGAGATCCCTCCCTCATGGCTGTCCGGAAGGATCGGGATGTCGAGTCCGGCCATCTTGCAGATCTCGCTTCCCCCCACTCCCGAGGTGTTGACAACCGTCCGGGCGCGGTACTCGCCGACCGGAGTGCGGACGCCGACCACGGAGTTGCCGTGCATCATGAGCGACGTCACCGGTTCGCGGTACCGGAACTCGGCGCCGAGCCGGACCGCCTCGTTCGTGAACGCCTGGGCCGCGAGCAGGGGACTCACCTGGCCGTCGTCGGGAGAGAACGTCCCCCCGCGCAGCCCGTTCGGATTGATCCCCGGGACGACCTTTTGGAACTCGTCTGCCTCGAGCCAGTCGATGTTGAGGCGGAACTTCTTCTGGACGGGGAGGAGCCCCTTGACGGTCGACTCGACCTTCTCGGTGAACGCCGGGAAGCAGTAGCCGCCTTTCTTCCAGCCGATGTCGGTCCCGGTCTCTTCCTTCCAGCGAGAGAAGATCTCCAGGCTCTGCCGGCAGAGGGTGATCTTCGCGGGGTCGGAATGCGTCGCCCGGACTCCGCCGATCGCCGCCTTGTTCTGCCCCTGACCGGAGGCCGAGAGCTCGTCCAGGACGAGCGTGCGGAGCCCTTCCTTCTCGAGGAAGTAGGCGGTCGGGTTCCCGACCGAGCCCGCGCCGATGACGATGGCGTCGAACTCAGGAACTGCCATCGCCTTCGACCAGGAACGCCTTCATCGGCACCTCTTGGGTGAACGGCCGGTGCACGGGGGGCGTCACCTTCTTCGGGTCGACCCCGAGCTCACGGAACAGCCTCATCGTGAGCTCGGCGCACGTCTTCCCACCGCACGGGCCCATGCCGGTCCGCAGGGCGGCCTTGATCGCATTGAAATCGCGGGCCCCGGTCCCCTGGAGGTACTCCAAGATCATCTCCTTCGTGACCCGTTCGCACCGGCAGATCACGACCTCCTCGTCCGCCACCGGCGCGACCTTGTCCGGGACGGACGGAGCCCGCGGAGTGCGGATGCGCACGCCGGCGACCTTCTCGGCGTCCGCGAACGGTACTTCGAGCACCATCAGGCGGCGGCGATTGAGGGACTTCCCCGAGAGGATCCGCAGGACCTTGCCGGTGCCCACGAGCTCTCCTTCGAACCCGGTGGTCGGCACCTCGTCCCCCGCGTGGACCAGCTCCTCGGGCATCTCCCAAGGGATCGTCACTCGAGCGACCCTCGAGCTCGGGTCGTGGCGCTTGTCGACGAGACTGATCGCGAGACCCGGGCAGATCGCGACGCACTTGAGACACCCCACGCAGTCCCCGACGAGCTTGGGCCGGCCGAGGAGGTTGCCTTCGGGGATCTCGATGCCGTCGGTGACGCACACGTCCGTGCACGGGTTGCACGGGATCTCCTGCGCGCAGCGGAGGACCGGGTAGACGGATAGGCCGGTCGGTGGAGGATAGTAGCCGAGCACCGGGCCCGGATGCGCGCGGAGCATCGCCTGGATCTCCGTCCAGTCGGGTGGGATCTCGACCGCATGGCCGAGCTTCTTGAGGATCTCCCGAGCGACGATCTTCCCCGAGAACATCGCGGCGGACGCCTCCGCGATCTCGTGGGCATCCCCCGCGCTGAACACGGCAAATCCGAGGCGCTTTCCTTCCTCGTAGAGCTCGTTCACGGAGGAGAGGCCGACCGCCACGAGCACCGTGTCGACATGGAACACCATCTCCGTGCCGGGGATCGGCTGGAACTTCTCGTCCGCCCGAGCGATGATGACCCGCTCGACCCGGCCGTCTCCTTCCGCCCGAACGACGGTGTGGGAAGTGTAGACGGGAACGCCGAGTCGGAGGATCTTGTCCTTGTGCACTTTGTAGCCGCCGACCTCGGGCATCGCCTCGGCGAGGCCGACCACGTCGATCCCGGCTTGCAACGCCTGATAGGCAACGATCAGCCCGACGTTCCCTCCGCCGATGATGAAGAGACGGTGGCTCGGCTTGACGAGGTCGCGGTTGACGAGGGTCTGAAACGCCCCGGCACCGTAGACGCCCGGGAGGTCGGCGCCCGCGAAGGCGAGGGCCTTCTCGCGCGCGCCGGCGGCCACGAGCACGCACTTCGGCCGCACGACGGTGAACTTTCCCTGCTTCTCGACCCCGACGATCCCGTCCTGGAAGAGGCCGACGACGGGAGACGAGGTCCACAACTCGACCGGCCTCTGGGCCCGGGCATGTTGCTCGAGGAGGCGACCGATGTCGTTCCCGCGGGTGCCGGCGTAGCAGTCGTCGACCGACCCGAAGAAGTTGTGGGTCTGGAGGCTCAGCTTGCCGCCAAGTTCCTGCTTGTCATCGCAGACGATGCAGCGCACGCCGTGCTCGCCGAGCTCGGCGGCGGCCGTGAGCCCGGCGGGGCCACCCCCGACGATCAGCACCTCGGTCTCGACCTGCGGGATCTCGCGCTTCAGGTGGAGCGGAACGTCATCGGCCAGGAGCTCGGGCAATCCCTCGATCGGCCGGACGTCCATCCCCGGGCGGACGGCAGTGATGCATGCTTTGACCGGGAGGCCGTCCGCAAGGACCAAGCACTGCGCGCACTGTCCGTTCGCGCAGAAGATCCCCTGGGGGGAACCGTCACGTCGATGATGGCCGAAGACACGGATACCGTTCGCGAACAGCGCGGAG
>DATJVA010000084.1:0-7006 GCA_035502015.1 Thermoplasmata archaeon | reverse complement strand
TTCTTCGTGATCTCCGTGCCCCTCCAAGCAACGCTGGCGGCGCCGGTCAACGGGAGCGCGGTCTCGACCGGTAACGTGAGCCTCTCGGTCGCCTACATCGGTTCGTATGTCGCGGGAGTCAACCTCTACATCTTCAACGCGGGCGGCACCCAGGTCTTCTCCCACAACTTCATCGAACTGACCCCGGGCATCCCCACGAACGCGAACTGGTTCGTTGGTCAGCCTGGGACCTACAAGTACTCCATCACGGTCGCCACCGTGTACGTGCCGAACACCCACTACTTCAACGGCACGATCTCCGTGGTCGCGAAGGGCGGGACGGTCTACCTGAACACCACGAAGTGGACGAACCAGACCGTCATCTCAGGTCTCAGCGGGGCTGCAGCGGGAACCATGCTCCTGGTCGTGGGTCTGATCGTGGGCATGATCGTCGCCTTGGTCCTGGCTCGGGCCGTGATGGGCCGCCCGGCACAGGCGCCTCCCCAGCCGTGGGAGAGCAAGCCCGGTGCCACGGGGGCGCCGAACACGTGCAGCGTGTGCGGCAAATCGTTCGCTACGCCCGAGGAGCTCGCGGCTCACGGGAAGAGCGAGCACGGGATGCAGTAGGTTAGGCCATCGATCGGTCGCGCAAGCGACCGTAGACCAACCCTTTCCTTCTCCTTCTTTTTCTCCGTTCAGCTCAGGTTTGCCCCGGCTCAGCAGCCCGGGTTTTCTGGCGGACCGGCGCGCGTTACGCGAACCGAAGCCGGGGGTAGGTCCGACGCCAGGCAAGCACTTCGGGGCCCACCCTTTCGCCCCGAAGCCCGCCCCGGACCAGCAGCTGGGCGAGCTGGGGCATCTCCTCCGGGGTAAGCCCGAGACGGGTCACTTCGGCGGTCCCGACCCGACCCATGAGGTCGATCAGCAGCCTTTGTCGCTCGAGCCGCCGAGCGAGCTCGCCCGGGCCAACGTGGGCGGTCTCTTGGAGGCGGCTCCCGTCGATGTGGAGTTGGTGGGAGCGCGTGAATCCCTCCGCCTCCGCGACCAGGGGGAACCCTCCTCCCGATAGCTCACGTCCCAGCCTCTGGCTGTTCGCTACGACCGTACGGGCGTACTCGGCGCCGCACCGCTCCATTTCAAGGAGCGTCTGCCCGAGGGCGGCGATCCGGTTCCAATGCGCGTTGTCGAAGATGCGCCAGACGAGCGCGGGGTCGAGCTGACGAAAGAGGTCCTCCCGGTCCGTGACCAGGAGCCCGCCCTGGGGACCCGGGAACGACTTGTGAGTGCTCCCGTACAGGACGTCGGCCCCTTCGCGCAGTGGGTCCTGGAACTCTCCGCCCGCGATCAGGCCGAGCACGTGGGACCCGTCGTACAGGACGAGCGCGTCGACCGCGTGCGCGGCCTCCGCGATCTCCCGAAGAGGATAGGGGAAGAGGAAGAAGCTCTGTCCGAGCACGACCGCCTGCGGTCGCTCGCGGCGGATCGCATCGATGGCGGCCGGCGCGTTGACCCGGTGCCCCGGACCGTCGGCCGGAAGCGGCCGGACCGTGTAGCCGAAGACGGCGGGGATGTACCCGGGAGCGTAGCCGTCGTACCCTCCCTCATCGGGAGAGATGGCGAGAAGGCGTGACTTGGGGGGAAGGAGCGGCACGATCGCCGAGAGGGCAGCGATGTGTCCCGACAGCGGACGGGTGGTCGCGAACCGGCCGTGAAAGAGGCGCGCCGCGGCACCGTTGGCCAGCGTCTCGATCTGGTCCGTGTAGCGCGTTCCAGCGTAGCTATTGTCGATGGTCTCCCCGTGGAAGTCGGTCGTGATCGGGAGGGTGTAGCGCCCCGCAAGGTCGCTGCCAAGGTACTTGCGCGCCGTCGGTGACAGCGCGTTCTCGCTCGCGAGGAGGTTGAACACCTCGCGACCGCGCCAGCGGTCGTGGGCCCGAACGAGTGAGGCGAGCCGCCGCTCTTCCTCAGCGGACATCGGCGCTTTCCCCCGGAGGGGCCGGGAACGCGGGACCGTGGGCGAGCTTGCGCTGCTCCCGGTGACCGCATCGGGGGCACTCAAGCCCCTTCGCGCGCCGAGCGAGAAGATTGTGACAGACCTGACAGCGGGCGGAGATGACGCCGAGCGAGGAAGGGGCGGTCGTCAGCTTCACCGACGGATGCGACTGTAGGACCTTCGCGAGGATGATGTCGCCGACCGCGAACTCGCTGGCGAGCGACTCGGTGTATCCTTCCTTCGCTTTCGAGACGTGGACCGTCCCCTCGGGCTCGCCGGGCACCGGTCGCCGGCTCGCGGAGGTGGTGAGGATCGTGCAGATCGCCATCGCCGTTTTGAGCTCGTCGACGCGCGCGTAAACGATCTCCCCCTCCTGGATCTCGGGGACGGCGTTCCGTGGCTCGACGCGGACCGTACGGTCCCTCGGGTCGACGTGGGAGGTGCCCAGCACGGACGCGTAGATCCGTCCGCGGTTCTCGTACGTGCCGCGGCCGGGGAGGAACTCCTCCGCGGTCCCAAGGTAGTCGCCGGGAAGGACGAGCTTCGATTCTTCGGAGGGGGATGTCATCGGTCTGTTCCTGTGTCGATCAGCCAACGGTCGACGGCGAGTCGGACGTTCGCTCTCCGGTGGTGCGGGAACGTGCGCGGAAGACCCCAAGCGACCGGCTCGACTTCGACGACGTGGGCGGCGCGGTCGAGCGCGAGTCGTGCTATAAAGGTTCGGGAGGCCGAGGACGCGAACGCGCCGACCGAGCGGTGCGCAAGGGTGAGCGCGCGCTCCCAGAACGGCCGGTCGGCGTGGCGCGTCTGGGCACCGAAGGGGGGGTTCATCACGACCATATCGGCCGGACCGCTCCAACGTGCGACGTCCGAAACCCTAAAGTCGACGTCCACCCCGGCCGTGAGCGCTGCGGCCTCCGCGACCGAAACGAGGCTCGGGTCGACCTCGACTCCGAGCACCGGGTGAGCTCCGAGCAGGGCCGCCCCGATCGCGAGCCGCCCTGTGCCGCACCCGAGGTCGACCACCGACCGGCCGGCGAGGTCGATGTGTCGGTGGAGCGAGAGGAGGAGGTCGGCGGCCGCCTCGGCGGGCGTTCCCACCTGTTCGAGGGCGGCCTCCGGCTGGGCCGGAAGCGGGACGGCCTGGATCCTGCGGACCAGCTGCTCCCGTCGCACGACCGCCGAATGGACTTTCGAGCAGAAGAGGTGATGGGCCTAGCTCGAGGAAAGGGAGCGAAGCGGGGAGCCGGATTTGAACCGGCGAACGCCTTCGCGGCAGGATCTCTTCGGCGGTGACCGCCCTTTAAGTCCTGCGCCGTTGTCCGGGCTTGGCTATCCCCGCAGCACTACCGTGCGGCGGGAGCGACCGGTCCTTCTTCCTTTGGGGCGCGCGCCGGTGTCTTCTTGACCGATACCCGGCGGGGGAAGTACTTCAGGAGGACCACGTCGTTGACCGCCGACACCCATCGGTAGGGAACGTTGGTGGGTCGGGAGTCCTCCACTAACATCGGGCTGGTCTCGTCGACGTATAGGCCGTCGATCTTGGCCGCCTCGACGTCGACGACCACGTTGTCGACATCGCCGAGGAGTCGGCCTTCGGGTGTGTAGATCTGGCGCCCCAGGAGTTCCGTCATCTCGACCAGCATGGTCCGTTACCGTCGGCGAGCGACGGGGCCCGGCCTTCTTATGCCTTTGGGCCGAGGCGAACGCGCCTTGCCTCTCGGGGAGAACCGGAGCTCACGGGGCGTCGGGAGAGCCCTCGGGCGTCTCCTGACGCACCTGGGAACGGTAGAGGCGGAGGAGCTCCTCGGTGGTCGTGGACTCGGTCGCGCTCTTGTCGGTACGGACCCGTCCGGTGAAGCGGGGGAAGCGGAGCGCGAGCCCTGCTCCCGTTCGGATCGCGCCGAGCGCGGCCCGATGGACCGGGCTGAGCGTGAGCTCTGCGCCCCGGACCTCGAGGACGACCTCCGGACGGACCCACTGGTCCGGGGTCACCCCGGTGACCACCGAAAGGGGACGCTCGGGCACCTCGAACCGTTGCAAGCGGCCAGGCATCTCGGCGAGCTGGGCGTCGTCGAATCCGCTGCCCACCTTGCAGAAGCTCTCGAAACGGTCGGCCTTGGGATCGTAGACGGCCAGGAGGAACGCTCCGTACCGGCCCGCGCGACGGCCCCTCCCCTGGAAGGCTCCGACCACGACGCCGTCGATCGAGTCCGAGAGCCCCGTGGCGTACTCCCGCTTGTACTTGATCCACCAGAACCCACGGGCACCCGCACGATAGCCGCTCCCTTCGGCGAGGGATTTCGCCATGACCCCTTCGCCGCCGGCGGCGATCGCTTCGTCGAAGAAGGTCTGGGCCTCTTCGACGTTCGAGACGACCTGCTGGACCGCGAGCCGCACGCGCTCCGTCGGGGAGAGCGCTTTCTCGAGCAGCGCCCGTCGTTCGGGGAACGCCCTCTCGTACACGGCCGTTCCCCCGAGGAGAAAGACATCGAAAGCGAAGAGACAGACCGGCACTTCGTCACGTACCCGGTCGAGGTCGTGCTTGCGGCCACGCCGCCGGGAGACCTGCTGGAACGGCTGGATCTCGTCGGTGTCGGGGTCGATCGGAACGCATTCGCCCTCGAGGATCGCCGGGACCGACCGAACCGCCTTCGGCAGCTCCTCCACCAGCTCGGGGAACTGGGCACTGATCTCTTCGAGCCGACGGGAGAACAGGCGGACCGGTCCGCTCTTCGGAATGTGGGCCTGCACGCGAAGGCCATCGTACTTGTACTCGAACGCCGCGCGTCCGTCCATCCGCTTGAGGACGTCGGCGAGCGTCCGCGCCCGTTCCGCGAGCATCGCCCGCATCGGTCGGCCCACCTCGAGAGCGACCTCGCTGAGGCCGTCCAGTCCGTTCTTGACGAGCGCGCTAGATACGAGCTCGAGATCGCTCGAGAGGTTGAACGCCGCCTCGATCTTCTGTCGCGCGGCTTCGGTTCCGTCCGCGAACGCCTCGGCTAGCGCGTCGAGAATGGTCATCTCGCGGACGCCCACGCGAAGGGTTCCGAGCACGAACCGGACGATGAACTTCCCTTCCAAAGGGGTCGACCGGACCAGGAGGTCCGAGAGGATGCCGACCTTGACCTCCTGGGATCCCGGACCTTTGGCGCTCGCGATCCGAAAGAGCTCATCGTACACCTCCGCCACCTTGAGGGGGGAGACCTCCTCGAGCCGACGGACGCCCTCGAGGAGCTCGCCGGTCGTGGTCCCGAGGTCCCCGGACTCTTTCGTCCGCCGGGCCACCGTCGACTCCTCGCAGTGGGCGGCGGTCGCGACGGCACGTCGCGCGAGGGAGTCGGCCATCCCGAGCTCGACCCCCTCGTACTCCGGACGCAGGAGTCCCTGGGCCAGGTAGAGCACCCGACCGAGCTCGGGGGGTCGAAGCGGTCGTATCAGCCCGACCAGCGCCGCGCGCATCTCGAGGCGCTTCGAGGTCGTCTCAAGCCGCGCGAAGACATCGCAGAGGTCAGCGAACCGCACGCCCGGCCCCCTTCTCCACGCCCTCGCGCAGTCGTCGGAGGTTCTCCCCGACGCTCGCCCCTCCGAAGGCGGAGTTCCCGCAGACGAAGAACGTCGCTCCCGCCTCCGCCGCATCGACCGCGGTCTCGGGAGTGACCCCGCCATCGATCGAGATGTCGGCGGGCGAGCCCTGTCGTTCGACCCACTCTCGGGCCTTGCGGACCTTGGGAAGTACGTCGGGAATGAACTTCTGCCCCGAAAACCCCGGGTGGACGCTCATAACGAGGACCTGGTCGAGCTGGTCGAGGAGCGGCTCGACCGAGGAGAACGGGGTATCCGGGCGGATGGCCGCTCCCACGGAAACGCCGAGCCGCCGACCTTCGCGGATCACCGCCCGCGGCTCGGACCGCGACTCCACGTGGAACACCAAGGTGTCCCCCCCCGCGACCCGGAAGGTCTCAAGGTAGCGCATCGGCTCCTCGATCATGAGGTGCACGTCGAGCGGAAGCTTCGTCCGGGCGCGAACCGCGGAAACGAGCGCTGGGCCGAAGGAGATATTCGGCACGAAGTGTCCGTCCATCACGTCCAGGTGGAACGCATCCGCGCCACCCGCTTCCGCGGCCCGGATCGCGTCGCCCAGGGCCCCAAAATCGGCGCTCAAGAGGGACGGCGCGAGGCGAAGCCTCCGGCCGCCCTGCGACACGGGGGAGCTCATCTCGTAAGACTATATATAGCGGCTTCGAGGTCGGGGTGCTGTCCCCCTCGGGGACGTGAGTGGGTTCATGGCGAGTGAGAATGAGAACCCGGCCGGTGCGACTTTCCGGCTGGGCGGAAGAGGGATGTCGATGACCGTTGCCGTCGTGGTGATGATCGTGGTGATCCTCATCGTCGGCGGTGCCGGCTATGCGGCGCTGAGCGCGGTCTCGGGCAATGGGACCAAGACGACCTCGACGTGCTCTCCGCCGAACAATCCGATTTGTCAGCAAAACCTCGGATTGAACGACGTGGTGTTGAGCGTTCCGTACGGTGCTGGCTTCGGACAGGCCGTGGCGAGCACCACGCAGGGGACAAGCATCCCTGCAACGGTCGCTGTGTCTGGACCCGAGACGGTCAATGAGTACGCTATTTACTGGGGTGATGGGTCGAGCTACACGGGTGCCAACCCCACCTCGAACCACGCTTACTCCACTCTCGGCTGGTATGTGATCAGCGCTCAGGCGCTGGTCGGCTCGGTCTGGCACACGGGACCGGCGTCCCTGTTCCCGATCGATATCACACCGAACTACCAGACGACTTCTTCGGGATTCTACCCGACGCTCTCCACGACGTTCACGAACGGTAGCACCGCGACCACCCAGTTCGGGTGGCTGTCGGGCTCCGGGTCGGTGGGCGTCTCGGCGACGTACACCGCTAACTCGACCGCGACGGGCTACACCGACCAGGCGCCGACCCTGACGGCGACGGGCGGAACGCAGTCGGCCCTCGTGGCGACGCCGACGAGCGTGTCGGCGACGTATACGTTCAGCGCGG
>DATJVA010000083.1:0-4469 GCA_035502015.1 Thermoplasmata archaeon | reverse complement strand
GGAAAGCTCGTCCGCTCGCCTGCGGGCGATGGGCGTCGCGGAGACGGTCGACCCGACGTCCTCGGACCCCGTCGAAACGATGCGCCGCCGCCATCCGTCGGGATTCGATGGGCTGATCGACGTCATGAGCGACCGAACGGGCTTCGACCGCTATGCGACGCTCGTCCGCGGCGGGGGCACCGCTCTGACTACCACCTACGTGGCGGACGTCCCAGCGCTCGAGAGGTCCGGGCGACGAGGGGTGAATCTCGACCTGCAGCCGAACGCCGAGCTCCTCGGCAAGCTCATTCGGCAGTTCATCGAGCATCGCCTGCCGGTCCCCCTAGAACGTCGGGTGCGATTGTCCGAGGCCCCGGCGGCTCTCGCCGAACTCAAGATGGGGCAAGGGCACGGAAAGACCGTGATCGAGCTTCCGACGTGACCGAGCCGGCTCCCGCCGGAACGAAGCGCCGCTCCCGCGCCCGGTTTCGGTGGACCGCGAAGCGGTTCGGGGGGCCGTCGACCCGGGGAAACGAACCCCTTTTTGAGGGGCGACGAATCTGTAATACTGCTCGCGCGGACGTTCGACCTCTGCCGCGCTCCATCCGGGGCCGGTGAGAGGTCGGAATCCACCGGGCGAGGACGAAGGGCAGGAGGCAGACCGTGGGCACCACCAACCTCGACCGGATCTTCAAGCCCCGGGTCGTGGCCATCCTCGGCGCGAGCGACACGGAAGGCTCGGTCGGCTACGCTGTCACGGCCAACTTCGTCCGCGGGCTGTTCGAAGGGAAGTCCTACCTCGTCAACAACCACAAGTCCGAGATCCTTGGGGTCAAGGCGTATCCGAACATCGCGGCCGTCCCCGAGACGGTCGACCTCGCGATCATCGCCACACCGGCGAAGACCGTGGCCGGGGTCGTCGACGAATGCGGCCGGGCGGGAGTCAAGGGGGTGGTCATCCTCTCCGCCGGTTTCAAGGAGACCGGGCCAGCGGGGAAGGCGCTCGAGGACGAGATCGTCCAGGTAGCGAACAAGTACGGGATCCGGGTCGTCGGCCCCAACTGCCTCGGGATTATCCGGCCCGCGACGCGCCTGAACGGCACGTTCCTGTCGAAGGTCCCCAAACCGGGGACGGTCGCCTTCCTTTCGCAAAGCGGGGCGCTCGGTTCGGCGATCCTCGACACCGCCATCCACGAGAACATCGGGTTCTCCACGTTCGTTTCGGTCGGGTCGATGGTCGACGTCGACTTCGGGGACCTGATCGACTACTTCGGAAGCGACCCGCAGACCCGGAGCATCCTGATGTACATCGAGGGCGTGACCAACGCGCGCCGGTTCATGAGCGCGGCGCGTCACTTCGCGCGTTCCAAACCGATCGTCGTGGTCAAGGCCGGGCGGTTCCGCGAGAGCGCCAAGGCCGTCGCGTCGCATACGGGTTCACTATCGGGAGAAGACGCGATCTACGAGGCGGCGTTCAAGCGAGCCGGCGTTGTCCGCGTGGACGAGATCGCCGACCTGTTCAACGCCGCCGAGGTGCTGAGCACGCAACCGCTCCCGAGCGGCCCACGGCTCGCGATCATCACGAACGCCGGTGGTCCGGGCGTGATGACGACCGATGCGCTCCTCGCCCGTGGCGGTAAGCTGGCCGAGCTCAGTCCGAAGACGATGGAGCGGCTGAACGCCGCGCTTCCGCCGTTCTGGAGCCATGGGAATCCGGTCGACCTGATCGGCGATGCAGGACCCGAGCGGTACCGCGCAGCTCTCGAGGCGTGCTTGGACGACGAGGGCGTCGACGGGATCCTGATTCTGCTGACCGTCCAGGCAATGATCAATCCACTCTCGGTGGCGGAAGCAGTCGTTGACGTACTCCAGTCGCGGACCTACCAGAACAAGACGATCCTCGCGTCGTTCATGGGTCGGAGCCGGGTGACGGAGGCGAACTCCTACTTCGCCGGTCACAACATCCCGACCTATGACTCGCCCGAGATGGCCGTCAAGACGTACCTCACGATGTACCAGTATCGCCGGAACATCGAACTCCTCTACGAGACTCCCGAGGAGATCTCCGTCGACTCCGCCCCGCCGCGCCGGCCGATCACGGTGATCCTTCAGCAGGCGGCGAAGGAGGGCCGCGAGGTCCTGACGGAGGAGGAGGCGAAACGGGTACTGAAGTACTATGGTTTCCCGGTCGTCTCGACCGAGACCGCCGCCACCGCCGACGAGGCCGCCGAGAAGGCACGGCGGTTCGGATTCCCGGTGGTGCTCAAGATCCTCTCGCCGGACATCCCGCACAAGTCGGAGGCCGGAGGGGTCGTGCTCGACATCGGCTCCGAGGAGGAAGTGCGCCGGCAGTTCGACGTGCTCATCGCCCGCGCGAAGTCGTACAAGGAGGACGCGCAGATCCTTGGCGTCACCGTCCAGCCGATGATCGGCAAGGGAGGCCACGAACTGATCGTCGGCGGGAAGGTCGACCCGCTCTTCGGCCCGACGATCCTGTTCGGCATGGGCGGCATCGGCGTCGAGCTGTACCGCGACACCGCGGTCGGCATCCCTCCGCTCAACACCACATTGATCCGGCGGATGCTCGAGGAGACCAAGGTCTACCAGGTGCTGAAGGGGTATCGGAACCAACCGCGGGCGAACCTCGAACTGCTCGAGAAGACGCTTCTCCTATTCTCCCAGCTGATGGTCGAGTTCCCGCAGATCAAGGAGATCGACATCAATCCCCTTGTCCTTACGGAAACGAAAGTGCACGTCCTCGACGCGCGCATCCTCGTCGACAAGAACCTCGCCCATCGTCCCCCCGATGCGCACTCGCACCTCGTGATCAGTCCGTATCCGAAGAAGTACGAGGCCCGCTGGCGGATGTCGAACGGACAGGATGTCCTCCTTCGGCCGATCAAGCCCGAGGACGAGCCGATGTGGCTCGAGATGTTCAAGGCGTTCTCCGAGGAGTCGATCCGGTACCGCTTCTTCCAGGTGATCAAGGACACGCCGCACGAGGTGCGGGTGCGCTACTGCAACATCGACTACGACCGCGAGATCGCGATCGTTCCCGAGATCACGCAGAACGGAAAGCGACGGTTGCTCGGTGTCGGGCGCCTCAGCATCGAACCGGACGGCAAGAGCGGTGAGTTCGCGATCATCGTCACCGACGAGTTCCAGAACGTCGGGCTCGGCACGAAGCTCACCGACCACGTCCTCGAGGTGGCCGAGGACATGGGCGTCGAGCGGGTCTACTCCGTCATGCTCGCGGAGAACTACCGCGCCCTTTCGCTGATGAAGCGGATGGGGTTCACGCTCACCTACTCGGACGACGGAACGGTCGAGGCGTCCCTCAACCTGAAAGGGAGCGGCGCGGCGGCCGCGCCTCCTCCGCCTACGCAGCCGCTCCGCCCGCCGGACGAAGAGGAGCTGGCCCCGCTCTCGCCCTCGCTCGGAGGTCCCGCGAAGCCCGTGACCGAGGGGAGCAAGGTCGCTCTCCCGGCATCGACATCGAAATCGAACTCGGCGCTTCGCTGACCGTCTCATTCCCGCCGCGCCGAAGCAGGCGCAGGCGGACTCTTCCGCGGCGGATCATCGAGTCCCTGGATTAACGGGCCCGCCCGCGTCGGACGCCGGTCGACGGGATTTCCGCCCGCCCCACGGAGCTCCCGTCCGTGGACGTCACGGAGAGGCCACCGCTAGGGAGGAAATACAAGTGCTCGCCCTTGCACTTCGGAACGGGGCCCTTAGAGATGTAGGCGACCGTATGCCGACCGAGAGCGAAACTTCCGCCCACGATCTCCCACGATCGGGTCGAGGGATGATTTCGTCGCGGGTCGCGATTGTAGTGCTAGTCGCCGTAATCGTCGTTGCCGGTGGTGTGGGATATGCGGTGTTGAGCGGGGCTTCGGGAAGTGAAAGCGCAGTGCGGAGCACGTGCTCTCCACAGTCCACATGCAACCCTCCGGGGATGGACGGCGCAGCCCTATTCGTTGACTACCAGCTCGGGTTTGGCCAGGTCGTTCCAAGCTTGACCCAGGGACAGAGCATCACGGCCACCGTTTCGCTACTCGAGGCAGGTTCGGCTTCCCAATACAGGGTGTTCTGGGGCGATGGTTCGAACTACACGGGCCCTGAGCCGACCGCCACCCACGCGTTTTCCAGCCTGGGCTCGTACGTCCTCAGCGCCCAGGCGCTCGCCGGGTCAACCTGGCTCAATGGTCCCACCTATCTCTACCCGATCGTCGTGAATCCCGACAGCCAGACAACATTCTCGGGATTCTACCCGACGCTCTCCACAACGTTCTCGAACAGTAGCCCTGGGACCATCCAGTTCGGGTGGCTGTCGGGCTCCGGGGCCGTGAGCGTCTCGGCGACGTACACCGCTAACTCGACCGCGACGGGCTACACCGACCAGGCGCCGACCCTGACGGCGACGGGCGGAACGCAGTCGGCCCTCGTGGCGACGCCGACGAGCGTGTCGGCGACGTATACGTTCAGCGCGG
>DATJVA010000082.1:0-10570 GCA_035502015.1 Thermoplasmata archaeon | reverse complement strand
TGCCGATCGTCGGGAAGTCGCAGACCAAGCCGACGTGGTGCCCCGGCTGTGGCGATTTCGGAGTGGTCGCCGCGATCGAGATGGCGCTGAAGCGCCTCAAGATCCCGAGCAAGGACGTCGTGATCGCCTCGGGGATCGGCTGCTCGTCGAACCTCCCCCACTTCCTCTCGTCGTACGGCTTCCACGGGATCCACGGCCGCTCGATCCCGCTCGCCGAAGGGATCCGGTGGGGCAACCACGGCCTGACGGTCATCGCCACCGGCGGCGACGGTGACGGCTTCGGGATCGGCGCCGGACATTTCATCCACGCGATGCGACGCAACGTCGACCTGACGTACGTCACGATGGACAACCAGATCTACGGTCTGACGACCGGTCAGGCGAGTCCGACCACGACGATGGGCCACAAGACCAAGTCGACTCCGACGGGGGTCATCGAGAACCCGATCGACCCGATCGCGCTCGCCCTCGCGAGCGGAGCGACGTACGTGGCCCGCGGATTCTCGGGCGACGTGAAGCATCTCGCCGACCTCGTGTCCGGGGCGATCGAACACAAAGGGTTCGGGTTCGTCGACGTCTTCTCCCCGTGCGTGACGTACAACAAGCTCAACACGTTCGACTTCTTCCGCCAGCGCATCTACAAGCTCGAGAGCGCGGGTCACAACCCGAGTGACATCGTGGCGGCGTGGTCCCGGTCCCTCGAGTGGGGCGACAAGATCCCGATCGGCCTTTTCTACAAGGTCGAAAAGCCGACGTACGAGGACCTCGAGCAGGTCATGGCGGCCGGCCCGCTCGTCTACCAGCCCGCGGGACTGAAGGGCAACGAGAAGATCCTGGACGAGTTCATCTAGTCAGCTTCCCGCCTCGAGAACCCCTTCCCTCCGCCTCGTCCGCTGGGTCACGCGATCACGCGGAACAAGTATGCGTCCCCTTCGTGGAAGGTCACGTTGTAGGTCGCCTGGTCCGAAAGGAACGGCCGCGGAGAGAACGCGGGCCAGAGCATCGTGTTGTTGCCCGTGACCACGATGAACTCTACCGAAAGCAAAGCGATCGCACGGGCGTCCTGCGACGTGAACGTAGCGTTGGGCAGGTCCCGGACCAACCGTTCGTACGATGCGTTGACGGTGGACCAGTCCGGCACCATCGGGTAAAGGAGGACGAGGTTCGCGCAGTACCCGGGTAAGAACTGGCCCGCGCTGCCCGGGGCGACCAGGACCCGCGCGCCGCTCGGGAGGTGGGTGCCAGCGTAGCTGAGGAGGTCGAAGTCATCCGCGGTCACGTTGCCGAAGTCGTGGTACTGTTGGGAGAGGGTCGGGGGGAGCACGGTTGGCGTGAGCACGACCCCGGGCACGACGATGACGAGAGCAACGACGAACGGGATAACCGCCCGCGAGGCGAGGACCCTTCGCGTCTTCCCCGACCATGACGCGCTCGGACGCGGCGATTCCGGTCGCCGCATGGGAGCCTCGACCCGACGGATCCATCCTGCGAATCGCTCGAGCGCAAGAGCGAGAGGGATCGCGCCGATGAACCCGTAGACGCTGAACAGCGAGATCGAAAGCTCGTTCGAGCTCGTGATGCTCGCGACATCGACCGCCGGGCCAAAGCCGGTGCTCGCGAGCCAGCAGACCGCGAGAAGAGCGACCTGGGCGACGACGGCTCCCACCACGAACGGACGGAACGGCTCACAGTAGCGACCGAGAGCGGAATCCCGGCCCACGAGCAGGAGGACCGCGATCCCCACGGCGATCAGGATGGCCAGCTCGAGACGGAGGGCCGCCACGGTCGACAGGCCGGTGTCCGAGTCCCCGAACAGAAAGGGGTCGATGCAGCCGATGAATTGCGACGCCGTGATCCCGGGGGAGCTGCCCGCCGCCGGCCCGGTCGCCCCGGGGACGAAGCCGGAGCTGGAGTGTCCGATCGCAAGGACGTAGAGCGACGGGAGGACCCCGACCAGTGCCGTTCCTACGGCGGCCGCCCAGCGTCCGAACCATGGGATGGGTCGACCTCCAAACCGTGGCCGAACGAGGAGGGCGATCACCGGCAGGGCGAGCAGGAGCCACTCGGCACCGACCGGGTTCAGCGCGGCCGAGTACCCGAGGAGGATCCCAAAGCCGAGAACGTCGCCGATCCGAGGCAACGAGTCCCTCGTCCAGATGACCGCCTGACCGGCCAAGAGAAGAACGAGCGGGAACGCGAGGACGAAGTCGTTGCTCCCGAAGACGATCCCCCGGGTGCCGACCCCAACCCACGCGAGCACGAGGGCCGTGGCAAGGCCCGCCCGGTCGCTCGAGAACCACCGCCGACCGAAGGTGAACCCGGCGAGCGGGGCGAGTCCGAAGAAGAGGGGCGTCACGAGCAGGGCGGTCCGGGCCGGAGGGAGGCCGAACCAGAGTTGCGCTCCTCCCAACCAGACCGTCGTTCCCTGAGGGTAGAGGAGGCCGGTCGAGGCGTACGGCGCGAAGCTCAGCGCCGTGGAATGATGGTTCAGGAGGAGGCTCGTGTACAAGGTGAGCAGGCTCGAGTCGTACGTGTTCCCCGTCGCCACGGGGGCCGCGACCCAGAGCTCGACCAGGAAGAGCGCGAGCGCTGAGAGAAGTACGACCGCTCGGACCGGGTGGAGAAGCGGGGCGAGCCGGTCTCGGATCTCACGGGCTCCGCCAGGGCGACGAGCGGCCCGTAACGCAAGGACCCCAACACCCGCGGCCCCGACCAGAGGGAGCGCGTAGACCAGGGGGGCGACGAACGCGTTCCACGGGACCGAGGCGGCCAGGTACAGCACGGCGCCGCCGAGGTAAAGGTCCAGCAGGCCCTGCTCGATCGGGTCGGGTCGCTGCCACAGCGGGACCCAGCGAGCGGTGAGCGCCCTCAGGAGCTCTCCGACGAGCAGCGCCAGTACGGCCCACGCGAGGAGGCCGACCGCCCACTCTGCGGCTCCCGGACCGGGAATACCCACGATTGTGCCCACGGAGGACGGCTACTAGAATCCTGACCTTGCCAACCGGCCAGCACACTTTTAGTGTCGTGAGGGGAAGCCGAGCCGTAGGCGAAGCTCTTGGCCCAGGATTCGGAGGAGCTCGTTCGGGAAGGGCTCTCGAGCGTCACGAAGGGGACGCTGTTCCTGCTCGTCTCGACCCTTCTCCTGGTCGGCCTCAACTTCGTTTCCCGGGTGCTCGTCGTCCGGAGCATCTCGACGAGCGACTGGAGCTCGTACTCCTTTGGGCTTACCTTGACCGGCGTGCTGATCGCCATCGGCTCGCTGGGTCTACCGAGTGCGGTCGCCCGGAGCCTGCCGTACGCCACCCAGGACGACGAACGGCGGACGATCGTCCGCGCCACCCTCTGGATCGGTAGCATCAGCGCGCTCGTGGCCTCGGTCCTGCTGTTCCTGTTCGCCGGCCCGATCGGCCAGTCCCTCGGTTCCCCGGGGATCACGTTGAGCCTCCGCTTCTTCCCGATTGGCCTCGGTTCCGGGATCCTCTCGAGCCTGATCGCTTCCATCTTCCAGGGGTACGAGGACGTCGCTCCGAACGCTCTTTTCATCCAGATCGTCAACCCTTCGCTCTTTCTCGTCTTCATCACCGTCTGGTTCGTGGTACCTCCCGCCGGAATCACCCTCACCGATTCCCTCGTCGCTTACGCGGGCGCGAGCGCGATCACCCTCGGACTTCTCGTCGTCTACCTGTACCGGCGTCTGCCACGCCACCTTTCGCCGGGGCCCCTCGCGCCGGCCGCGCTGCCGCGACTGCTTCGCTTCACCGCTCCGCTCTTCGTCGTCGGGGTCATGGCGTCGATCACCGGGTCCGGCGACACGCTCATTCTCGGGGTCTTTCACCCGAGCTCGGTCGGGACGTACACCGCGTCGCTGACGCTCACGCGGCTCATCCCGATCGGGATCGGGGCGGCGGCGTACATCTTTCTGCCCGTCGCGAGCCGCTTCGTCCGACGCGGTGACACGGCGTCGGTGGCGATGACGTACGTCACGGTCACCAAGTGGTTGATCATCGTCTCGTTGCCCCTCTTCTTGCTGTTCTTCTTCCTGCCGAGCGGTTCGCTCGGGTTCGTCTACGGACCGGGTTACACCGGGCAAGTGCAGCCTCTCCAGATCACGGTCGTCGGCGCCTTTGCGACGACCGTCCTCGGTCCGGCGGCGAACGCCCAGGTCGCGTTCGGCCAGACTCGGCTCTTGGCCACGAACGCCGTGGCCACGGGGTGCATCGACGTGGTGGTGGCGTTCGCGCTCGTGCCCACCTACGGATTCGTCGGCGCCGCGATCGCCTGGGCGGTCGCGAACGCCACCTATGCGGCGCTATGCCTGGTCCAGCTCCGCGTGCTCACGGGAGTCCACCCGTTCCACCGGCATTTCGTGACCCCCTTCATCGTCACCGCGGTCCCGGTCGGTCTGGTCCTGGGCCTTCTCCACCCGCACGTCCCGCTGTGGGTGCTTCCCGCCCTCGGGATTGGGATCGCTCTCCTGTTCGTAGTGGCGGTCCTCGCCACTCGGTCGATCGACGAGGGGGACCGGCTCCTGCTCGAGGCCGTGGAGCGGCTGTTCGGTCGGCCCCTTCCGTTCTTCCGCCGCCTCGGTCGCTGGGCGCTGCGGACCCAGAAGCCCTGATGTCGCCGCCGCCTCCGGGCGCTCGCGAACGTGCTCGATGAGGAGCAGGACCACGCCACCGGCCAAGAGAAAGAAGACAAACTCCGCGAGCGAATTCGCCGCCGCTACATTTCCGGCCGCATCGACGACCGCGGTGATGACCAGGAGCGCGAGGGCGGCCCCTATCGGATATCTCCCGTCGAGGCGGGCCCAGACGGAATAGGCAAGGTAGGCGACGAGGAGGGCGACGAAGATCAGGGTGTACGGGACGACCATCGGGCGAGGGTTGAGAGGGCGGTTGGACTATTACCGTATGCCGGGGTCGCGTCCAAGGAGGCGGAACGGCTCGTATAACCCGCCGGAACCGACCACGCCAGATTTACATAGGGCAGGTGCCATCGCACAATAGGGAGGGCGGTCCGTCCTTCCGGTTTCCGTGCCGACTGGAAAAGCATCCCGCATCATTCCGCTGACGTTGGGCATCGCCATGCTCGCGGTGGTCCTGGCCGCCGGGCTGTTCCCGAACGCGGGCACGGTCCAGGCCCAGTCGTCCTGTCCGTACGGGGGGTGCTCGACCTCTTCCTCGGTCCCCGTCTGGGAGTACGTCTCGATCTTCGTCATCATCGCGGTCGGCGCCATCATCGCGCTCCTGTTCATCATGCGCCGCCGCCGGCCGCCCCGTGCGACCGGTGCCGCCCCTGCCGCGGCGTCCGGAGGCGGACCTGCTCCGCTGACCCCGTGGGCGGAGGGCCCCGAGACCCCGCCCGGTCCGACCAGCGCTCCGTACATCGAGGGCCCCGAGGACGTTGGACACGCCCCACCGACCGTGCCTACCCCGGCGCCGGCCGCCGCGGCTCCCGCCGCCGCTGCCGCCGCTGCCGCCGCGGGCGCCGAGTCGGGCTCCGACATCGACTCGCTGATGGCCGAGCTCGACAAGATCAGCACCGAGATCCTGAAGAAGGCCCCGAAGAAGGGCGCGGACGGCAAGGAAACGGACGCCACGGACGACGCCGGAACGTCGCCCTAGGCCCCGTTCACCGTCCACGGCGCCTGTTAAGAGGCCGCCCGGTGTCGTACTGCGGATGACCCGGGCGGACCCGCCGACGAAGGACACCGCGCTGCTCGAGCAGCTCCGACGCGCGGTCGCCGCCGCTCCCGAGCGGCCGAGCGAGATCGAGGTCGGGATCGCGCTTTCGATCGCTCTCGGCCGGCAGCGACCGGTGGTCTCGTGTGGCGGATGCCAAAGCCCGCTCGAGTTCGAGGGGATCCCGGCCCGGACGAACAGTCAGCTCCGGACCCCGTTCCGCCTGCTGTTCGGACCCGGTTCGGATGACTGAGCTCGGCCCAGCGACCGGGCGGCGAGAGGTGGAGTTGCCGTGACGTTCCCGCTGATCGAGGACGTCATCGGAGCGGCTACGTTCGTGATGTCCACGATCGGACTGCCCGGCCTGTTCTTCCTGATGGCCCTCTCGGTGTTCGGCTTCTCGCCGATCCCGGCGGAGTTCATCCTCCCGCTCGCGGGCTTCCTGGTCGCCGACGGGACGTTCTCCTTCGGGTGGGCGGTCGGCGTTTCGCTCGCGGCCACGATGGTCGGCGCGTACGCCGGGTACGCGGTGGGGCTCTGGTGGAGGGACCGGATCACCGGAATCGGGCTCGGCCGTCTCCGGATCGAGGCGAGTCATCTCGCCTGGATGGACCGGTTCTTCGCGAGGTACGGCGAGGCGACGGTCGCGATCGCCCGGAACGTGCCCGTCATCCGCAGCTACATCAGCTACCCCGCGGGCACCGCGAAGATGGAGCCCGTCCGCTACGGGGTGTACACGCTACTCGGTTCGACCCCGTACACGGTCGCCCTCATCTGGGCCGGGATGGTGTTGCGCTCGGACTGGGTCGTCCTCGCCTCCTACTTCCAGCTCTTCGACCTTCCGATCCTCCTCGCGATCCTCGCGGTCGTCGTCTACCTTGGGTTGCAGGTGGTCGGGGTCCTCGCACCGGGGTGGCCGCCCCGACGGGCGCGACCCCAGGCGCCGACGGATCAGGCCGGCGGGAGCCCGCCGGAGAGTTCCCCGCCGTCGACGTGACCGTTCAGTCACCCGGAGCGGGAGCGGGCACCGTCTCTCCGGAAGCGTACTCGGGCCGCACGACCTTGCCCGAGCTCCGACCGACGTACTCGCCGTCCCGAACGATCGGTTCGCCGTCGCGGTAGTGCTCCCGGGGACGGATCGCCTCCCACCCTTCGAACGGAGTCCATTCGCAAGGGGACCGAAGCTGGCGACCCGAGACCCGGGCGCGCCGGGTGAAGTCGACCACGAGCAGGTTCGCCCGGTGTCCCGGGGCGATCCGACCTAGGGGCTGGCCCAGCCACCGGGCCGGGCGGTCGCACGCCGCGGCGACGAGCACCGAAAGGTCGAGCTCCCCGGAGCGGACCTTCGCGAGCAGGAGCGGTAGCAAGGTCTCCACGCCCGGTACGCCGCTCGGAGCCTGGTCGAACGGAAGCGCCTTCGCTTCGGGCGTGTGCGGCGCATGGTCGCTCGCGACGATCGGGACCTTCCCCTGACGGAACTCCTCCCAGAGCGCCGAGCGCTCCGCCTCGGTGCGTAGCGGGGGATTCACCTTGAACCGGGCGTCCGTGCCAGAGCGGTCCGAGAGGAGCAGGTGGTGAGGGGTTGCCTCGAACGACAGCCCCGCGGCCCGTAGGCGGTCGGCGCTCCGGGCGCTCGTGACATGGGCGGCGTGAAGGCGCAGCCGCTGGGGGGCGAGGGTCATCGAGGCGATCGCGTCCTCTTCCGCGGAGACCGGACGGTGCGCATTCCACGCCTCGGGAGTGAGCGGGCGCGCCTCCGGCGTGAACCGGCCCGGGTCCTCGGCGTGCACCGAGACCGGCAAGCCGAGGTCAGAAAGGCTCTCCCACAACGCGGGCAGCTCTCCCGGCGTCGGCAGCCGGTCGATGCCGGTCGTGGGGGCCAGGTAGACCTTGAACCCTCCCACGCGCCGGGCGAGCGTCGGGAGCGCTCTCGGGTCTCCGGGGCTCGCGAACAGGAGGACATCGACCGCCGCTCGGCCCTCGACCAGACCGACCTTCTGCTGCCAGCTGGCTACGTCCGTGAGCGGTGGACGGGTATTGGGCATCTCCCCGACGAGCGTGACACCCCCGAGCGCGGCCCCGACCGTCCCGGTGGCGATCGTCTCCGCCCCCGGGGGTCCCCCCGGCTCTCGGAAGTGCACGTGCATGTCGGTCGCCGCGGGAAGGATGACCGCGTCGCCCACGTCGTGACGCACGGCCCCGTTCCGTACCTTGCCGATGGAATCGATCCGACCGCTATCGTCGATCGCAATCTCGACCGGTTGCAGCCGGCCCCGGACAAAGGCGCGGCCGGCGAGGACGAGCGTGATGGCCGGTCGGGACCGCGGTCCCGCGTCCGCCCTCCTTCGGCGAGCGGCCCCCGGCATGTGGCCGGCGGACGCGAGGGAGGCGTAAATAGCTCAACCCCCGGCCGGGGGCGAGGGGTTTTCTCCTCTCGGCCTTCTGAAGGTCGTGGCCGAGACCGCCCGCGCGGACCCGCGGTGGACCTATGCCCGAAGCGGTGTGGACCGCTCGCGGGTGTCGTCCGGGCTGGCCGCGCTCCTCGCCGAGGTCTCCTATCGGCCCCCGCCGTCGTCCGGACGGGTCGTCGACGCCCCGGGGCACTACTCGGGATTGATTCGGATCGGACGGGAGACGATCGCGGTCACGACCGATACGGTCGGCACGAAGACAAAGCTCGCCGCGGAGCTCGGTCGGTGGGAGGAGGTCGGCGAGGATATCGTCGGCGTGAACGTCAACGACCTCGCTTCGGTCGGGGCGCGACCGGCTGGCCTGGTCGATACGATCCTGTGCCGAGCCCCCGACCCCGATGCGTTCCGGTCGATCGGCAAGGGGCTCAACCGCGGGTTGCGCCTCGCCCGCTGCGCTCTCCTCGGCGGAGAGACCGCGGTCGTTCCCGAGATCGTGGACGGCATCGACCTCGGCGCCACGGCGTTCGGGTTCTTTCCCCGGGGCCGACGGCCGGTCCTCGGAGCCTCCATCCGCCCCGGCGACCGCCTGCTCGGCGTCCCTTCTTCGGGCGTCCACGCGAACGGGCTCACTCTCATCCGACGTCTCCTCAAGGAGCGGTCGGTCGACCTTCTCCGACCTCGCCCGGGAGGTTCGCGACCGGTGGGCGAGGAGATCCTCACGCCGACCCGCATCTACTCGGCCGTGGGGGATGGCCTCGCCGCGTTGCCGGCGACGCACGGTCTTGCCCACCTTTCCGGAGGAGGCGTCCGGAACCTCGTCCGCCTGCACCCTAAGGTCCGGTTCGTCTTCGACCGGTGGCCCGCGGTCCCCGGACTCTTCCGCTGGATCCAGCAGCTCGGTGGACTTTCGGACGAGGAGATGTTCCAGACGTTCAACATGGGGGTCGGATTCGTGCTGGTCGTCAGCGCGACGCGTCTCGCGGAGACCCGGCGGAGGCTCGCCCGCGCGGGGGCGGCCGACACGCTCGAGGTCGGGCACGTCGAACGGGGGACCGGTGTCACCGTTCCAACGTTCGGCCTCACCTTCGAGGGGTACTCCTAGGCCGACGCGCCGACCGTTCGCCGGTAGCCGCAATCCGGCAACGATTATCGGGGGCCAAAACTAACCGCCGCCCGTGCCGGTCGATCGACGCATTCTGGTGGGGGCAATCCTCGCTTCGATCCTCGCGGCGTTCTTCTGGGCGACCTACTACCTTTTCGTCCTGTGGGTGACCCCGGGAACGGC
The DNA here is from genome assembly GCA_035502015.1 of Thermoplasmata archaeon. Lineage (GTDB taxonomy): Archaea > Thermoplasmatota > Thermoplasmata > Lutacidiplasmatales > UBA184 > Lutacidiplasma. The sequence goes on along the minus strand of DATJVA010000082.1, from coordinate 1,193 downwards.
GCCGTCGGCGATCCTGGCGATCCCGTTTCTCGCGGGAGGAATCGCGTACGCCGGGTGGGCGGTCGGAGGAGGACACGGGCGCGCGTTCGCGGCGCTCTGGGTGGACCCGATGGCCTGGGTCCGGGTGGGCCTCCTCTTCGGAATGCAGGTCGGGGTCCTCGCCGCAACGTACCTCACCGGACCGGTGGACTCGTCCCTTCTCTCCTTGATCGGGGACGTCGTGCTGACTCCCGCCATCGTCGCGCTGTTTCTCGCTTCGTACCGCTCCCGCATCGCTACGCCGCTCTTCGCGATCGGGGTCGCCGTGAGCCTGGCCGGAGGCACGATGACGATCGTCGCCGGTCAGACGCTCTCGGCGGTAGAAGGATTCGGTTGGCTCGTCGTCCCTGGGGTCCCGGTCCTGGTCGCCGCGTACTTCCTGCTCACGGCCCGGGCGAATCGTACGATCGCCCCGGCGGCGGTGGTCGGTCAATCGATGCTCGCCTCCGGGCTCGTCTTCGTGGTGACGGCTCCTCTCTTCCCCGGCGGCTGGGCCGGTCTTCTGTCGGTGACGCCCCTCCCGATGCTGCTCCTCGTCCTTTGCGGTCTCACGAGCTTCTTCCTGGCGCCCGCGCTCTACTTCCTCGCGTTGAGCGAGGTCGGTCTCGTGGTCCCGCCGATGCTGATGACCGGCATCCCGGTGTTCACGCTGCTCCTCTCGGCCGGGGTCCTTGGCATCGCCTTGCCGTTCGTTGGAGTGCTCGGCATCCCGGTCGCGGTCGCCGGCGGGATCATCGCCCTCCGGGGAGAATCGGGGTCCGATGCGGAACTGCCGCTCGAGCCGCCGCCCCCCGCGAGCGGAACGTCCCCGCCTATTGCCAGTCAGTGAGGCTCCGGGTCGAACTCCGGCGCTTCGCCGGTTTACCGACGTCGGAGATCGGTGTGTCGAGCGTGGCCGGGGTCGCGTTGGAATCGGTCGAACGGGGCGTCTCGGGAGGGGACGCGAGCCGCTGCTGGTGACTTCCGCGCAGCAGCGACGCGGCGTCCCAGTCGAACACTTCGGTCACCCGTGCCAGAGTCTGCGCCACGCGGTCCGCGTAGTAGTCCCAGTCCGGCTGCTTCGTGAACGGTCGACCGTCCACCCACGGTTCGACCTCTTGGGGGGACTTCCGGGAGTCGGTGACGATCCATGAGACCCGCATGCCCGGAATCAC
>DATJVA010000081.1:0-9354 GCA_035502015.1 Thermoplasmata archaeon | reverse complement strand
TCTGCGTGACGTCCTCCCACAGCGAGAGGGCGCGTTCCGCGCTCCGACGGGCCGCGTCCCGTTCGTCTCCGCCGAGGATCGACCGCTCCGCGGAATCCGGCAGGTCGGCTCCGAGCCACCGGACGAACTCCGCGTCCTCGTCGTCCGCGATCGTCGCCACGCTCAGGAGGACGGCGGCCGGCGGCAGGGACGCCTGACGGCAGAGGAGGTCGTACCGCAGGAGGACGTCCCGCACGGCGTCGGCGTCGAAGAGGATCTGCGTCGTGAAGAACGAGGCCCCGGCACGGGTCTTCGCCAGCATCCGGTGCGCCTCGCCGGCCCGCTGCGGGATCGCGATGTTGCCGACCGTCCCTCCCGCCGAGGAGAAGACCGGTCGGCAGAGCCGGTCGGCCTCGACGACCGAAGGGCCGGGGTACGGGATGTAGCGGCTGCTGCCGCCCACGAGGACCACGTGGCGCACCCCGCGGTCGACCGTCTCCTGCGCCCACCGTTCCACCGAAGGGATGTCGGGAAGGTGCGCGACCACCTTGTTCACGATCACCTCGCGCGAGGTGCGCTGGGCGAGCGCGAGGGCGAACGTTCGCGGGTCCCCGGACCGATAGTGCGGCTGCCCCTCGTGGTTCTCGTCCACGAGCTCCGGAACGTCGACCGCGTCGAGCCGGGGCACCGAGTCGACCCAGCGGACCACGGCCGCGATCCGCTCCTCCGCCCGGGAGGGAGGAGTGCGCGCGAGCGGAGGCACCGGCTCGAAGAACAGGGGGCCGGCGCGAAGTGCCTCGGAGAGCGGACGACCCATGGAGAACTCCCGTGTGAGCCCGTGGGGGCGGGCGCGGGATAAATCGTTTCGCGCGGTTGCAACGAGCGCAACTGCGACGCACGCCGAGCAATCGGCCTCCGAACTTCCGAGGGAACCCGAGTGAAGCACCGGTCGCCGTGGCAGGGAGGGTGATTCCGCCCGCAATACCGGTGGCGAGATTTCTTATCCCTCGGCCATTCGACGACCGGGATGCCGGCCGCGATCGAGGTCCACGGTCTGGTCAAGCGCTATGGACCGCTCGCCGCGGTCGACGGCATCGATTTCTCGGTCCCGGCCGGCGCGGTGTTCTCCTTCCTCGGCCCGAACGGCGCCGGCAAGACGACGACGACCGAGATCCTGGAGGGGTTGCGCCGCCGGACGGAGGGGGACGTTCGGGTGCTCGGCCTCGACCCCTGGACGGAAGGCACGCCCCTGCACCGGAAGATCGGAGTGATCCCCCAGGACTTCCGCTTCTTCGAGAAGATCACTCCGAAGGAGGCGATCGAGTACTACCGCGCCCTCTTCGGCACGAAGGTCGACCCGCACGCGCTGCTTGAGAAGGTCGAGCTGGCCGACAAGGCGAACTCCCGGTTCGATACACTCTCCGGCGGCCAGAAGCAGAAGCTCGGACTCGCGCTCTCCCTCACGAACAACCCGGAGATCTGCTTCCTCGACGAGCCGACCACCGGCCTCGACCCCCACGCCCGCCGTGCGATCTGGGAGGTGATCCGGTCGCTGAAGCGGGAGGGCCGGACCGTCTTCCTGACCACGCACTACCTCGAGGAGGCGGAGCTGCTCGCCGACCGGGTCGCGATCATCCACCACGGCAAGATCATCGCCGCAGGGAGCCCGACCGAGATCATCCAGGCGCACGGAAAACCGGCGCGCATGTCCGTCGAGGGGAGCCCGGCCCTCGCCGCCTACCTCCAGATGAACCTCGGGGCCGCCGCGGTGGTCGAGGACGGGAAGGTCTCGGTGACGCTCCACGACAAGCGGGACGCGCTGAAGATCCTCACCGCGATCGAGGAGAGCGGCCTCCCCTGGACGTCGTTCACCACCCAGCACGACACGCTCGATGACGTCTTCGTCCGCCTGGTCGGCCAGATGGACGAGGGCGCGCTCAAGACGGAAGGGACGCCGTGAAGCTCGGTCACATAGCGGCCGACTTCCGGATCGTCTCCCGCACGTACTTCCGCAACCCGGTCGCGCTGTTCTTCTCGTTGATCTTCCCGATTATCCTCATCGCGCTGTTCGGCCTCATCTTCTCGGCCGCCGGGTCGAGCACCGTTACGCTCGTCGTCGTCAACGAGGACCACAACCCCGGCGGCGTCGGCTACACCCCCACGAGCGTCGCCTTCCTCTCCGCGCTCAACAACACCTCGGTGGTGTCGGTGCAGGTCGTCTCGGTCTCCGCGCAGAACTTCTCGAACTATCTCGGCCAGAACGGCGATTCGACCGGTCTTGTGATCCCCGCCGGCTTCCAGGCCGACTACCGGAGCGACCGCCCGGTCAACCTCACCGTCTACACCGACCCGCAGGACGCGGCGGCGGGAGGAACGGTGCTCGGCGCGGTCCAGGGGGTCTCCGCCGCGTTCAATCTCCACGCGGTCTGCGGCACCGGCTCGTGCGCCCCCGTGATCGGATTCACGAACGCGAACGTGGGCAGCCAGGTCTACAAGTACATCGACTACCTCATCCCCGGTCTCATCGGCTTCTCGATCCTCACGAGCCCGATGTTCTCGATGGTGGACATCGCCTCGTCGTATCGGAAGGACGGCATCTTCCGTCAGCTGTCCCTCACCCCGATCACTCGGGGGGAGTGGCTGACCTCCCGAGTGCTATGGTACGTGGCGCTGACGTTCGTGACCGCGAGCATCATGATCGGCGCCGGGATCTTCCTGTTCGGGGCCCACGTCACGCTCACGCTCGGCGTCATCCCGTACCTCGTGGTCGGCCCGTTCTTCTTCGTCTCGCTCGGGATGCTCGCAGGTTCGGTCGCCAAGACCCCCGAGAGCGCCGCGCTGATCGGGAACATCATCACCTTCCCGATGATGTTCCTCTCGGGAACGTTCTTCCAGGTGTCGAGCATGCCCCCTGGGCTGCAGGAGTTCGCCCGGATCCTACCGCTCTACTACGTGATCGACGGGATGAACCAGGTGATGCTGTTCCAGAACGCCCCCCGGGCTCTCCTCGACCTTCTCGTCGTGCTCATCGGGTCGGTGGTCGTCTTCCTGCTCGCCATCCGCCTGTTCAAGTGGAGGGACGAGTGACGAGTCCGCCGGACGCTCCCGCCCTCGACTCCGCCGAGTTCCGGACGCTGATGTCCCGCTGGGCGACCGGTGTCTCGGTCGTCACGGCGCGGGACGGGAATGCCGATGCGGGATTGACCGTGAACGCGTTCCTGTCGGTCTCCCTCCACCCGCCGGCGGTGCTGGTCAGCCTCACCCTGGACGCGGACACGACCCCGGTGATCGAACGGACCGGCCGGTTCGCGGTGAACTTCCTTTCCGCCGACCAGCGAGCTCTGAGCGAACGGTTCGCCCTCGCCACCCCCCCGTCGGAGAAGTTCTCCGGCGTCCCGATCCACCGCGGGCCGAGCGGGATCGCCCTGCTCGACGGGACGCTCGGCGCGGTCGAGTGCCGGGTGACGTCACGGGTCCCCGCGTACGACCACGTGCTGTACGTGGGGGAGGTACTCCACCAGGAACTGGGCCGGGAAGCGCCTCCGCTCCTGTTCTTCCGGTCCGCCTACTCGGAGGCCGAAGGGTCCGACCGGCTTCACTTGGGAACCCGCGCGAAACGCTAGGCGCTGCGCCTTTAACCTCCCTCGAACCTCGCACGGTCCATGGCCCGCGAGAACCGAACCGTCCGTGTCGCGATCGTGGGCAGCGGCCCGGCCGGGCTCACCGCGGCGCTCTACGCGGCCCGCGCTGAGCTGAAACCGCTCGTGATCTCGGGCGTCCCCGCGGGCGGCCAGCTCCTCATCACCACCGAGGTGGAGAACTTCCCGGGATTCCCCGAGGGGATCCAGGGACCGGAGCTCATCGACCGGATGCGCCGGCAGGCCCAGCGGTTCGGGACCGACTTCGTGGACGACAACGTCGTGCGCGTCGACTTCGCCCACCGCCCGTTCGTGCTCGAGACCGGGTCCTCGGGGACCGTCACGGCCGACGTCGTGATCGTCGCGACCGGCGCGAACGCGCGCTGGCTGAACCTGCCGAGCGAATCCCGTCTGAAAGGCCACGGCGTCTCGGCCTGCGCGACGTGCGACGGGTTCTTCTTCAAGGGAAAGCCGCTCGCCGTCGTCGGCGGCGGCGACTCCGCGATGGAGGAGGCGCTCTTTCTCACGAACTTCGCGACCCACGTGACGATCGTGCACCGCCGCGACAAGTTCCGGGCGAGCACGATCATGCTCGAGCGGGCTCGCAAGCACCCGAAGGTCACCCTCCTTCCGAACACGACCGTCGAGGAGGTGCTCGGACGCGACGGCGTCGAGGGTCTTCGCGTGAAGAACGTCCTCACCGGGGCCCTCTCGGAGCTCAAGGTGGGCGGGCTGTTCGTCGCGATCGGCCACGACCCCTCGACCGAGGTGTTCCGGGGAGCCCTCGAACTCGACCGGGAGGGATACCTGAAGCTCCACGACGAGACCCGGACGAGCGTCGAGGGCGTCTTCGCCGCCGGGGACGTCCACGACCACCGGTACCGGCAGGCCGTGACCGCCGCCGGGGCCGGATGCCGCGCGGCGATCGATGCCGAACGATGGCTCGCCGAGCGCGAGGGCCCGGCCACGCTAGCGCTGGCGGCGGCTCCCCCCAAGGCGGTCTCCGCGGGAGCCCCTTCGCGCGCGAGATAGCCTTTAATAGCGTCCCTCCCGGTGCTCGCCGCGGTCGGCGATGCCGAGCAAGAAGCATCTCCACATCGAGTCGTCGGGACAGCTCTGCATCTACTGCGGGGCGTGCGTCGGGATCTGCCCGCTGAACTGCATCTATCTTGACGAGACCCGGATCACCTTCGACGAGAAGGTCTGCACGCGCTGCGAGGTCTGCGTGAAGGCCTGCCCCGTCGGCGCGATCGAGATCGGCTGAGCGCGGCCGGAATCGTGGAGGAACGAGATTCCATGTCCGACCTGAAAACGGACGTCCTGGTCATCGGCGCCGGTCCGGCCGGCAGCATGACCGCGAAGTGGGCGGCGAAGAACGGCGCTCGCGTTACGATGATCGAGAAGCGCCAGGAGATCGGCTCGCCCGTGCGCTGCGGCGAGGGGATGAGCAAGGCGTGGCTCAGCGACGTCGGGATCAAGCCCGGCCGCTGGATCAACGTCGAGGTCGAGGGCGCCCGCATCTACTCGCCGAGCGAGAAGGTCTTCGAGATCAACGAGAAGCACGCGGGCAACGAGGTCGGCTACGTCGTCGAGCGGGACGAGTTCGATAAGCAGCTCGCGATCGACGCGGCGAACGCGGGCGTCGACGTCGTCCTCAAGACCGCGGCGATGAGCATGATCAAGGAGAACGGCAAGGTCGTCGGCGTGAAGGCGAAGCGGTTCGGCGAGTCGTTCGAGATCCGCGCGCCGGTCACGATTGGCGCGGACGGCTTCGAGAGCCAGGTCGGCCGGTGGGCCGGCATCTCGACGAACATCTCGATGCGGGACATGGACACGTGCCTGCAGTACCGCATGACGAACGTCGACTGTGACGTGCGCTACTGCGACTTCTTCCTCGGCAAGGTCGCCCCGGGCGGCTACGTCTGGATCTTCCCGAAGGGGGAGGGGCTCGCGAACGTCGGCATCGGCGTCCAGGTGAGCCAGGTGAAGGCGATGGCCGACGCGCGGAACTTCCTCGACCGGTGGATCGAGCACCACCCCGGCTACGCGAAAGGGAAGAAGATCGACATGGTCGGAGGCGGGGTCTCGATCTCCGCCCCGCTCAAGCAGACGGTCGGCGACGGGATCATGCTCGTCGGCGACGCCGCGCGGATGATCGACCCCCTCACCGGGGGCGGCATCGCGAACGGCTGCATCGCCGGGAAGATCTGCGGAACGGTGGCCGCCGAGGCGGTCCACGCCGGCACCCCGACGAAGGAGTTCTTCCAGAAGTACGAGAAGGGCTGGCGCGCGGTCCTCGAGGAGAAGCTCTACCGCAACTGGCTCGCGAAGGAGAAGCTCGTCCAACTGAGCGACGAGACGTTCGACAAGGTGATCGACGCGCTCCAGGGCGTCAAGCTCGAGAAGCTGAGCGTCCACAACATCCTCAAGGCGGTCAACGAAAAGTATCCCGAGGTGACGAAGGAGTTCGAGGCGTTCCTGTAACGCCCGCTCCCTCGTTCGATGCCCGGCGCCCCGAACCGTCCTCCGGAAAAGACGCCCGCCCCCGCGGCCGCGCCCCCGGCACCGGAGCCGCCGGAGAAGAAGGTGCTCCGTCGCCTCGTGCCGTCCCGGGTCGCCCTCCTGCTCGACACCTGGAAAGGGGCTCCGAGCCCGGAGCTCGTCGGCCCGTTCGGCAGGGCCGAGGAGGCGTTCGCGAAGGGGGATTTCGCCGCGGCGCTGAGCGCCCTCGACGTTCTTTCGGTCCGTTTTGCGGAACCCCGCTGGACGACCCTCCCGGAGCCGTTCCGGTTCCTTCGGGTCCCGATCACGGCCCCGGTCCCGCCGCACTGGCACCCGGACCACGCGCTGTCGGCCGATGAGAAGGAATCGAAGAAGGCCCTCTCCACCGCCCACGAGCAGCTCGCCCTCGCGCGCGGCTGCCTCGCGTGGGCCGGAGCCCACGGCATCGACACGGCGGACCTCGCGCCCCGGCTCGATAGCGCCGCGACGCGCCTGTCCGACGCGGCGAGCCTCGGACCGTTCTACGAGGAGGTCGACGCGCTCTGGACCGGTCTCCACGGACGCCTACCCGCGCCAAGGTCCGGAGGCGCCCCGCCGGCGACTCCCGCGGCGGCGGACGTCGAGGAAGCGTAGGGTCGCGTGACCGACGACGAGGCACCGGCCGGCGCACGACGGCGTGTGCGTCGCGGGGAGGGCGAGGTCACCGAGTGGCCCCGGGGACTGGTCGACTACACCCCGACCGGGCCTCCGGAGGAGACGCCGTCGCCGGAGGAGGACCGCGAGCTGAACCGGCTCCGAATCGCCTCCCGTCTCCTCGGGTTCGCGCAGGCCCAGGGGCGAAGCGTCGACGGCCCGATCCGACGCCTCCGAGAGGCCGACCGTGCGTTCCGCGCGGGCGACCGAGTGACGGCGCGGCGCCTCGTGGACGAGGTGATCGGCGAGGCGGAGCGGATGCTGGGCGCCGGTGCGGCGGCCGACAAGCCCCCTTCATAAGGTCGAACGGGCTGACCGTTCGCTCGATGAAGCCACCCCGGTTTGGAACGTTCTCGATCGTCGCGTTCGAGCGCGAAACGGCGACGTGGGGAGTCGCCGTGCAGTCCCGGTTCATCTCCGTCGGCTCGGTCGTTCCGTACGCCGAAGCCGGCACCGGGGCGGTCGCCACCCAGGCGCTCTGCAACGTCGCCTACGGCCCGGAAGGGCTCGCGCTCCTGCGTAAGGGGCTGGGCGCTCCCGAGGTCGTGAAGCGGCTCACCGAAGCGGACCCGGGGCGGGACGAACGGCAGCTCGGCGTGGTCGACGCGAAGGGCGGGTCCGCGTCGTTCACGGGCGCGAAGTGCATGGACTGGGCCGGACACGAGACCGGCGACGGGTTCGCCTGTCAGGGGAACATCCTGTTCGGCCCGGGGGTCGTTCGTGCGATGGCCCGGACGTACGAGTCCACCGGCGGCGACATCCTCGACCGCCTGCTCGCCGCCCTCGCGGCCGGACAGCGAGAGGGCGGGGACCGCCGAGGGATGCAGGCCGCGGCGCTCTACGTGGTCCGCAAGGGCGGCGGCTACATGGGGGGAAACGACCGCTGGGTCGACCTGCGGGTCGATGAGCATCCGTCCCCGATCGAGGAGCTGAAGCGGATCTTCAAGATCTACGACATGACGAACCTGAGCCGGGAGGACCCGGCGTCGCTGCTCATGATTGAGGGCGACGTCGCCCGGGGCCTCCAGCACGACCTGTCGGTGCTGGGCTACTACACCGGCCGGTTGACGGGGGCCTGGGACCCCGCGAGCCAGGCGGCGTTCGCCCGGTTTCTCAGCGAGCACAACTTCGAGAACAAGGAGCGCAGCGACGGGAAGGTCTGGCCGTCCATCGTGAACTATCTTCGGGAGCGCGCGCGGGTCGAGACGGAGCGCCGGACCCACACCGCCCCAATCGTCCCGGGCGCGCTCAGCCGCGGGCCCGGAGCCCCGCCGCCGGGAGGGACAGCATCACCGCCAGCGAGTCGGAAGGACCGGGAGTCGAGCTGACGGTCCATCTGCGCGGCTCGTTCCCGGACGCGACGACCGCCCGTCGCGTCGTGGAGGCGGTCCGGGCCGACAACCCCTCGTTCGTCACGGTGGAAGCGGAAGGGAACTCTATCGAGGTCCGCCTGACCGCCTCCTCCGCGGCGAGCGCGCGAACGACGCTCGAGGACCTCCTCGCGTGTCTTCGGGCCGCCGAGCGCACCGCCTCGGAACGGTCCGTCGCCTCGAAGCGCGCCTAGATAAGGCGCGGGCAGGAGTCTCCCCGCGATGGCCGAACCGGAGTGGGGACCGGGGCCTTCCCCACCGCCGTCGGCGTCCGTGGGCCGGTACTTCGTCGGCGTGGCGGTCGCGGTCCTCGCCGTCTTCAGCCAGTACTTCGTCCCCGAGGTGTTCCCGCCCGCGCTCGTCCTCTACGGGAACCTTCCTGGGGACGTGTTCATCGTCTACGGGATCCCGATCATCGCCTTCGCCCTCCTGGTCGGCGGTGGTCCGCTCCGGGATTGGAAGGAGCGGATGGGCGAGGCCGCGTGGCAAGGGCTGCGGTTCTACGGGCTCCTTTCCCTTCTCGGTCTGCTCGTCTTCGTCGTCCTCGTCGTGGTCTACCAGTTCGTCGACCCGGGTGCGCTGCAACTGCTCAACCGGCCGAACCCGGCGCTCCAGCAGGCGAGCGGGAACCCCTGGTTCTTCGTCGGCTTCTCGTTCGCCGTCGGGGCGTTCGAAGAGACGATCTTCCGCGGCTTCATGTTCGGCTACTGGCGGGGCCGCTCGGGGTCGTGGATGGTCCCGGCGACCTGGACGAGCGCCGTCTTCGCCTCGGTCCACCTCTACTACGGGACCACCTACGGAGCGGCGGCCCCACTGATCTTCCCGAGCCTCTTCCTCTTCGGCTTCGCGCTCGCCGCGACGTACCGCTTCTCGGGCGGGAACCTCGTGGTGCCGGCGCTGCTCCACGGCGCGCACGATGCGGCGGCGTTCCTGACGCTCGTCTCGGAAGAGCTCGGGGTGATCCTGAGCTACCTCCTCATCCTCGTGGGAGGCCTCGTGGGCCTGATCCACTACCTGGAGAACGACCGGCCCACGAGCTCGGTCCCGCCACCGCCCGGGACGTTCGGGTAGGCACCCGGAGGGGCCGGGCCCTACGGGACGGTCAGTCCATCGAGTGGCGGATCAGTTCGATCCAGACCCCGTCCGGACCTTCGAAGTAGGCGAGCGCGACA
>DATJVA010000080.1:0-7838 GCA_035502015.1 Thermoplasmata archaeon | reverse complement strand
GAGAACGGTGTCCGCCCCGATCAGCAACAGGTCCGCGGACTGAACGATCTCCGGGCCCGCGCGGTCCGGCACCACGCGGGCATCCAATCCTGCCGCCCGCAGGTCCCGCACGAATCTTCGCCCCTCGCCACCGGGTCGGCTCTCGAGGACCGAGATCCAGAGAGGTCGGCGCGCGCGAGGCACGCTAGTGAGGGCGCGAAGGACCGAGTCGCTGCGGCTCAAGGTCACCACGCGATGGGCTCGCTCGGGGAAGCGTTGCCGCGCGGTCCGGGCGAGCCGGGTCGTCTCGTTCCTCAGCCGGTGGCTCTCGCGGCGCAGCCAAGCTCTGGCATCTCGGAGTCGGGCGGGAGCCGGTTCGACCCCTGCGAACCGTCTCCAATCGGCCGACCAACGAAGGAACGGACCCATTGCGGGTTGGGTCCGCGCGAGAATCCGTGCGACCTCAAGGGCAGCGCTTCGGCTCGCGCGCTCGGGAGCACGGGACCAGCCGTCCAGCAGCGAACCGAGCGTCCCGAGGGCGGCGACCGATAGGGCGAGCGCGCCGCGCTGGCGGTCCGCCCGCATGCGGTCGAACCCTCGGACCACGCTGGAAGGCAATCGTCGGACATCCGGCACAGAAGCGTACCCTGTCGGCTACTCCCTGGACGACCACTGGTGTATTGAATCCGCCGCGTCCTGACGTCACCGAGGTTCCCCATGTCCTGGCGTGTCCCGATCGAGACGAAGAGCGACCGAGTGTTTCCGGAGCCGCTCCGCGGCACCGTCGAGAACCATCTCCATCACAGCCATGTCCTCGAAGGGAACCCCTGGGGCGACCCGGTCGAGCGGGAGCTCCCGGTGTATATCCCCCCGTCCGGTCGTACCGAGGGCCTCCCTCTCATCGTGCTGTTGACCGGCTATACCGGCGCCGGGTGGATGCACTACCAGCGGGCCCGGTATCTCACGGATACGATCCTCGGCCGTCTCGACCGGTTGATCCGCCGGAAGCTTGCCGCGGAGGCCGTGATGGTGGGTCCGGATTGCCTCACGACCCTCGGTGGGAGCCAGTACGTGAACTCGTCCGCGACCGGTCGGTACGAGGACTACGTGGTCCAGGAGGTTGTTCCGTTCGTCCAAGAGCGCTACCACACCGGTCCGGTGGCGGTGATGGGGACGTCGAGCGGTGGATACGGGTCGCTCGTGCTCGCTCTCCGACACCCGGATCTATTCCGCGCGGCGGGGTCGAACGCGGGAGATGCCTACTTCGAGTACTGCTACACTCCGGACTTCCCGATCGCTTTCCGAGAGATCCGAAAGTCCGGAGGTCCGGAGAAGCTCCTCGAGAAGGTGCTGCACGAGCCGGTGAGCGGTTTCGGACCGCAACAGCCACAGGTCCAGACGCTCGAGGTGATGGGCTACTCCTCCTGCTACTCGCCGATCGATGCGGAGCCCGGGCGGTTCGACCTGCCGTTCGACCTGGAGACCGGCGCGCTGCGTCCGGAGGTCTGGACCAAGTGGCTCGCGCAGGACCCCGTCCGGATGATCGCCGAGGAGCGATACAGGACCAATGTGCGCAAGTTGGCCTACCTCTACGTGGACGGCGGCACGAGGGACGAGTACTCCCTCGACGTTGGGGCCCGCATCTTCGCAACCGAGGCCCGCCGGGCCGGAGCTCATGTCGATCTCGAGGAGTTCGACGGCATCCACTCCGACGGCGGTCCCCGCTACGAAGTGATGATACCCCGGCTGCTCACCTCGCTCGGGTTCCCGGTTCCGGCAAAGTCCTGAGAACCCGTTTTGTACCCCCACCGGCTGGCTCGGGTCGCCGAAAGGGAGTCGAGGAGAAGCGCACGATGATCCGCGACGGTACGATGGTGTGCGACGCTTGTCAGAAGAGCATCACTCGGATCACGGACGTGCCGACCGAGGGATGGCCGAAGATGCACAACCTCTGCTCGGCGTGTTTCGCGAGCCTCAAGACGCAGGCGATCCCGCGTCCGAGCAGCTCCTGAGCCGCTATTCCCTCGCGAGTCGAGCGGGCGCGTCCGGCCCCTCGAACGGGGCGAGCGTCTCCACCGTTTCGTCCTCGAACCACGCGAGGACGATGAAGTACCACGAGATCGCGATGAGGAGCAGGAGGTCGGGGAGGTCCGCCGCGTCCGGGGCGACGACCACGGCTCCGGCGCTGAGATGCCTCCCTTCCCGGGCTGGCTCCACGTGGAGCAGTTCCTTGCCGGTCATCGTCGACACCTGCCAGGCGGGCACCAGCACGCCGGCCCGGTGGAATCGATAGGAGAGCCCACCCGAGATGTCGAGCTGATGGTGGTTCAGGTGGACGGAAAGGCGGGCGACGGTCGACTCTCCTGACCGGACGGTGATGTGCGGGTTCAGAAAGCCCCCCCGCTTGAGCGTCCACTCGCTGGAGGAGCTGCGCAATTTCGCGAGAGAGCCGCCCTTCTCGACCCATTCCAGGAGCGCGACGGGGGTATCCCCCGAGAGCAACGAGAACGCGGTCGGGTGCTCCTGGGTGCGGAGCCATCGGAAGGTCGAGCGGTCCACGCTCGAGAACGGGGCGGTCGCCATCGGTCTCCCCAGCCCCTCCCGGGGATTTAACCGAGCGCCGTCGTGCGATGGCCCGTTCGGGGCCTCACTGGCTCGCCACGAGGAAGAGGATACCGGCGATCAGGGAGAACAAGGCTCCGAGCACGCCCAATAGATCGCCCCCGAACCCTAGGGCGAGCCAACCCACCACCGCGAGCACGACGAGGATCACTCCGGCGGCGAGGGTCCGTTCGCGGTCGCCGGAATGCCCAAAGATGGCGAAGGCGCCGACGAGGACCCCGACCACCACGAAGATGACGGAATGATACCAGGCACCGAAGGCGTGGCCTCCGGAGCCGAAGGCAAGAAAGAGGAAGGCACCGACGAAATCGACGACCCCGGCGACCACGAAGAGGAGCGCTGCCAGTAGGGCGAAGAGAAAGGCGATCCCCCGGGTTCCTTTGTCGGTCACCGATCCGCCTCTTAAGGCTGGGCCGGACGGGCCCTTTACGGTTGCGCCGGCTCGCCCGAACCTCTAAGCCCCGGTGCGAATCCCCCGTTGGATGGCTCCTCGACCCCCGCCCAAGACCCCCCGTCACGAGTTCGACCGGGAGGCCTCCGGGTACGACCGCACCGCTCGGGCATCCATGCCCGGTTACATCGACCTCCACCGGACGCTGCTCGGAGGGATCCCGTACGTGCCGACGCGGTCGTTCCGCGTCCTCGAGCTGGGTGTCGGCACCGGGACGCTGAGCTCGATGGTGCTCAGCGAGTTCCCCCACGCCCGGTTGACGGGGATCGACATCTCTCCTCGGATGATCTCGCGGGCTCGCGTGAAGCTCCGTCCGTTCCAGGACCGGGTCGAGCTCGTGGCGGGCGACATCGGAGAGTTCGCGGAAGGGCCCTACGATGTCGTGCTGTCGGCCCTCGCGATCCACCACTTGCCGGACCCTGCGAAGTGGCGTCTTTTCCGGCGGGTCCGGCGATGCCTCCCCTCGGGAGGTTACTTCGGGGACGCCGACGACCATCTCGCCGAGGACCCGGCGTTCGACACCCGGTGGGCCCAGATCGCTTCTTCGATGTCGGCAGGTCGTCGAGCCCGAGGTGCGGGCTGGTATGCCCCGCAGGCCGTCTGGCACGACCATGAGCGGTTCGACCATCCTTCGACCGTGGCCTCCGAGGTCCAGGCGCTCGAGCAAGCGGGTTTCGCGCACGTGGGAGTGCCGTGGCGCTTCTTCGGCCAAGCGGTCGTCTGGGCCTACCGATGATGAGCCGTTCGCGTCAGGGTTGAAGACGACGACATGCTGCGGGAGACGACGTTCCTGATCGGCGGGGCGCTGACCGTCGGGCTCGGTGTCGCGCTCGCGGGCGGGCTCTTCTGGGCCGGTGCGGGGGTAGAGTACAGCGATGCTTGGCTCGCGAGCGCGATGGCGATGGGGCTGGGAGGATTCTTCGTCTACGTCGCCCGGGATGAGCACCGCGACCGACTCGAGTTCTTGGCTCGTGTGGAGAAGGATCCGGCGGAGAAGTCAGGTCCCCGCTAGCCCGTAGAGAGCGGGGAAACCTTTTCTTACGGCCACGTCGTCCAACGGTCGGGGCCGGGATGGGGTAGTTTGGCCCATCCTGGGGGACTGTGGATCCCTCGACCCGGGTTCAAAGCGACGCGGGGACACCCCCCGCGTCGTGAGACTCTCGGTCCCGGCCCTACTTTCTAGCGCGTCGGGCACGCGACGTGGCCGACCGGCTACGTTTCGGTCTTCGCGCGGCCATCAGCCGGGCGAGTTCGGTCGGCAGGTCGGTGAGACTGTAGTCGGCCCATGCGGCCCCCCACTTCGCCAGGTCGCCCGGTGTGAGTGTCCACCCCGGGAACCGGGACGCCCGGGCGACCGGGACGATGCCCGGAACGCTTCCCGCGGCCTCCATGTCGAAACGCGAGTCGCCGACGAGGAACATCGGTACACCGGGGTATCTCCTCCGGTACTCGGCCAGATGCTCGCGCTTCGTGCCATCTCCGGATCCCAGGACCTCCTCGAACCAGTACCGCAGGCCCTCCCGCTCGAGGAGGAGCTCTGCCATCTCGGCTTCCGAGCCGGTCGCCACAGCGAGGGTCCATTGCTCCCGATGGAGGCTCTTGAGCAGCTTCGGGACCTCGGGGAACGGGTGGGCGCGCGCGTACGCCTCCGTCACCTTGCGTTGATGGAACGTCGCAGCGGTGCTCCGGCGAAGCGCCAGGGGCGCATCGGGGTATAGCTGGGCGAGCTGGGCCTCAAAGGGCATCCCCGTTGTGGCCAGATAGTGGACCCGCGCCTCTTCCGCCGGGGTTCCGAACGCCTTCTCCATCACCTCGGCGGCGACCGCGCTGATCAGGGAGAGGTCGTCCAGCAGCGTTCCGTCAAGGTCGAACACGACCACTCCCTTCTCGACGGTTCGGGGGGCCACCGCTTCCCTCGGACCTCGCGCGGGACGCGAAACCTCGGCGAACTGACTGGTCGCGGAGACCATCGGCAGCGGGAGGATCGGTCCCTTCGGAGCTCTCGGCTCGTCCGTTGCAGCGGACCGGGGGTCATCCGACGGCATCGCGCGGCCGAGCCCGACGACCTCTTTAAGATGCCGAGCGGACGGTCGCCCTAATACTGCGGCGCGACTCTCACCCGAGCGCGTCGGACCCCGAGGTCACCATGCATCCGAGTCACTTCATCCGCGGTCGCACCAGCCAGCTCCTCGCCGGCCGCCGCATCGTCATCGGAGTCTCCGGCTCGATCGCGGCGGTCGAGCTTCCGAGGGTGATTCGGGAGCTGATCCGCCACGGCGCCGACGTTCGAGCGGTGATGAGTCCCGAGGCGATGCGACTCGTCACTCCCGAGACCCTCGAGTTCGCGACCGGCCACCCTCCGATCACCCAGCTCACCGGGAACGTCGAGCACGTTACGCTCCTCGGGCCCGGTCCGGAGCGAGCGGACCTCTATCTCATCGCTCCGGCGACCGCGAACACGATCTCGAAGGTCGCCCACGGGATCGACGACACTCCCGTCACCTCGTGCGCCTCGGTCGCTCTGGGCGGTGGGGTCCCGATGTTGATCGCACCGGCGATGCACAGCCACATGGGCGTGAACCCGGCGGTCAAGGAGAACATCGAAAAGCTCCGAAGTTGGGGCGTCGGGATCATCCATGGCGCGTCCTCCGAGGGGGAGGAGAAGATCGCTACCCCCGACGAGGTGGCGGCGGCGGTACTTCATCGGCTGGGTTCCGAGCCATGGGCCGGCCGCCGGGTAATCGTCATCGGCGGCGCGGCACGGGAGGCGATCGACGAGGTCCGCTCGGTCACCAACGACAGCTCGGGCACGACCGCGGTCGCCCTGGCGAACCAAGCGTTCTACCGAGGCGCCGAGGTCGAGCTCTGGGCCGGAGCGCTCCAGGTGCCGTTCCCGCCTTGGATCCCGACGAGCCGCTGGCGCAGCGTCGATGACCTTCTCACGCTCGCCCGGAACCGCCGAGCGGACCTCGCCCGTGCGGCGGCGGTCCTAGTGCCGGCCGCGCTCTCGGATTACACTCTCGACCGGCGGGCCGGTAAGATCGCTTCTCGGGAGCACGAGAACCTCACCCTGACGCTCCGGCGGGCTCCCAAGGTCCTTCCGGAACTGCGGCGCTTGGCCCCGCACCCCGCTCGGTTGATCGCCTTCAAGCTTGAGCCCGGGCGCACTCCGGCACAACTGGAGGAACTGGGGCGGCGCCTGGCGCAAGAGTCGGGGGCCGACTGGGTGGTCGCGAACGACGTCACGACGATGGGTGCGCCGGAGACGAACGCGCTGGTTCTGCCCCCTTCGGGAGGACGCCACTGGATCCGGGGGCCGAAGAGCGAGTTCGCGGCGAAGCTCCTTGACGACGTCGGTCGAGAGCTTTCGAACCTGTCGACGTCGCTGTCAGAGCCCGGAGGGCCGGTGCATCGGATTCAACACCGCCCGCGGCGCGGGCCCCGGCGACACTGAGCGCTAGGTGCAGGCGTCGGACGCCCGCGCCCACCGCCGCCCTTAATAGACCGTCCCCATGGGCGCGCCGAGGATCACCATGGTCAAGCTTGCCGAATGGCAAGGGAAGGTCGTTTTCCGAAAGTACGGGGTCCCACTGCCGCGCGGTGAGGTGGCCCGGACCCCGGCGGAGGCCGAGGCGTTCGTGCGCGGTGGCAAGGTCCCTCTCCCGTGCGTCGTCAAGGCCCAGGTCCTCGCGGGGGGACGTGGCAAGGGAGGAGCGGTGCGGTTCGCGAACACGCCCGAAGAGGCTCGGGAGGCCGCGAGCGCGATCCTCGCCCTCGAGTTCAAGGGTGAGAAGGTCCGGGAGGTCCTTCTCGAAGAGAAGCTCCCGATCGGCCGAGAGCTCTACGTCGCGATGGCGCTCGACCGGTCTCAGCGTTTGCCGCTCCTGATGGCGAGCGCCCGCGGGGGAGTCGAGATCGAGTCGGTCGCGGACAGCGACATCGACCGTCAGACCGTCGACCCGTTTCCCGGACTGACGGGGTACGAGAAGCGCCGGGCCGCGAAGGCCCTTGGCCTCACGGGCGCGCCGGCGCGCTCGCTCGAACGCGTGCTCGACTCGATCTGGAAGGTGTTCCAGCAAGAGGACGCCGAGCTCGTGGAGATCAACCCCCTCGCCGTCGTGGGGGATGGGCTGGTCGCGCTCGACGCGAAGGTGATCATCGAGGACGATGCCGCGTTCCGCCATCCCGAGTACGCCGAGGTCCGGGACGACCGGACCGAACTCGAGGAGATCGCGCGAGAGAAGGAGATCGCGTTCGTCCAGCTCGACGGCAACATCGGGGTGATCGCGAACGGCGCCGGCCTCACGATGGCGACCCTGGACGTCCTCAAGGAGCTCGGCGGCGAGCCGGGGGTCTTCCTCGACCTGGGCGGCACGGATGACCCGAAGAAGGTCACCGAGGCGTTCCTCCTCATGGCCCGAGCGAAACCGACCGCGGTCTTCCTGAACATCTTCGGCGGGATCACCCGCTGCGACACCGTGGCGAAGGGCTTGGTCGAGGCGATGCACCAGGTACCGGCCAACGAGCGGTTCCCGCTCGTGGCTCGGATCCGAGGCAACAACGAGGCGGAGGGAGTGGAGATCCTTCGCTCGGCGGGGGTCACGGCGCTCTCCGACCTTCGCGAATCCGCCAAGGCGGCCGTGGACGCGGCCCGGGGGCGCGCATGAGCGTCCTCATCGACCGGGACACCCGCGTCGTCGTCCAGGGGATCACGGGCCATCAGGGCACCGTCCACACGGTGCAGATGAAGGCGTTCGGAACGACGATCTCCGCCGGGGTGACCCCG
>DATJVA010000079.1:0-4411 GCA_035502015.1 Thermoplasmata archaeon | reverse complement strand
CCGCCGTATAACTCGGGCCCCGCCCCGCCGCGACTTACGCCGAGTTTAAGTATGGGACCGTACCAAGCATGCCCCTGAATGCGCATAAATGCGTGTCCGGCCCCTCCGTCCTCCTCCGTCGCCGGAGGACGAGCTCCCGAGCCGGGCCCCGCGGTCCGGTCGGGGGAGGAGCGGTCGCCGCCCGTCCACGCCTCGGGCCGGTTCGAGGACTACTCCCTCGCGCGGTACCACGAGGCGATCCGCCGGCTGGCCGCGATCCGGCTCGCCTTCGTGGTGGCCCTCGTCGTGATGGTCGTGGGCGGCGGACTCCTCTTCGTCGGGGTCCGCGTTCCGTCGACTTCGGTGGGGAAGGACCTCCAGTGGCTCACCATCGCCTGGCTGCTCCCGGTCCCGCTCCTGGTGCTCGCGTCGGCGGTCTACCTCGGGTGGTTCTCCGTCGAACGGTTCACGATCCGTCCCGCCGTCCGGCCGACCGTGGGACCCCGTCCCGTCGTCCTGTTCCAGATCACCAGCACCGGGGTCAACGTCGAAACGGTCCTCAACACGGCCCGCTCGGCGCTGTACTGGACCCGTCGTCACCCGGCAATGGGGTACGATCCGCGGGTCTGTCTCGTCGTGGAAGGGTGGGGATACGGTCCGAACCGCGAGCGGATCGACGTGCTGCGCCCCGAAGGGGTCGAGATCGTCGTGGTCCCGGTCGAGTACCGCACGGCGCGGGGGACCACGCGGAAGGGCCGCGCCCTCCAGTACGCGACGGAGCGCCGCCGGGAGCTCGGGCTCCCCCTCGACCGCCTTTGGATCTACCACCACGACGACGAGACCGCGATCGGCGAGGACACCGTCCTCGGGATCGACGAGTTCGTCCGGCAGCACCGGGACCGTCCCGCCGTCGGCTGCGGGATGATCCTCTACAGCCAGCACGCCGAGGACTTCCGCCCGTCCCAGATCCAGGAGTTCGCCCGGACCAAGGACGACATCCGGACGATCTTCACGATCACCTCGCGCCACAACATGTTCTCCGGGTTCCACGGGTCGCACTACATCGCGCGGGGGGACCTCGAGGATGCGACCGGCTGGGACGTGGGGCCGGACATGAACTCGGAGGACCTCATCTTCGAGACCCGGGTGCGCGCCGAGCACGGTCCCGTCTTCCACCTTCTCAAGGGGTTCGCCCACGAGCAGGCGGCGTTCTCCGTTCGCGACCAGCTCAAACAGCGCCGGCGGTGGTTCCAGGGGTGGTGGCGGGCCGTGCTCCGACAGCCGTTCCCGCTCCTCCGCCGGGTGGTCATGTCCTACGGGATGGTCGTCTGGATGGCCGCTCTCTTCTCCGTCACCGCGATGGTCTCGAGCTGGGTCTTCGGATTCACCTCGATCTTCCCG
Source organism: Thermoplasmata archaeon (assembly GCA_035502015.1). GTDB lineage: Archaea > Thermoplasmatota > Thermoplasmata > Lutacidiplasmatales > UBA184 > Lutacidiplasma. Next base: position 3,031 of record DATJVA010000079.1, on the reverse strand, counting down.
CTCACCGGCTTCCTGACCGGATTCGTCTGGTGTACCATGATCGCCGGCTACTACCAGGGCTACGTCGTCCACCGCCCCTACCTGCCGAAGCGGCGGGTGCCGATGGTCCGCGTGATCGCCAACGGGATCGTCGGCGCGCTCGCCGATTCGATCGGTCCGTGGTACGGCACGTTCACGCGACGCCCTAGGACCTTCCAGGTGATCGTGAAGGATCGTCAACCCGCCGGACGCGGATCGCCGTCCTCCGTGCCGACGGCGACGCCCGCCGGCTGAGCGGGACCCCCTCTCGGCGTCCAGCGCGGGCTGCCAGACGGGCGGCCCCTACCTCGTCCAAACGGATGGGGCGCCCGCGATGGACCTGGCTCGACGCCCTCGGGAACCCGACCTGAGCGGCGCCGGACGCCCCCCGGTCGACGGATCTGCCCGTCGTTCCGCAAAGCGCTATGTGCGAATCCGCGTTCGCTCCGGGGCGGGGCATCGGGAATGTCGGGAATCCTAGCGATCTACAGCTTCAACCTGAAGGACGGGAAGAGGGCCGAGTACGCCGCGTGGCTCAAGAAGAACGAGGAACCGATGCGCAAGGCGATGGCTCGGGTGGGGGCCACGTACCGGGGAACCTACCTCGCGGCGTTCGGTCTCGCGCCGTGCAGCGGCATCACCCTGGTGGAGTACTCGAGCTTCGAGGACCTGGACGCCTGGAGGGAGCTCAGCGATCCGTCGGTCGACGAGGCGATGGGCGAGCTCATGAAGTTCACCGACCGCTCCGGGGTCGCGACGCAGCTGTTCGAGCAGGCCCCCGAGGCCCTCGAGAACGTCGTCGTCCGGAAGTTCAAGGGCAAGCGGTCGGCATAGCCGACTCGAGCGGGCCGCTCCGCGAGGGGACCCGAGCGCGGGAACCGGGACCGTCCCTCGGCACGGCGGGCCGGCTGGGCCGCCTGGGGCCCGGGAGCGGGGGCGCTACGACGGGGAGACCCCGCTTTCGGCGCGGTTGCCTCCGAGGCTCTCCCGCGACGCGCCCGCCGGATCTCGCGGTCGCTCCTGCGTCGTCAGGCGAATGCTCTCCTCCCAGAGCCGCTGCCTTGCGCTCCGGTCGGAGCCCTGCCCCGGGGTCGGGATCCTCTTCCGCTTCGCGATCAGCTGGCCGGTCACCTGGGCGGCTTCCGGGGCGCACGCGAGCCAGAGCGCGCTGTCCGCTCCCTTCTCCGGTGTGCCGCCGAAGGTATTGGTCAGCCACCTCCACATCCCGCCGACCTCGAGGAGGAGATGCGTCCGGGCCACGAGTCCCGGATGGATCGCGTTCACCGTGATGCCGAAGGGACCCCACCGTTCCGCCAGCTCCTGGGCGAGGAGCACCTCGGCGAGCTTGGTCGGGGGTACGGAGTTCATGATCGTGAACTTCCGTCGCTCGACCATCAGATCGTCGAAGTCGATCCGCGTCCCTCCATAGCGGGAGGCGACGAGGATCACCCGGGCGGGAGCCCCCTGCTTCAGTGGTTCCTCGAGGAGGTTGGCGAGCAGGAAGTGCGATAGGTAGTTCACGGCGAACGTCGACTCGATGCCATCCACGGTCTCGGACCGAGTCTTGTGGAAGACGCCGGCGGAGCCGACCAGGAGGTTGAGCCGGGGGTGTCTCGCCGTGAACGCCGCGACCGCGGCGCGAATGGACGCCTGCGACGCGAGGTCCGCGACAATGACCTCGATGCGTGCTCTCGGGACCGTCGCGCGGATCCCCGCCGCCGTCCCCTCCCCGCGTGCGGCGTCTCGCGCAAGGAGCACGACGGTCGCGCCCTCCCGGGCGAGCCCGGTGGCGATCGCCCGGCCGATCCCCGAGGTGCCTCCCGTCACGAGAGCCACCTTTCCGTCGAGCGCACCCATGGACGCGGGCGCCGACCGGCCCCCAACGGATAGCCCCATCGACCTACGGCGCTCGAGGGGAACCGGGGGACCGCGGTCGTACGGCCCACGAGCCGGGATGCGCGGGCGGGGCGGCGCCTAACTCCTCCCCGAACTTCGGCGTGAAACGGCTCCGGGGCGGCTCCGGACGCGACGCCTCCCCGGGGCCTAGGTGTAGCATCTCTCGGCCAACCGCTCCAACTGGCCCACGAGGTTGGTCCTCCCCAGGAGGGTCCAGTGCTTCGAGGGGGTCGCCGCCGCGGTCGATCGGACCCGGCACCCCGTGCGATCGGGGGCGAAGGTCGCGGTCATTCGGTACGCCTGCGGCGTCGACCGTGGGTCGAACTCCAGGGCCTGACGGAACACGAGTCTCCGCGGTCGATCCACCTCGAGAAAGAGGCCGCGGGCGAACCACTCGGTCCGGACGCCGACGGCCCACAGCGCGTCTCGACTCGATGGGTTCTCGGCGACCGCAGCCTCCTCGTACCGGAACTCCACCCTCCCGCCGGGACGCGGTTGGAGGGCGATCACCTCCATCGAGAAGCCTTCGGGTGCCCACCAAGACTCGAGGCCGTTCTTCGTGGTCCACAAGGACCAAAGCCGGGCGCAGGGACAGTCGAACCATCGCTCCGCGTGGACGGCGGAGAGCCTCCCCTCCCCCGGGGGCGCCTGGTCTCCCATGCTTCGGACCGGGCGCGAGGGCCGGTCAGTCCGTGCGCGGGGAACGCGAGCGACGCCGGCTCGGCATCCGACCGCCGAAGAAATCCCCCTCCGGAACAAGGAGCGCTCCCGTCCGGGCCAGCATACGGAGTCGGTGGACGATCTCCGTCCGAACGACGGACGTCCCGGAAGCGCTCATCGCTCCGTGGGACGGAGCTCCAGCCCGATCTGCCTCGCCGCTCCCAGATCGTCCCGATTGGCCCAGTGCTCGCAGAGCTGTCCATTCTGGACCCGGAAGAGATGGATGTGCTGGACCGTGTAGCTCCGTCCGGTGGGTTCGAGCCCGGAGAAGATCCCCTCGTTCACCGGAAACTCGGGCTTCGAGGCGTGAACGCCCGAGCACGTCGTGCGTACGACGACCCAGTCGCCTTCGGCGATCATCTCGTGCAGCGTGTGCTTCTCCTGGAGCGATCGGAGG
>DATJVA010000078.1:0-2166 GCA_035502015.1 Thermoplasmata archaeon | reverse complement strand
ACGCGGGCGTGCTCCCGAGCAAGCCGAGGGTAGAAGTAGGCCCGGGCGAGGTCGACCTCGAAGTCGAGCCCGTTCTCCCGGTGCCGCGTCCGCCAGGGTCCGGATCCGGCCAGTCGCTGGACCTCCCTCCGTCGTTCCGGTCCGTGTACGCCGTAATCGGCACCGACGAGCCGCGATCCCGGAACGAAGCGGAGGAGCGCCGCGCCCACTTCCGGAGCCCGAGACGCCAGCACCGGGGGGAGCCGGATGAGCACGATGTCGCCCACCACGTCGTAGGACCGGGGGAGCTCCTCCCGCTCCTCCGCCGGCCACGACGTGAGCAGCTCCCGGTAATCATTCGGTCCCCGGTCCGTGGCGGGCTCGAAGTCGTGCTCGGCCACGGCCCCGGCCTCGGGGCTCACCTCCGCGTCCGCGACGAGGGGCAGGAAGAGCCAGCCGCCCTCCTCATGGATCTTGAGGTCGCCACGGAGGGCGTTAGCCTCCCGGAGGCGCCGACGGGCTCGCTCCCCCTCGGAGCGCGGAACCCGCAGGGACCGGCTCTTCATGCGGGTGGGTTCGCGGACGGGCCGAGCAGCCTGGGAAGGACGTCCGAGCCCCGGAGCGTACCCAGCGCCCCGTTCGCCGCGGCCGGCTCGCCGAAGACCACCTCGCGGGAGGAAGGGGGCACTCCGGCGCCCACCAGGAGAAAGGGGACCGGGTCGTCGGTGTGGCCCTTGTGGATCGCGGGGGTCGCGTGGTCGGCGGTGACGCCGACGCGCACCCGCGTTAGGTCGAGGCCCTCGAGGAACGGGCCGAAGAAGAATCGGTCGATCTCCTCGATGATCTGCTGCTTCGCCCGAGCGTTCCCGTCGTGGCCTGGCTCGTCCGGTCCCTTCAGGTGGACGTAGACAAACGGGAAGCCTTCGAGGAGTTCGCGTGCGATCCGGGCCCGCTCCCGGTACCCGGCGTCGCGGTCCGGGCCCATCGGACCCACAAACCGGTCCTCCAGGCCCAGGACGCGGGCGATCCCCCGCTCGACGGGCATCTCGGTGAGGGAGGCGCCCTTGCGCCCGTACCGCTGCTCGAACGACGGGAGCGCGGTCGCCGGGAGGGACCCAGCGTTCCGTACGAGGAGGCCGTTCGCGATCTTCTTCCCCGCGAGGGCGCGACGGGCGTTCACCAGGTGGCCGGCGAGGAGCGGACCGGCGCGCTGGAGGAACCCGTTGAGGGCGCTCGCGGTCCGCGCCGCGTTCGGCGAGGGGTCGAGCGGCTCGACCGGGAGGAGGCGCGGGTGCTCGGGCCGCCGAGCCTGCCCCATGCCGCCGACCTTCTCGTAGAACGGGTCGGCGTTCGAAACGTTCGGGGAGAGCGGGTCGCCTTCGGTCGGATGCAGCCAGAGGATGCCGCGATGGCCGACCGTCGCGCGCACCTCCGCCCGGATCCTCTCGGGTCCCAGCAGGTCCGCCTGCGTCAGACCGAGCGCGAGCTCTTGGGCCTCGTGCGTCGAAAGGGAGCGGCCGACTCGTGCGTCCAGGATCGCTCCGTCGCCGTCGCAGGTGGCGAAGTTCAGCCGCAAAGCAACGTCACCGGGAGCGAGCGGGACATCCACCCCCAGGGCCTCCAGTACCCCGCGCCCGGGCGAGTCGTGGACGGGGTCGTAGCCGAGCAGGGCGAAGACCCCGGCATCGGACTCCGGCGCGACGCCGGGGCCGACGACTACGACCTGCCCGAGCTGTCCCTGCCGCGCCAGGCGGTCGAGGTTCGGGGTCGCGGCGGCCTCGACGGGGCTGCGGTTCCCCGTGTCCGGGTGGGGGCGGTCCCCGAGCCCGTCGAGCACGATGAGCGCGGCCGGAACCGCGGGCAAGTCGGTCACCACCGGAGGACCGGCCATTACCTAATAAGGAGAGGCAGGTCTCTCGGTCTCCCGTGCAGTCCACCGGGGTGCTGAAAGCGTTCGTTCAGCGGCCGATCGGCCGCGCCCTTCTCATCGCCTTCGCGGTCCTGATCACGGCATTCACCTACGCCTACCTCTACGCGCTGATCGCCATCCCCATCATGCTCCTCGTGGGGCTGGCGGTCCCGATCTGGCTCGGGATCAAGCGGATTCGCTTCCTCGCCCTACTGGGCCTCGTCATCCTCCTTCTCTCGGCCCCCATTGCGAACATCGTGCTGACTCAGGAGGTGATG
>DATJVA010000077.1:0-2215 GCA_035502015.1 Thermoplasmata archaeon | reverse complement strand
GCCGTGGTCTCGAGCTTCACGTGGACATTCGCCGCAGCCTCGCTCCGTCCGACGGGGATCGGGCTCGTCAAGTTCGCGCTCCCTGCGGGGGGCTACCCCGCGTCCTGTTGGTGGGCATGGCTCGTAGGTTCAGCCGGGCCGCCGGGTTCGCTCTCAGTGGGCTCGTCGTCGCTCGAGTACTCACGAGCCACCGCGTAGCCAGGAAGGTCGGAAAATGCGGACGGGGAAATTGCATGAAGTCGGGCTCGTAGTTCCTCCCGGATCTCGAGTGTCCGCACCCGCTCAGCGAGGTCGCCGACCAGGGGGTCGACGGGCGGATCAAGCAGAGCGCCCTCCGGGATCGCTCCCATCGCTACTCGGGCGCCCTCAGCTCCCGATTGCGTCCCTGGCGTTTCGCCGAGCCCTTGGAGGGTTTCGCCGCGGTTCCGTCCGACCGCTCGGCGGAGATGGTCGGCCTCGCGCGGGTCCACGCCGATAGCCTTCGCCACCATCGCCCACGCCGGGCCGTCGGGACCGTCACGCAGGTTCTGCGCGCGAGCCAGCAGCTCGCTCGTCCACCGCACCGGACGTCCGATATCGGTCATGGCAATCCCTTCGGCGGCTCCGGGAGACCCCGATGGGTGCGGCACCTCGCGAGAAGCACGGCGCGACGAATGCGCTCGGCGCGCACACCGACGACGATGGAGATGAACGACCAACTGTGCCCCGCGACCTCGAGGGCGTCGGCTCGACTCACCACCGCGCACGGAATCGGCAGGCCGTCCTGCCGGGTCATCGAGGCCCTCCGGGGGGCGACGAGGAGCACTGCCTGTAGCCGGGCCGACCGTGGAAGGACAGCCGACGTGCTGCTGCGGGGCCACGATCGGCTTGATGCATGCGCCCGAAGGGCGGCGGGCGACCGGCCCCACCGGCCTTGAGACCCGGGAGGGGGATTCGGCCCGAAACCGGGCTTTCGGCCATAGGGGGTGCGCGAAAACACCGTTCTACCGTTCTCGGGCCTGATTTCACGTCAGAGGAACAGGGGACGGTCGAGCGTTCTGAGAACGGTGTTTCCGGTCTGGAAGGTGTAGTGGTGAGGGTTACAGAACGGCCGGGAACGGACGAGAACGGTCCTCCGTTCTGGTGATTGGCTGTCGGTAAACCGTCCCCGAGAACAGAAACAGGTGATAGAACGGACATGCTATGACTCCGGGCTCTCAGGGACAAACGCGGCGCGGCGCTTCCGACCGCGCGAGAAGGAGTGGCTTCGCGCGTCCCCCGCGAGGTCCAGGACCGCGTCGCGCGGAATCCTCGCGCTGTCGGCCGCCTGCCGCGCGAGCTCGTTCAGCCCCTCGATCCGGTGTTCAGGGGCCTGATTCTGGTTGTAGAGGTCCAACATCCCCTGGCCGACGTACGTCCCGGAGATCCTCGCCTCGCCGACCGTCAGAACGCCGTCCTCGAACTCGACGCCTTCGCCTTTCGCCTCTGAGACATAGGTCGTCCGTTCGCGCTCCCCGGCCCCACCCTCGAAGGTGATCTGCCGGGTGCTAGCGATGTTGGTCGAGCGCCAAATCCCGAGCCAGTTTCGGAACCGGTCGACCGGCCGCGACTCGGACTCGAACGTGGCCCGGTCGACGGTGTCGACCACCCTCCGGACGAACGCCTCGGCTTGCAGTAGCCCGTCGAACGGCCACGTCGCGCCGAGGGACGTCGCGTAGGCCCCCCACATCCGGGTCCCGATCAGAACGATGGCCCACGCCTGACTCCGACGGGCATCTCGCCAGTCGTAACCCGGGGCCGCGGCTTCGAGCTCTTCGCGAACGCGGGCGACCTCCGCGATCAGGAGATCGCGCGTCGGGTACCTACCGAGGATGAAGGTCGCGAGCCCAAACCCGATCGGCTTGAGGCGGCCGAGCAGTGAGTCGAGCTTCTGCCGCTCCTCGGGCCGGTGCCGGAGCTGGGCCCGGCTTTCGTCGAACCGGGGCGCCAGGAACCGTACGCGTACCGGCCGCGCCGAGAACGGGAAAGAGTTGCCCGTTAGATTCAACGCCGACCGAGACAGGTAGTTCCGGTGCCCGAGGTCCTTAGTGCCCCGTTTCGAGAACAAGGCGCGTTCGGCGGCGTCCTTGAGCGCTCCTCCGAATCGGTGCTGGTCCATTCGTTCGGCCTCCGAGACGGAGAGCGGCAGGCCAGCGTCTACGAGGAGGGCGAACCGGTATTCAGACCCGATTGCGTC
>DATJVA010000076.1:0-4100 GCA_035502015.1 Thermoplasmata archaeon | reverse complement strand
GAAGGACCGTCGGATCGTGACCCCGAGCAACGAGGGTGGATCTAGGGACGCGGCCATTCGGAACGCTGTACGCCCGCCTCCCGATAAGCCGTCGCGTTCACCGGTCCTATACCGGCTGTCGGAATCCGACTCAAGAGCGGGCAGGGGCGTCAAGCAAGATGTTGGTCTCCCTTCGCGCGCTCCTCGTGCCCAACCGGGTCGACTCCCGAACTCCGACCCCGTGGGGGCTTAAGCGAGGGGCAGTTCCCGTCACCGGTCCGGACGCCCTACTTCATCTCTTGGAGGGCTTTCTCGTCGAGATAGTATCGGCCATTCACTTCGACGAAGACTCGCGTCCTTCCTCTTCGTCGCTTCATGATCCGCACGAAGATGCGGGACAAGCCGAGCTCCTCTGCGGTGAGGGCCGTCTGTGGACTGATGGCTCCTTTCGCTTGGAACGTCCGAACGATCTCGCGGATCCTCTCTCCGCCCCAGCCCTCCGTCCCCTCGATTCCCGGCGGGAGAGGAGCGGATGGCGCGGGCCCCGTCGGCGTCGCAGCGGGGGCCGATGGGGTCGGCGAGACCACCACCGCTGTAGGCGCCGGGGGCGAGACGTTCGACCCGTCGGCGGGACCACCACCGCCGACCGCTGGGGGGGCGCCGGGCGGCACCGCCCGGTCCAACCTCACGGTGTGCTGGGTAGCCTTCTTCACCGCCACGGTGGCTGGCACGGAAGGAGCGAATCCTACCGCGTTGGCCCTGACGGAGTAATCGCCCCCTTTCACGCCGCCAAAGGCGACCCTTCCGTCCCTCCCCGTACTACCGGACAGGTTCTCGGGACCGTCGGCCGAAACACCGGCCCCCGGGACCGGCGAGTGCGTTCCTGAGTCCAGCACCGTGACGGTGAATCCGCGTCGGCGCCGGTACGCGAGGAGGACGACCGCGACCAGGAGAGCGATCACCACGAGGATCAGGATCGACCACTCGAGCGACGAAAGACCGGAGGAAGACCCGGAGGGCGGAGGGCCGGTCAGCTTCGCGGTCGGCGTCAGAGAGACGGACAGCCAGTAGGCCTGGTTGGGCCCGGGACCGGGAACGGGCGCTCCCTCGGACTGGGCCACAACGATGTAGAACGGGCCGGTTCCGACGTGCAACGTCGACTGTCCCAGGACCAGTCCTGCCGCGCTGACGTTGAATTGCGCGTTCCCCGACGCGTCCACCGCGATCTGCAGCGTGTAGACCACTCCGATGCTGGGCGTCAGGTCCAGGTACGGCGACTTCGGCCAACTTCCGCCACCGGAGCCGACCCGGGCATAGATGCCGTAGTAGCACTGGTTCGCCGGGATCGATGGGTTGGCCGGGTTGCCACAGGTGGTCGGACTCCCGCAGTTGGTCTCGTTGCTGCAGTCGTTCGGGTTGAGATTGCCGGTGATCTGAACGCCCGATGTCGCGTCGGACGAAACGATGGCGAAGACGAAGGGGTGGCCGTTCGAGACGGCGCCCTCGACCCGGGCGGTCGCCGTCAACGGCGGAGCGAACGACAGGACGCTCTGGATGGTGCCGACCTCGTTGCTCGCGTTCGCCTGCGCGACCTCCATCCCCATCGAGGAGAAGCTCGGGGCGATCGTGACCGTTGTGCAGGAGGGGCAGTTGACCGCGCCAAAGGCCGACCCGGCGGGTCCGTTCACCTGCCAAAGGCCGGCGTTCAGCGAGCTGTCTTGAGTGAAGTTGTCCGAGAGCCCGGTGCCCAGCGGAGCTGCGGAGGGGCCACGCACGGAAGTGGCGCTCGCGGGAAGACTGACTACGGCGGAGGCAACGAGCACCAGAAGGAGCAGAACGCCTGCCGCGCGACATGGCGACGACCTCCGAATAATCGCCTTTGCCCGCGGGCAGACGATGGTGTGCGTGTCGGCGCCTTCGCCCGTCGTCCGGGCGATTCGAGGTCTTTAGCGTTGCTCGAAAACAGCCGATGGAGCGACACCCCCACCGTTCACCGCTCCGACCGTCTTCGGGAGGAAGCGCCCTCACCCGCAAGAGCAGGGCGGGACGCTCGTTCTGCGTATCGAGGCAACGATTAACCCAGGGATGGCGGATACCGGCTATCGAGACCTCGCAGAGGCGCCCATGAACTCTGCCGCACCTACGGCCGACTCGCGCCCCCCATGGCGGGTCGAAGGGCTCCGTTTGCTGGCGATCATCGGCGCGGGAGCCGCGAGCGCCGGTGTCTTCGGGCTCTGGCGAGCGGTGGCCGTGCAGTGCACCGGTCTATCGACCCCGGGAGTGTACCCGTCGTGCCCGCTCGGGATGGAAGGCGTCCTCCTCTTCCTTGTGGCCTTGACGCTCGCCGCGGTCGGGCTAGCGGCGTCCGTCGTTCTCGGGTCGCTCCCCCGGGTCGCCTCGATCTCCGCGGCGGTCCTCGCGGTCGGCGTGTTCCTGTTTCCGTATGGCCTCGCGTTTCCGGGCCTGGCCCCGAACTCGTCGGTGTGGAGCCCTACCGCTGGCGCGGCCGCGATGGTGGCCCTAGGCGCTTTGGCCGGCTTCCTCGAGCCGATTCGCCTCCAGGAGATGGGTCGACTCCCCTCAGGGGAGCCGTACAACCTGGTCACGGTGGGCGGGGCGCTCATCGCGTTCACGGGAGGCACCGCGTACTGGCTGCCGGAGATGCTCTCGGCGGGCATGGTCTGCAATGGCCCTGCGGGCTACGGACCCCCCTGCATATCGACCACACCGCTGATCCCCGAACCCCTCGCCCTCGGGTTGATCGCGCTCGGGATCTTGGTGGCGGCCCCAGTGCTCTTCCGACCGCTCGCGCCGGCGGGCATGATCTGCGCCGCCGGTGTGTTCTTAGCGGCCGTCCTCGCGTTCATGGACGGACAGGGGCTTGTCTGCGTGGGCCTTGGCGCGGGCTCGATCTTCGCCATCGCCGGCCTTGGGCCGCGCGTGTTTCCGCTCGGTGCTCTCGTTCAACCTCCTGCTGCGGCCCCCCGCTTTCCCCCGGCGCCACGGGGTCCTTGAACCGGATACCGACGTGGTCGACCGGTCCATCGGCGGGTCGGTGCCCACACAGGGCCGGCGACGCGCCCGTACCGATCTATGGTCCTGCGGGCGGGTTCGGGGGCCGGGCCCTCCGGGGGGGCCATCCGGGGGCGAGGACTCCCGCGACCTGCAATCCAAGGAAGACGATCACGAATGCGACCAGGGCCACGATCGGGTAGTTCAGATAGGCCAAGTCGGTCGAGACGAGCGTCCAGTTGGACCGAAGCACGGTGCCGGCGTAGATCAGCGCGACGGTGAACGGGATCATCCCGAGGACCGTGTATACCGAGAACCGCACAGGCTCCATCTTCGCCGTGCCGGCTGGGTACGAGACGTAGCCGCGGATCACCGGCACGAGACGGGCGAGCCCCACCGTCGCCTCTCCGTGGCGCGCGAAGTACCGGTCGACGCGCTCGAGGTGGCGGGCCTCGAGACGGAGCCGGCCGATACCGAGACCGGTGATCCGGTGCCGCCACCAGCGGCCGACCGCGTACGCCGCGAGGGCGCCGATGAGACCCCCGAGCACCGCGACCGCGGTGGCCCCCGCGAACGTGAACGTCCCATCGGCGACCAGGAACCCGGTGAACGGGAGTATCACCTCGCTCGGGAGGGGAGGGATCCCGAAGCTCTCGACGGCCATCAGGGCGAGAAGGCCCGGGAGCCCGACCGTCCGCAGGACGGTCACTACGACATCGCTGACCGACCCGATGAACGAGAACATCCGACGCCCCCCTCCCAGAACCTCGAACGTCGACCTGTTCGCGAGGCGCGGCCGGACGATACTTAAGCGTTGACGCCGGATTGCGCGTGGAGGCCGCCGAGAGCGTCGTCGGTCATAGCCCTGCCCACAGGAAGAGGAAGAGCACCGCGACCGTGATCGCGGTGAGTGGTAAACCTACCCGGACGAACGCGCGAAGCCCGATCCGGACCCCCGCGCGCTCCGCCTGCTCGACCACGATGAGGTTGCTCGCCGCGCCGAGGAGCGTCAGGTTCCCCGCAAGGGTGCTTCCGCCGGCAAGGGCGACCCACGCCCAAGGTGTCCCCCCACCGTATCCGAGGCCGTGAAGCAGAGGGATTTGAAGCGC
>DATJVA010000075.1:0-15699 GCA_035502015.1 Thermoplasmata archaeon | reverse complement strand
CGCGACGGGCTCGTCCTCGGTCATCACTACGGGAACGCCTTCGCGATCCGGGTCGACGGGCTCACCGTCCCCGTCACCGACGCGCTCAACGCCTTCCGCGCGACCGAGAGCGAGCTGCGGGCGGTCGGCTACTGGCCGAACTTCTTCGGTCCTCAGAGGTTCGGCGAGGTCCGACCGGTGACCCACGACGTCGGCCGCCATCTGGTGCACGGCGACGCGGGGGCCGCCGTGGAGACGTACCTCGTGGCCCGCCCGCCCGGGACCCCGGACGGAATGGGGGACGACGCCCGGAAGAACTATGCCGATACCCATGACGCGGTCCAGGCTTTGCGTGAGTTCCCCGCCCACTACCGCTTCGAACGCTCCTTGCTCGAGCGACTCGCGCGCGGCGACCCTCCCGAGCGGGCGCTCCGTGGGCTCTCTCGCGATCTGAGGCTCCTTTTCGTCCACGCGTACCAGGCCCTCCTGTTCAATCGGTGGATGAGCCGACGGCATGCTTCGGGCCTCCCATTCGACCGCCCCGTCCCCGGGGACCGTTTGCTCCGGCTCGGCCGCGACGGCACGGTCCGGAGCCAGGAGGGCATCCCCGTCGAGGGCGACAACCTCGCTGAGTGCACCGACCTGCTGCGTCGTCAGGGAGCTCTTCTCGCCGGACCGCTCGTGGGCTACGAGACGCCGATCCCGACCGGTCCGGTCGGCGAGATCCTGGCGGCGGTGTTGCAGGAGGAACGGGTGGACCCGGCGCAGTTCCGTATGCCGTCGCTTCCCGAGGTCGCGAGCAAGGGCGCCTGGCGTCCCGCGACCCTGCCGGTGCCGCCGCTCGGGCTGGCCGCGGAGGGTGCGGCCGTTTCGTTCCGGTTCGCCTTGCCGAAGGGAGCGTACGCGACGGTCCTCATGCGCGAGTTCCTGAAGACCGGGTCCGGTTGAGGGGGCTATCGCTCCTCCAAACGAGCCTACTAATAGTCGACCCCCGGGTTCGACCGCCGACAAGAGTCAGTATGCCGTCAGACTCCCCACGACCGTTCCTCGTGCCTCTGCGAACGCCCGGCCCCGCGGCGCTACCGGACCTGCCCGAAGGAACGACGAGAGTGCCGACCGGCGTCCCGGACTTCGACTACCTGACCGGGGGACTCCCGGCGGGTTCGGTGATACTGCTGTTCGGTGAGGCGGGCGCCGGCCACCAGGAGTTCGCGCTCACTTCCGCGGTCCACTTGATGCTCCACTACGACGACCCCGCGCTGCACCAGTTCTTCCTCGGCAATGCGAAGGGCCCGTTCGTTTACCCCCGCGGCGTCGCCTACGTCAGCACAAGCCGCTCGCGCGAGCAGGTCATGGCCGAGCTGCACGGCGCGTTCGATTCGTCCTACGCCGAGGTCCTCTCCCGCCACATCAACTTCCACGACCTATCGCCCGCGTACTTCCAGGACACGGTCGTCCCATCCTCCTGGGCGTCGTTGTCGAGCCCGCTACTCTCGGGAGCCCCGGTGAGCGCCGCTCCGGACGACGGCGGGCCGCTTCGGACGCTCGCCGACGCGGTCGACCAGGACGGCCAGCGGAACCTCGTGATCGTCGACTCGCTCACCGACCTTCTCGTACGACGCGGCATCGAGGCATCGGACATCGTTACACTCCTGAAGGGGCTCCGTCGCCGGGCGAAGGAGTGGGACGGAGTGGTCTACCTTCTGCTGTCGAAAGGGGTCGCGGCGCCCGCGGTCGAGCAGGCGGTGATCGATTCGGTCGACGGGGTCCTTCATTTCAACTGGGTCGCGAGCCCGAGTCAGTCGCACCGTCAGCGGGCGATGGTCATCGACAAGTTCATGCCGATCCTCGCCCGGCTCCCAGCGGAGTATCAGGGACGCTTCATGATCCGTGTGAATTCGGCGAGCGGGCTGGTGACCACACAATATGAGCGCGTCTGAAAAGTCCCGACCCCGGGTCCCGAGCGGGATCAGCGGCCTGGACGAGATGGTCGGCGGGGGGTTCCCCGCGGGTCACGTGGTCCTCGTCACAGGGCTCCCCGGCACCGGCAAGACCTGCCTCGGCCTGCAGTTCCTGGTCGCGGGGGTGGCCGCCGGCGAGAAAGGAGTGTTCCTCTCGCTCGAGGAGGACGTCGCCCCTCTCCTCGAAAGCGCTCGTCAGTTCCACTGGCCGGTCGACGCCGCGATCTCCGGGGGGACTCTGAAAGTGCTCCGGATCGACCCGAAGGAGACCCGCCAGAGCCTCCACCGCATCCAGGGGGAGCTCGGCAAGGAGCTTACCAGCCTCGGGGCGAAACGGATCGTCGTCGATTCGGTCTCTCTCCTCAACATGCTGAGCGACGACGAATCCGGGCGGCGTGCGACCCTGTTCGCTCTCGCCGCGGCGTGCCGCGAGTCCGGCGCGACCACCGTGCTCACCGCGGAGGCGGACCCCCTCCATCCCGAGGTGAGCCGGGACGGTCTCAGCGAGTACGTCGCCGACGGGGTGATCCTGCTCGGGTACCGTACCGGCCCGGATGGCCACCGAGTGGGGCTCTCGCTGCGGGTCCTCAAGATGCGACGCACGGCCCACGTCCGGACGGTCCAACCGTACACCATCGGCCCGAACGGTATCTCCGTCGACGCGAAGGCGGTCGATTTCGGCGGGCCGTAGGCTCTCCTCGCCCGTGCCACGACCTCCCCGTGGCCTAGATGAGCTAGCCCGCCCCTGGACATTTCGGCGAGCCGCGAGAGGATGACCGGTCTCGAATCGACCTCGGGAGCTCCGGGACGGGTCACGCTCCCGGGGATCCCGCCTCGCGAACCCCCCACCCCATATTGGGTGCTCTACGTCGACCTCGACGCGTTCTACGTTTCGTGCGAGCTGCGCGACCGGCCCGACCTCCGAGGGCGGCCGGTGATCGTCGGTCCACCGCCGGCGGACGGTCCGACCCGTGGGGTCGTGCTGTCCGCGAGCTACGAGGCCCGTCCGTCCGGTGTGCGAAGCGCGATGCCGGTCGGCGTCGCGGCCCGTCTATGCCCCGACGCGGTGTGGATCCGTCCCGACTTTGCCAAGTACGAGCGGAACTCGCGCGAGGTGCGGGCCGTCCTCCGACGCCATTCGCCCACGGTCATTCCCTACAGCATCGACGAGGCGGCCGTGGTCGTGAGGAACGTGGACGCGGAAGAGGCCGGCCGCGTCGCGGGCCGGATCCAGCGCGAGCTTCTCGAGGAGCTTGCGCTCCCGTCGACCGTCGGGGTGGCCCGCTCACGGACGATCGCGAAGATCGCCACGGACCTCGCGAAGCCGGCCGGTATACGGGTGGTCCGGCCCGAGGAGGCCGCCGCCTTCCTCTCACCCCTCCCGGTGAGAGCGATCCCTGGAGTTGGTCCGAAGACCGAGGAGCTGCTTCACGGCCGGGGGGTCGTCACGATCGGCGACCTGGCGGCGCGAAAGCCCTCGGAGCTTGCTCGACCGCTCGGGGCGTTCGGCGCCGACCTGATCGCCCTCGCGCGTGGAGAGCCACGCGAAGAGCCCGAGGAGTCGGACGAGCCCCGCTCCCGCTCGACCGACCATACGTTCGCCCGGGACGTCGACCTATGGGACGAGATCGAGGCCGCCGTCCGCTCGCTCGCGGGCGACCTCGCCGCATCGCTCGACCAGGAGAACCTCCGGTACGGAACCGTGGGCGTCGCCTTCCGATGGTCGGATTTCTCCCGCTCGCAGCGGAGCCGTTCGCTAGGGGCCGCGCGCGAAGGGGTCGTGCCGCTCACCGAGGCGGCCGTTCGTCTCGCTCGAGAATTGTGGGAGTCCGAGCGCTCGTCGAGGCAGCGGCCGATACGGACCGTATCCGTCCGGACGGAACGGTTCGTCCCCCGCACCCAGCGCCAAGCGTTCCTGGACGCGTTCCACTAGCGCGTCACGAGCGACCGTTAAGTAGGCCGCACCGGTCGTCCGCCACCGCCGGAGAGTTCCTGGTGACCGTACCCGTCGGAACCCCACCGAGCGCCGAACTCCTTGGGGAAGGGGCTCACCTTCTGGTGCCGAGCTCCCGACTCGGGATCCCACGTCCGGCATACGAGGGCCGGTCGCTGCCGAACCTTGCCTCGAGCCTCTCGTTGGTCATTGGGGGTTCGAGGGGGCAGGACCTCCCTCTCCCTCCGCTCGACACCGACCTCGACCCGTGGCACGGCCGACGGCCCGATGGACCGGTGGTGGTCCTCCTCGTCGACGGTCTCGGATGGACTGCGCTTCGGTCCTCCGCGATCCGGCTCCCGGACGGCCCGGCCGCACGCTGGGCGGACCGTTCCCGGGCGATGACCTCGGTCTTTCCGACGACCACTACGATCGCCCTAACGAGCCTGTCCTCCGGTGCCGCTCCCGGTCAGCACGGAGTGGTCGGCCACCGCGTCTACCTTCCTCGTCACGATGCCGTGGTCGAACTGCTCCGTATGTCGCCGCTCGGGGTCGCCGCTCCCGAGACGCTCGTCGGGCCGGACTGGTCGCCCGCTTCGGTGAGCGGGGTCCCGACCATATTCCGCCGCGGGACGCCCGGCGTAGCGCTCACGCGAGAACGCTACGAAGGAAGTGGGTTCACGCGCCTCATCTACGACGGAGCCGACTTCGTCACGTACATCACCGCCAGCGACTTTGCGACCCGTCTGACCGCATTGCTGGCCCGCCCGGACCCGCCGGCCCTAGTGTTCGCCTACTGGGACGAGCTCGATATCACCGAGCATGTGCGCGGCCCTCTTCCCGAGATCGTGGACCACGAGATCGACGAGGTCGCATCGATCCTTTCGCACGTCGTACGCCACCTCGAGCCCGGCCTCGCCCGACGGACGACCGTGGTCGTGACCGGTGACCACGGCCAAGTTCCGATGAGCGCGGACCACCAGTTGGTCGCCGACCGAGACCCAGAGCTCCTCTCCCTTCTGGCGCGGCCACCCTCCGGGGACCGACGCGCCACCTTCTTCTCCGCCCAGCCCGGCCGCCGGTCGGATCTTCGTGCGGCTCTCGAGGCCCGTCGGCCTCCGGGGGCGCACCTGCTCGACCAGCGGGACGCCGTCGAGGAAGGCCTCTTTGGACCGGCGCCGCACCATCCGGAGCTTTCCGAGCGGCTCGGGGACTTTCTCCTGATGATGCCGAGCCCGGGAGGCGTCAGCTACACCGTCCCGGGCAGCCGACCGAGGGGCCACCCGATGAAGGGCGCGCACGGCGGGCTCGAGCCGGAGGAGCTCCTGGTCCCTCTGATCTCGGGAACCCTAGCAACTCTCGCGGAAGGTCGGCTCCCCCGGATTCATCTACACGGACCGGATCCGGAGCCCGCATGACCGCCGGAGAGATACGGATTGACCCGATCTCCGGGCGCATGGCGATCATCGTGCCCGGCCGGAGCGCCCGGCCGAACGAGCATGCGATCGCCGCCCCCACGGCTCCCGCGGAGACGGGCTGCCCATTCTGCGAAGGCAACGAAGGTCGGACCCCTTCCGAGGTCGCTGCGTTCGGTCCGCCCGGCCGGGGTCCGGACACCGCCGGCTGGTTCGTCCGGACCATCCCCAACCGCTTCCCGACGGTGACGTTGGAGTCCCCCCCGTCGACCGCGTCCCGCTCCGTGAGCGACCTCGAGGGAGTCCCTGCGGTCGGTCACCATGAGGTCGTCATCGAGAGTCCTTCCCACGCTCCTTCGCTCGGCTTCCTACCCGTGGACCAGGTGGACCGGGTCGTCCGGATGTGGCGCGACCGTGTCCGGTTCCTTTCGGCCCAACCGGAGGTCGGGTCGGTCACCCTGTTCGAGAACACCGGTCCGGAGTCGGGCGGCTCCCTGTGGCACCCCCACGCCCAGCTCGTGACGATCCCGAGACCGACGCCGGCGCTTGAAGAGGAAGGCGCGGGCGCCGAGCGGTACCGGCGGACGAGAGAGGTGGATTGCGCCTTCGAGTCGGTCGCTGCCGCCGAGCTCCAGGACGGTCGACGGACCGTGATCGACTCCGACGGGTTCGTCGCGTTCGCCCCGTTCGCGTCGGGTGTCCCGTACGAAGTGCGGCTGCAGACCCGTCGCCACGCCCGGTCGTTCGCCGAGGTAACCGATGACGAGGCGCGCGCGCTCGCGAACCACCTTCGGTCGCTGCTGCAGGGCCTGCTCGCCATCCTCCGGGGCGCATCGTACAACCTCGTGGTGAGGTCCCCCGTGGCACCAGCGCCCGGGCTGGATCAGTACCACTGGCATCTCGACCTCTACCCTCGGCTGGTCCGCCCGGATGGGTTCGACCTCGGCTCGATGGTCGCCGTGAACACCGTCCCGCCCGAGGTGGCGGCCGAAGCTCTGAGAACCGCGATCGCCGCAAAACGCTAATGACCGACGTCCGGTCGCACCGGTCGTGAGCGAGCTGAGGGAGCCTATCGTCTCGCTGCTCGGGCACGTCGATCACGGGAAGACGACGTTGCTCGACCGGATCGCCGGAAGCGTGCGGGCTTCCAAGGAACCGGGGGGGATCACTCAGCACATCGGCGCGATCGAAGTGCCGGGCTCGACCGTGCGGCACTTGTGCGAAGGCGTCCTTCGGACCGACCAGCTCCGCCTTCCCGGCCTGCTCTTCGTGGACACCCCCGGGCACCGCTCCTTCGAGACGCTCCGACGCCGCGGAGGGGCTCTTGCCGACCTCGCCGTCCTCGTGATCGACGTCCGGGAGGGCGTGATGCCCCAGACCCGCGAGTCCGCACAGATCCTGCGACGGGAGAAGACCCCGTTCGTCGTCGCGCTCACGAAGATCGACCTTCTCGGGGGCTGGAGAAAGCCCGCGGGACCGACCCCGCTCTTGGACGCGATCCATCGTTCCGCTGCGGACTTCCAAAAGCTGCTCGACCAGCGCGTCTACTCGGTGGCCCAGGAACTCGACCAGCTCGGGTTCAGCGCCGAGCGGTTCGACCGGGTGAGTGACTTCACGCGCAACGTCGGCATCGTTCCGGTCTCCGCCAAGACCGGGACGGGAGTGCCGGAACTGATCGCTCTGCTCGTCGGGCTTTCGCAGCGATTCCTCGAGCAGGAGCTTGAGCTGATCACCGAGGGTGGTGAGGCGACGATCCTCGAGCGGAGCGACCAGAAGGGGGTCGGACCGGTGGGCAACGTGATCATCTATCGGGGCCGGCTCAAGGTCGGTGACGAGATCGTCGCCACCGGCCGCGAGTCGCCGTTCGCGACCCGAATACGGGGAATCTACCGTCCCGTGCCGCTCAAGGAGGGGCGCGCCTCGAAACAGGTGCGTCTGGACTCCCTTTCCGAGGTGCACGCGGCCGCCGGGGTCTACCTGTCCGCACCGGGGATCGAGGAGGCGATGCCGGGTGGCCTACTCAAGGTGGTCCGGACGGAAGAGGATAAGGCACGGGTCCAAGAGGAGCTCGCGCGCGAGAGCCAGCCGGTCGCGGAGGTCGCCCTCACCGGGGTGGCGATCTACGCGGACACGCTCGGCGGGCTCGAGGCGCTCGCGTTCGAGTGCCGCGAACGGGGGATCCCGGTCCACGAGGCGGGCGTCGGGCCGATCGGGCGCCCGACCGTGATGCGCATGGCGATCGTGAAAGACCCCACCCATCGCGCCGTCCTCGCGTTTGCGGTGCCGATCCTCCCGGAGGCGGTGCCGGAAGGCGAGGCCTCGGCGGTCCGGATCTTCCGCGCCGACGTGATGTACCGCCTCATCGAGGAGTACGATGCCTGGAGGACGGAACGCAAACGCGAGCTCGAGGCGCAGCGGAGGCTCGAGCACGTGCACCCGGCCAAAATCGAGGTCCTACCGGGCTTCGTGTTCCGTGCCTCGAAGCCGGCAATCGTGGGCATCAAGGTACGAGGGGGGACGCTACGCCCCGGTGTCCGGTTGATGCATCTCGACGGTACCGAGGTCGGCGTCCTCAAGTCGCTCCAAAAGGAGGGCGAAACCGTGCACGAGGCCGAGGAGAACGCCGAGCTCGCGGCCTCGATCGACGGGGCTGTCATCGGCCGAAACCTGAAGGAGGGCGACCAACTTCTGGTCTCGCTCACCGAGAGCGCGGCCCGCGCTCTACGCGGACAATCCCTGACCGCCAACGAGCAAGCGATCCTCGAAGAGGTCGTCCGCGTGCACCGAGGGACGCACCCCTTCTGGGGTCAGTAGAATCCTCCCGTTCGCGCGCCGTTGAGACGGCGGTCGGGCCGCCCGACTACGGCGATGGCGTTTCGGGCGGCTCGCTCGGTGGGAGGTGAAGGTCCGCCTCGTCAATCTCGTCGTAGACCCCGCCGGGCAGGAAAAGTCCGAGGAAGACCGCGACTCCGCCAATCCCAAGGAGGGTGATTCCACCGAGGGCGATCAACCCCCAGGCCCACGTCGATAACGGCGGGCCCGGATGATAGCTCACCGTGACGGATGCGGTGAATCGCAGGGTCGCATTGCTAGGGTTCTCCACATCGAGAATGTACGCCGAGGCGTTCGCTGAGGACACGGTTCCCTCACCCGAGGTCGCGGATGTCCAGCTGAGCACCGGGGGCCCATCGGGACACACCCCGAGCGGAGTGTCGCAAAGTACGGCGGGCGTCAATGTAACGGTCGCCGGGGCGCTCGAGTTCCACGAGAGTCCCACCGAACCGGGAACGGCAGTAGAACGGGTGAACGCTTCTGGCCAGTCGGTGTGGGGGCCGACGGCCGGGTTGTCAAAGTTCAGTAGGGTCGTCGTCGTCGGGCCACTGGAGAAAAGGAACAGGGTGATGATCAGACCTCCACCAATGATGGCGATCGCCGACCCGAGAATCACCAACCAGGGGCGCACGGGGTGGCGGAAGAGGGGCCGCCCAATAGACTTACGGTGGCACCGGCCTCTCGGCCCCGTGGAGTGACACCGTATATACTACCATCCCGTACGTGTCATACTGTGACAGAGGAGGGGAGCCGGATGCCCTCTCCCGGGGAAGCGGCCGCGTGTCCGATGTGCGGTAGTACGCACCGGATCGTCGACCCGGTCCTCGCGGAGACCCACTGCTCGGAGTGCGGTCTCGTCTTCGATGGGTCGCCGATCGTGGCGACCGCTCCTCCACCGGTCGAGGAGGCCGGGTCCGAGGGCAGCGGCCGCGGCATCGGACCGTTCGTTCGACCCGGCGGGGCGAAGCGCACTCTCGGCTCCACGCTCTCTCTCTCCCGGGATGGCCAAGGGAAGCGGCTGGGCTGGCACCGACGCTACGAATTCCAGCACCTGAAGCGAGTGATGCAGCGACAGACGTCGCGTGCGGTGGATGGGCCGCTCGAGCGCAGCGCGGCCCGCGGTGAGATCCATTCCGTCGGCGAGTCGATGGGCCTGCCGGCGGTGGTCCTGGCCGAGGCCGAGCACGTCTACCGCGAGTCGAAGGTCCGTGGCCTCTTCCGGGGCCGCAGTCTGCCGGCGAGCGTGGGCGCCTGTCTCTACGCGGCGTGCCGCCGGTTCTCGATCCCGCGCACCCTCGGCGAGGTGGCGATCGCCGTCGGGGCTCGCCGGTCGGATGTCGGGCGGACGTTCAAGGTGGTTCAGCGGGGATCGGGACTTCCGATTCCGGGCATCGGCACGAAGGCGTTCCTCACCCGGTACGCTCAGGAGCTGGCCCTTTCGCCCCGCGTTCGTTCGACGGTCGAGTCGATGCTCGAGCAGGCCCGGGAGGACCCGGAGCTTTCCGGCCTGAGCCCGCACGGGCTCGTGGCGGCGTTGATCTACATCGCGGCCGAGCAGAACGGGGAACACCGCTCCCGCGCCCAGGTCGCCCGCGTGAGCTCGGTCACCGAGGTCACGCTGAGGTCGACGAGCCGGCTGGTAGAGAAGGTCTGGAATCGCGCGGGCACGACCCGTGACGGCCCGTAGTCCTGTTTGCCGACCTACTTCAGAAGGTAGTAGCCGGCGGCCTTCTCGCGAACCTTGCGTCGGGCCCAGCCTTTCGTCTGGAGCTCCTGGAGCGCGTTCATCACCATCGTCTTCGGGAGGCGCGCGACCTGAGTGACGCGTTCCGCGGTGCCCATCTTCTCCTCGGAGAGCATCGCGAGCTCCTTCATCGCCTTGTAGACCTTCACCGCGTTGGAAGAAACCTCATCCTCGATCGCCATAGAGCCCCCTCATCTCCGGCGACCCCACCACGCAGATAATAGTGGCGGACGCGCGCGTCGTCGGCCCCGACGACTTATCCCCCCGGTCCGGCTGCACCCCCGGTCCGCCATGACTCTCTCTGGCTCGCCCGTTGGGGTTCGAAGGGGGTGACCGGCCGGTGACCCAACCCCGACTCCACGTTGTCTGGACGGACCGGTTCTTCGACTACGACTTCGGCCCCCATCACCCGTTCACGGAACGGAGCCGAGGGCTCGCGGCGAAGCTGCTCGAATCGACGCTCGCGGAAGGCTCGCACGCCAGCGTGAGCTGGACCCGGACGGTGAAGGTCTCCGACCGGCCGACCCTCGAGACGTTCCACCGGGACGACTACCTCGACTTCGTTGAGAGCACGAGCGAGCTCGCGAAGCAGGTCGCCCTCGATTCGGGGGACACTCCCTCGTTCCCGGGTTGTTACGAAGCTGCGGCCCGGCTCGTGCAGGGGGCCGTCGACGCGCTCGACTACACCGTCGAGCATCGGGTCCCGACGTTCCACCCGGGCGGCGGGCTCCACCACGCCCATCCGGATCGTGCGAGCGGGTTCTGCATCTTCAACGACGTGGCGATCGCGGTGGCGCGCGGAGTGGGAAAGGGCCTTCGCGTCGCGTACATCGACATCGACGCCCACCACGGGGATGGGGTGATGTACGGCTTCTACGACTCGGGTCGAGTGCTCGACATCGACTTCCACCAGGACGGCCGGACGCTGTTTCCGGGGACCGGATTCCCCTACGAGGTAGGTCGGGGCGACGGAGCCGGGCTGAAGGCGAATCTTCCGTTCCCTCCGGGGGCGGGGGACGAGGCCCTGCTGCCGCTGTTCCGGAAGGTCGTTCCCACGCTCCTGCGGCACTTCCGGCCCGACGTGATCGTTCTCCAGCACGGCGTCGATGGGCACTTTCGCGACGAGATCGCCCAGCTTCAGTACTCGCCTCGAGCCTACGCGGAGGTCGACCGAACGATCCTCTCTCTCGCCGAGGAGCTGACCGGCGGCCGACTGTTGGTGACGGGTGGGGGAGGGTACCGGGCAGAGTCCGTGACCCGGGTGCTCGCCCGCGCAGGATTGATTCTGGCAGGACTTCCCGCTCCGGCGGAGCACGACGCGCTCCCCGCACACTGGCGCAACGACTTCGCCGCGGCGTTCGGCCGCGAAGCTCCGTCCACATGGGGGGATCGGCACTCGCCGGCACCGTCTCCGTGGACCGAGGCGGACGAGAAGGGTCTTCTCGGGCAGTTGGAGTCCAAGATCGGCGAAAAGTTGCCCGGCCCCTAGAGCCGGCGCCCCCAGGTGGGGCGGTCGAGCCAGTCCTGGTCGGTCGCCCGGATGCCGCGTTCCACGTCGGCCCGGGAGAGGCGCGCCCCGGACTCGCCGTGCAGCTGGGCCAGGACCGCGCCCCGCGCGAGGACGTCCGAGCCGATCCGATGAAGTTCCTCGAGCGCCACCTCGGTCACCGTCCCGCCGGCGAACCTCGCCATGTCCAGATGCACAGCGGCGAGGAAACCGTCCCGTGCGAGAAAGTAGTGGAGATACCCCTCTAGCAACCGCTCCGCCTCTGGGTCCAGCGCAGGAGGTTGGCCGGACGGGACCGCGACCCCCAGCGACCGGGCGCCGCCCTCGGCGAACACCTCGAGCGCCTCCCAGCCTCCCGGGCTCTGCGCCAAGGCGACCGGACCGCTTCGGCCATCGAAGCACATCGGCAACGGCTCGAGGCCCTCGTCGGCGGTCGGCAGCTCGCCCGGTACGTACGACTCGGCGGTCGGGACGAGGCGGCCCAGACCGAGGACGCGGAGAACGTCCTCCTCGTCGACCCATCGTCCCTCGACCCCCAGGTCTCGGGCGATTCGCCTTCGCCGGCGCAGCGCGTCGGCACGAACACGCTCGAGGACCGCGGGGGCCCGGTCCTGTACCGAACGGATCTCGGCTTCCAGCCCCAGGGGAGGCGACCGGATCGAGTCGGCGGAAAACCCGTCCAGGGTGTCCAAGGGGAGTCCGGGGCATGAGAGCACCAAGGTCGCCTGCGCGCGGACCCCGACGTGCACCGACACCGGGAACTCGCGACACGGGGCAGGACGCCCCGTGTGCGCGCGGCAGCGGTTTCCCTCGAGGAGCTCGCATGCACCTCCGTCCGGCCGGGCGGCGATGCACCTCTCACCGTCGTGCGATACCACGCGGGTCGCCGGTGCAACGAGCCGGAGGCGCGACTCGTCGCTCCCATCGAGGCGCGGAGACGTGTAGCAGCACAGTCCACAATCGGGACGGCAGGTGAACGTGAACCCCGAGAGGAGGCGTTCGTCGATCTCCGTTGTGACCGGGTCGGAGGGGGGCGGCCGCGTCATGACTGTTCCAACCTAGCCGCAGCCTCGAACGCGGGCCGCGTCGCCTGGCCCGCCGGGCTCGCGCTCTTAACCTTCGCCACGATGTGCTGGGCATGGTGCTCCTGGCCAAGAACATCATGGACGCATCCATCCTTGCGATGGACGAAGAAACGGATGCCCTCTCCTGCGCGAGAGCCATGGTGGCCCAGCGCAAGGGCTACTCGATCGTGACGCACGGCACCGCGAAGACGGTCGTCGGAATCGTCACGGAGTGGGACTTCCTCGAGAAAGTCCTCGTCACGGGAAAGGACCCAACCACGATCGTCCTGAAGGAACTCGCGAGCTCGATCGTCCATTCCTGCCCGCCGGACATGCCGACGGACGAGGTCGTGACGATGATGGCTCGGCTCGGCGTTCGACGGCTCGTGGTTCGCTCCGGCGACCAGGTCGTCGGCGTGATCACGGCGCGCAACGTCCTCGCAACGTTCCGCCAGTACATCGACAAGCTCAGTTCGGAGATCGCCGGATATCAGTCGTCGTCGACACCGCTCGGATGACCCGTCGATCCCCCCGACGGTCGCTCGTGCCGTCCGAGCGACCGGCCCGACCTCGCGAATCCCGTCGCGCTCTCCGGTCCCGCCAGCGAGACCGAGGTACGGGGAGGTAGCGATGGAGTACAAGTGGCGTGTTCTCTCCAACACCACGATCGCCACCCTGATGTCATCGATCGACACCAACATCGTTCTCATCTCGCTACCCTCCATCGGCCGCGACCTCCCCGGCACGAACGCCTCGCTCCTCCTCTGGATCCTCATCGGCTATTCCCTGCTGACCGCCGTCGTCCTCGTGAACTTCGGCCGTCTGTCCGACATGTTCGGCCGAGTCCGGCTCTACGTCCTTGGGTTCGCCGTGTTCACCGGTGGCTCGCTTCTCTGCGGTCTTTCGGGCACCGGGCTCGAGCTCGTGGTGTTCCGACTGGTCCAGGCCGTCGGCGCTGGCTTCCTCTTCTCGAACTCGGCGGCGATCATCACGGATGCGTTCCCGCCGAACGAACGCGGACGCGCGCTCGGAGTCAACCAGGTCTCGATCGTCGTCGGAGCGGTCTCGGGGCTCGTGCTCGGAGGGATCATCACATCCACGATCGGGTGGCGCTGGATCTTCTTTGTGAACGTTCCGATTGGACTGATCGCTACCCTACGCGCCCGCGCCGACCTGCACGAGCTCGCGAAACCCGAGACGCGGCCGTCGATCGACTGGTTCGGCAACATCCTGTTCGCGGCGGGCCTGTCGGCTCTTCTGCTCGGGATCACCCTCGGGGCGCTCGGGCAGGTATCGGAACCGGTGGGCCTCACCGCGATCGTGGCCGGGGCCGCGGTCCTGGTCGTCTTCATCTTCGTGGAGACCCGGGAACGTCACCCCATGTTGGACCTCCAGCTCTTCCGGATCCGTGAGTTCGCCGCCTCCGGGCTCTCGATGTTTTTGAACGCTCTCGCCCGGGGAGCGTTCACGTTCGTGCTGGTCTTCTACCTTCAGGGCCCGCCGCGGTTCCTGAGCCCCTTCACGGCGGGACTGTTCCTGATTCCCACGTCGGCGTCCCTCGCCACGCTCGGGCCGATCAGTGGCTGGCTGTCCGACCGATACGGCCCACGTCCGTTCCTCGTCACCGGGCTCGTCGTCTCGGCGGCCGGGTTCATCTGGCTCGCCATGATCGGACCGAACGACTCGTTCTGGCAGCTCGCTCCCGCGCTCGTGCTGGTCGGCGGTGGAATGGGGCTGTTCGCGTCACCGAACCGGGCGGCGATGATGACCGCGGTCCGGCCCGAGCGTCGGGGGGTCGCCTCGGCGATCGGCGCCACGCTGCTGAACACGGGCTCTACGATCAGCCTGGGGATCACGCTCGTCGTCATGAGCTCCGTGCTCTCGCTGTCGGCGATCCAAGCGATCTTCCTCGGTAATGCGAACTCCTCCCTGCCGTTCACCGAGGGAACCGGCTTCCTCACCTCGATCCACCTCATCTTCGCTATCTCCGCGGCCCTTTGCCTTGTGGCGCTCGTCCCGTCCGTTCTGCGAGGTTCGTCGCACCCGGCCGCCCCGCTCCCGAGCCCGGAGGCGGGCGACTGAGGAGCGTGAGCCGCGGCTCACCAACGGCTTATCTAACCCGGCACCGTCGGAAACGCATGGCTGCTCAGCGCGTCGTCATCGTAGGTGCCGCCGGCCGGGACTTCCACAATTTCAACACTCTCTACCGCGGCCGGTCCGACTTCCACGTCGTAGCGTTCACCGCCGCTCAGATCCCGAACATCGCGGGTCGGGTGTACCCACCGGGCCTCGCGGGCCCCGGGTACCCGAACGGCATACCGATCGTTCCCGAGAGCGAGCTCAAGGACCTCGTCCAGCGCGAGTCGGTGGACCTGGTCGTCCTCTCCTACTCCGACCTCCCGTACGCGGAGGTGATGCACAAGGCGTCGATCGCGCTGGCGGCCGGAGCGGCGTTCATGCTGGCCGGACCTAAGGCGACGATGATCCCGTCCACGAAGCCGCTCGTGAGCATCTGCGCGGTGCGCACCGGCGCGGGGAAGAGCCCGCTCACCCGCTACATCTCCGGGTACTTCCGCAAGCACGGCAAGAAGGTCGCGATCGTCCGTCACCCGATGCCGTACGGGGACCTCATGGCCCAGGCCGTGCAGCGGTTCGCCACAATGGAGGACCTCGACACGGCGCACTGTACGATCGAGGAGAGGGAAGAGTACGAGCCGCACATTCGCGATGGCGCCGTCGTCTTCGCGGGCGTGGATTACGAGCCGATCCTCCGGAAGGCCGAGAAGGAGGCCGACATCGTGCTGTGGGACGGAGGCAACAACGACCTGCCGTTCTACGTTCCGGACCTCAAGTTCGTGGTCGCCGACCCGTACCGTGCCGGCCACGAGGTCGCGTACTATCCGGGCGAGGCGAACTTACGGATGGCCGACGTGATCGTCATCAGCAAGACCGACTCGGCTCCGCCGGAGGGCGTCCGCACGATCGAGGAGAACGCGGCCCGGGTGAACCCCACGGCCAAGGTCCTCCGCGCCGGGCTTAAACTGCTCGCGCCCGAAGCGGATCGACTCAAGGGACACCGCGCGGTGGTCGTGGAGGACGGCCCGACCGTCACGCACGGAGGGCTTGGGACCGGAGCGGGCACGCTCGTGGCTCAGCGCCATGGTGCGGTGATCATCGACCCGCGGCCGTTCGCAGCGGGGAGCATCAAAGGCGTGTACGAGCAGTACACTCACCTTCAGAAGATTCTGCCCGCCATGGGCTACG
>DATJVA010000074.1:0-2307 GCA_035502015.1 Thermoplasmata archaeon | reverse complement strand
ACTCGACGGTTTGGCGCAATTCGACGTGAGCTAGCCAGAAATACTAAACTCATTCCGGGGCACGCACAGCCACTCTTGAAGCAGAAAACCTCACCGGAGGTAGGCGACTGGTGCCACTTCCCAGGGGTTCTCTGTCGGTGAAACGGTTCCGAAGAGTCCCGGATGCTCTGCCGGAGGCCCCCCGGACGGTCAAAAGCCGCCTTCTGACAGGTTGGGGTTCCAGCCACCCGAA
Organism: Thermoplasmata archaeon; assembly: GCA_035502015.1. Classification (GTDB taxonomy): domain Archaea; phylum Thermoplasmatota; class Thermoplasmata; order Lutacidiplasmatales; family UBA184; genus Lutacidiplasma. The sequence goes on along the minus strand of DATJVA010000074.1, from coordinate 2,075 downwards.
ATTGAACAAAGTCCGCTTCCTCGTGATTCCCACCCGAAGACTGAACAGTACCTGCTGCTCGGGTACTGTTCCGCGACAGTTGCGTGGGTGGCCAGGCGATGCTCACGACGGCTGACGACAGGTGAGGCAAGGAAAGTCGGCAGACCAGGCGACTCCCTCCGGGGTGGATTGGAGGCGGCCGCCCGAGAATGCGATTCGGCTTTCATGGGCTGCCACTTCCGCCCGCGGCGTCCCTGGACAGTGCGACGGGGAGTCCTACCTCGGCTTCTCCGGCTGGACCGTCTCCACCAACACCAGTCCCGACCCGAGCGAACGGAGAGTCGGGGTTCGGCCGATTCGGCGGAAGAGGACCGAGAGCAAGGAGGCGACCAGAGCGAGCGCCCCGACCAGGACGAAGATCGACCACGAGCCGACATTCGCATAGGCTAGGCTGATCGCGACCGGGCCGACGAGCAGCCCGAGGTCCTCGAACGAACCGAAGACCCCGACCGCCGTTCCCTGGAGGCGAGTGGGAACGGTCTCGAGGGCGAGCGGGAGGAGTCCGGCGGTGAGCCAGCCAATCCCGGTGGCCAGCACCAACGTCGACCCGACCATCTCCGCGTACGACGCCGAGAAGATCGTGGCGAAAGCACCGAGGGCGATGAGAAGGAATCCGAAAGGCACAGTCCGGATGGGCCGCCAGCGGTCGACGGTCCCACCCAAGGCAAACCCTGCGAAGAGGAGCGTTGCACGAGCCAGTCCGATCACGTAGCCGGCGGCGGCGGGGGTGCCATTGAACGAGCTCACCGAGTAGATCTGGAGGAAGTTCACGATCAGAGAGAGTGCGACGTAGGCGACAACCACGAGGCCGGCGGCGAAGAGGAAAGGGCTCGTCAGGACGCGGCGGACAAGTGAAAACGAACCCCGCTCGACGATGGGCAGCTGCGTTTCCTTCCACGGTAGCACCCCCATCAGTGCCAGGCCTCCGGCGTACACGCTGAGGACGACCACGGTGAGACCGCCGAAACCGAGCGCCACGTAGAGGAGAGGTCCGAGGGCCGATCCCGCGACCATTCCGCCTCCGAAGAACACCCCATATCGGCCCGTCCCGGACCCTTCCGTTCCCGGTCCGCCGGCGATCATCGCCATCCACCGGAACAGGGGCACCGGAAAGACCACTATGGCACCAAACAGCCCGAGCACCACGGTGAGCGTGATGAAGGAGGTCGATAGGTCGATGGCCGCGAACAAGGCCATCACCACGGCCCCAAGCGCAAGGATGGTTCGGAGGCTCCCGATCCGGAAGGCGAGAACTCCCCAGAAGCTCTCGGTGAGCAGCATACCGAAGGCGAACACTCCGAGAGCGATCCCGTACTGGACCACGGAGAGACCGAGGGCCTGGAAACGGAAGGGTAGGGCGACCGCGATCAGAGCGTACGAAGTCCATACGACGGTGGTCGATGCGTACACCAGGGCCACGGTCGTTGTGGGGCCGGCTCGAGTGACCACGTCCCGAACCACTCGACTCCCTTCGTAAGTGGTTGCCGTCAAGCCGGCTTCCGAGGAGGGAAGCGTTGACTCCAGGGCTCTTGCCTTCCCGGTGGAGTGCTCTGGGATCTCGTGCGGAACCCGCCGACCCCCAAGGGTCTATGGGCATCGGTGCTGTGAGTCGCTCGGCGCCAATGGACGCGACCCGGTTCCGCATCCGGCCGTTCGGGCTGGACGACCACGAAGCGCTCAGCATCCTGAGGTCCCGGACCCTGCCGGACCTCCCGTCCACGGCAGATGAGGAGCGCCACTGGGACGCGATGACGGCGGCGTCGCGTCTCACCAATGAGCGATGGATCGTGGAAGAACGGTCCTCCGGTAGGGTGGTCGCGGTAGGGGCGCTCAACCACTCTCCTCACGCCTTCGACCCCCACAAGTTCTGGGTGGACGTCGAAGTCGACCCTGACTTCACGCACCTAGGCATCGGTCGCGCACTGGTCGCGCTGCTCGACTCCGAATCGAGCGAGCACCGGGCGACATGCCTGTGGGCCAACGTTCAGAACGCTGACCCGCGGGCGAAGAAGTTCGCCGAGCGAGCGGGATTCGTG
>DATJVA010000073.1:0-3313 GCA_035502015.1 Thermoplasmata archaeon | reverse complement strand
GCGACCCTTCCGGGACCGGGGATCAACGACGGCCAGGCGTTCGCGATCGAAGTCATCCTGACCGTGGGACTCGTCAGCACTATCCTCGGAACGGCTTCGAGGGCCCAGAACATCGGCCCGCTCGCGGCGCTCGCCGTGGGCGGCTACATCATCCTGGCCGGGCTCTGGGCCGCTCCGATCAGCGGCGCATCGATGAACCCGGCACGTTCGCTCGCGCCGGAGCTCGTCATCGGGAACCTCTCGCACTGGTGGGTCTACCTCGTCGGACCGATCGTGGGAGGACTACTCGCGGTAGGCATCGCCTACATCCTTCGGGGGCCCGGAGGCGATGAACCCGCCCTGCTCGCGGCCCAGGGCAGACTGCCCGAGATCCTGCGGGAATCCACTCACGACAGTGGACCGAAGAACCATGCGGCCCACCCCCAATCGAACGGGCCCGGGGAGCCGGCGCGGAGTTGACGATGGGGTTTGACGACCTCCGGCTCTCGCCGGGGGCAGACGTACGCCTCTCGCATCTGGCGACAGACGACACGTCGGGCTGGCCGGGCGGGAAGGGAAAGGCGGAGGCGGCCCTCCCCGGCCTCCGGGAGGAGCTGACCCGGCTCCAAGAGCTGTTCTACGCCGACGCGAGGCGGGGCCTCCTCGTCATCCTCCAGGGCATGGACACCAGTGGTAAGGATGGAGTGATCCGCCACGTCTTCGAAGGCGTGAACCCCCAGGGTGTCCGGGTCAGCTCGTTCAAGCAACCCACCCCCGAGGAGCTTTCCCACGATTTCCTCTGGCGCGTGCACCGCGATGCACCGGCCCGGGGCGAGATCGTGATCTTTAACCGGAGCCACTACGAAGATGTCTTGGTCGCTCGGGTCCACCAGCTGGTCCCTCGAAGCGTCTGGTCGAAGCGGTTCGACGCAATCAACGCCTTCGAGCGGGAGCTCTCGGAGGAAGGCGACCTGGTCCTGAAGTTCTTCTTGCACATCAGCCGGGCTGAGCAGGCTCGCCGTCTTCGAGACCGGATCCGGGACCCTACCAAGCGCTGGAAGCTCAGCGCGGCCGACTTTCACGAGCGGCGATACTGGAGCAAGTACCAGTCCGCCTACGAGGACGTCCTGGTGCGGACGAACACTCCATGGGCACCGTGGTACATCTTACCCTCCGATCACAAGTGGTTCCGCAACCTCGCGATCTCCTCGATCCTCGTCGAGCAACTGCGCGGGTTGAAGCTGCGGTATCCGGAGCCCAGGGTACCCGTTTCGTCACTCCACCTCGACTAGAACCCTCCCGAACGGCCGCGCCCGGTCTCGCCGGACCGAACCTCCTCTTTGTCCCCTCGCGATCTCAAGCGGAGCAAGGCGTGCGTCCGATTCGAGCCCGCGCCTCCCCACGTGTGGCTCGGGCGCCCAAAGGTCGCATGGGTCTCCGACCCCGACGGGAACTCCGTCCAGATCGTCGAACGCCTCTGAACAGTGGTCCGATGGCCAGGCGCAGGGATCTCGCCTCCTCGCACGATACCTATCTTTTTATATGAGTGCTTTCTTACTTATCCCGAAAGAACCCCGGGCCCCTGCCGCACCGCGGCCTCGGCCCGGAGGGGAACAAACATGGGCAAGATCATTGGAATCGACCTAGGGACGAGCAACTCCGCGGCGGCCGTGCTGGAAGGTGGCCGCCCAGTGATCATTCCGAGCTCCGAGGGGACCACCGTCGGCGGCGGGAAGGCGTTCCCGTCGTACGTCGCGTTCACCAAGGACGGTCAGCTCATCGTGGGAGAGCCCGCCCGGCGGCAGGCGGTCTCGAACCCCGAGGGGACGGTCACCGCCTTCAAGCGGAAGATGGGGACCGATTATCAGTATACCCTCCACGGAAAGAAGTACACACCGCAGCAGCTCTCGGCGTTCCTTCTCCAGAAGATCAAGCGGGACGCGGAGGCGTTCCTGGGCGATAAGGTGGAGAAGGCCGTCATCACCGTTCCCGCCTACTTCAACGACAACCAGCGTCAGGCGACGAAGGACGCCGGTGCGATCGCCGGCCTCGAGGTCGTCCGGATCATCAACGAACCGACCGCGGCGTCGCTCGCCTACGGTCTCGACAAGGCCGGGAAGAACCAGAAGATCCTCGTCTTCGACCTGGGCGGTGGGACGCTCGATGTGACGCTGATGGACTTCGGCGAGGGCGTTTTCGAAGTGATGAGCACGAGCGGCGACACTCAGCTCGGGGGTACCGATATGGACAACGCGGTCACCGAGTGGGTCGCGGCCGAGTTCCAGAAGGAGTCCGGCGTGAACATCCGCTCCGACAAGATGGCGATGCAGCGCGTTCGGGACGCCGCCGAGAAGGCCAAGATCGAGCTCTCCTCGACGATGGAGACGCAGATCAACCTCCCGTTCCTCACCGCGACGAACGAGGGACCGAAGCACCTCGCGCTCCCGATGAGCCGTGCCAAGCTCGAAGAGCTGGTCCGACCCATCGTGGACCGGTGCCGCTCCCCGGTCGAGCAGGCGATCCGGGACGCGAAGATTCCGAAGGAGCAGATCAACCGCATCGTGCTGGTCGGAGGGCCGACCCGGATGCCGATCGTCCAGAAGTTCCTCGAGCAGACGATCGGTCGGCCGATCGAGCACGGCGTCGACCCGATGGAGTGCGTCGCGATGGGCGCGGCGGTCCAAGGCGGCGTCCTCGCCGGCGAGGTCAAGGACGTAGTGCTGCTCGACGTGACACCGCTGTCGCTTGGGGTGGAGACCCTCGGCGGCGTCGCGACGCACCTGATCGACCGCAACACGACGATCCCGACCCGCAAGAGCCAGATCTTCACGACCGCCGCTGACAGCCAGTCGACGGTCGAGATCAAGATCTACCAGGGGGAGCGTCCGATCGCGGCGGACAACGTGTCGCTCGGGAGCTTCCTGCTCACGGGCATCCCGCCCGCGCCGCGCGGCGTCCCGCAGATCGAGGTCGCGTTCGACATCGATGCGAACGGCATCCTGAACGTCTCGGCGAAGGACCTCGCCTCCGGTCGCAAGCAGGGGATCACGATCACCGCCTCGAACAAGCTCTCGAAGGACGAAGTGGCGAAGATGGTCCACCAGGCCGAAGAGTTCGCGGAGAAGGACCGCGAGCGCTCCGAGCTGATCCAGGCCCGCAACGCGGCCGAATCGCTCGCCTACGAGGCCGAACGGGTCCTCTCCGACCAGAAGGAGAAGATCTCGGGGAGCGAGGCGGACTCGATCCGGGAGAAGGTCAAGGCCGTTCGTGAGGCCGTCGAGAAGAAGGACGCGGGCGTGCAAGAGATCCGCGACCGAACGGACGAGCTCACGAA
>DATJVA010000072.1:0-8827 GCA_035502015.1 Thermoplasmata archaeon | reverse complement strand
AGCCGACGCCCGAGAGCACAATCCCGTTCGCGCAGGCCGAGGCTGGTTCAGGGGGGTCGGTGCGGGCGGGGCTCCGGGCTAGGGAGGGTCACGCCCGTGCTGGGATTCGAACCCAGGTCTGAGGCTCCGCAGGCCTCTAGGATAATCCATTGCAGCGGGAAGGGGTTCGTGCCCCGCTCCCGTAGCTACCCCACACGGGCATTTCGGGTTCTCTATCGGTCCCGGCGCGCCGAGGGGGGTCCTCTATAAAAGCCCGGTCTCGGGCGGTCCGCCGTCGGAACGAGACTTTATACCGGTCACCGCTCCCTCGCCTGCCGTCGGACCCCGAGAGGATGAGCGGTGATTCTGCGGACAAGGTGTGGAACGAGCTGAGCGCTCTACCGACGGGCCAACGGGTGGAGATCTCGGACCCACAGGGGCAGGCCTGGTCCGGTACGATTGTTCCGCGCCACGACTTCTCCGGGGAACGGGTCCTCCAGCTCAAGCTCGACAGCGGCTACAACATCGGGGTCCGTATCGAGCCGACGTTCCGTTTTTGCCTCCTCGAACCTGTGCACGGGACTCGGATGCCCGCACCTCGTCCGCCCGCCCCGGCGGGCGCGAGCGCGACGGGAGAGTGGATCGCTCTCCTGACCACCGGGGGAACGATTGCCTCGCGCGTGGACTACGAGACCGGCGGGGTCCGTCCGGTGAAGGAGGAGCGCGAGATCCTCGCCTTCTTCCCCGAGCTCGAGACCTCGGGCCGGGTCCGGATCGTTCCGGTCTTTGACCGGCTCAGCGAGGACCTCGTGCCCGACGACTGGAGGGTCCTCGCCGAGAAGGTCGTCGCCACTTTCGCGGACGGGGCGAGGGGGATCGTGGTCGCTCACGGGACCGACACGCTCGGCTTCACCGCCGCCGCGTTGAGCTTTCTGCTCACGGATCTTCCCGGTCCGGTCGCCCTCGTCGGAGCCCAGCGTTCTCCGGACCGCCCATCCTCCGACGGGGCGTCCAACCTTCGCGCGGCGGTCGAGGTCGCGCACGACCGACGGATCGGAGAGGTGGTCGTGGTAATGCACGCTGGTCCGTCCGACGATCGGTTCGCCATTCACCGCGGCACGTGGGTGCGGAAGATGCACTCGAGCCGCCGGGATGCCTTCCGAAGCCGCAACGGCCCTCCTCTCGGGTTCGTCGAAGGTGGCCGTGTCAACCTTCAACTACCGGTCCGGGCGCCGAGCAAGGGACCGGCGCGCCTCGACGGACCGATCGATGCCCGGGCCGGCTTACTCTGGTTCTATCCGGGCTTGACGCCAGAGCGTGCCGAGCGGTTCATCGACGGATGCCGAGGCGTGGTCTTGGCCGGGACCGGCCTCGGGCATGTTGGCGTCGACCACCTCGCGTGGATCCGGGCCGCGACCGCGCGGGGAGTGGTCGTCGCGATGACCACCCAGTGCCTCGAGGGGAACGTGGAACCGTACGTCTACGCGACGGGCCGCGAGCTTCTCCGGGCCGGCGTCCTCTACCTCGGCGACCTGCTCCCTGAGACGGCGTTCGTGAAGATGGTCTGGGCGCTCGGCCACTCCACCGACCCGACGGTCGTCGCCGAGCTTCTCACTCGGGACCGGGCCGGCGAGTTCCACGAGCGGCACGACCCGAGGGAGACGACGTGAAGGCCGGTCTCGAGGTCCATCAGCAGCTGGCGGTCGGAAAACTGTTCTGCCAGTGCCCCTCCGAACTTTCGGAGGAGGTCCTGAGCGCGTTCACCCGGAGCTTGAGAGCCGCGGGGGGAGAGAACCGGTCCGTGGATGTCGCCGCCCTCCTCGCCGCGTCGCGAGGGCTCCAGTACCGGTACGAGACGGGCCCGACGTCGTGTCTCGTGGAGATGGACGAAGAGCCACCCCACCCCCTCAACGCGGTCGCGCTCGACGCGGCGCTGACGCTCGCGCTCCTGCTCGGCGCCCGTCCGGTCGACGAGATCGAAGTGATGCGGAAGATCGTCGTGGATGGGTCGAACACCACCGGGTTCCAGCGGACGGCGCTCGTGGCGGTCGACGGCCTCCTCGAGGTCTCGGGCCGGAAGTACACGATCCCCACGATCTGTCTCGAGGAGGATGCGGCCCGGAAGGTCCGCGAATCTCCCGGGGAGGTCACCTACCGTCTCGACCGGCTCGGCATTCCGCTCATCGAGATCGCTACCGGCCCGGAGATCGCTTCCGGGGCCGAGGCCCGCGAGGTCGCCGAGGAGATCGGCGCGCTCTTGCGAGCGACCCGGAAGGTGCGTCGCGGCATCGGGTCGATCCGAGAGGACGTGAACGTCTCCACCGAGGGAGGGCACCGGGTGGAGGTCAAGGGGGTCCAGGAGCTCCGCCTCATCCAGGAGTACGTCGAGCGGGAGGTCGCGCGTCAAAAGTTCTTGCTGTCGCTCCGCGACCAGCTCCTCGAGCGACACGCCAGAGTTCCGGTGGACCCGCCCGTGGACGTTACCGAGCTGTTTCGTGAGGCAGCCTCCGGCCCGTTCTCGGGAGCGGGCCGCGGCGGCCAAATCGTGCTCGCCCTTCCGCTCCCCGGGTTCGCCGGCCTCCTTCGCTCTCCGGCAGGGAGCGAGGAGCGTCTCGGCCGTGAGCTCGCGGACCACGCTCGGTCGGTGGGACTACGGGGTCTCGTGCATTCGGACGAGCTGCCGGCCTACGGAGTGGGCCAGACCGCGGTCGAAGCACTTCGGACCCGTCTCTCGCTCGCCGAGCTCGATGCGTTCGTGCTCGTCACCGACCGGTCCTCCGAGAGGGCGACCGCCGCGCTGAAGCGCGTGGCCGACCGTGCTCGGGCGGCGCTTGAAGGGGTTCCCGGAGAGACCCGAGACCCGTTGCCGGACGGACGGACCCGGTTCTCTCGACCGTTGCCCGGGCGCGACAGGATGTATCCGGAGACGGACATCCCGCCGATCCGTATCACGGAGGAACGACTGCTCCGACTCCGGGCGCAGCTTCCCGAGCGTCCGAGGGAGCTCGAGGAGCGTCTGGCCCGTACCCATGGACTGCCGCTCGAGGTTGTGCGCCAGCTCGTCTACGGTGACATGGTGGGTCGCTTCGAGGCGCTATCGGCGAGGGGGCACTCGCCGGGCCTGGTGGCACGCCTCCTCATCCAGGACGTCCCCTCCGTTGCGCGGCCGGAGCCCGGATCGCCCCCGTTCGAACCGCCGTTCGAGTGGGTCGACGAACTGCTTACCGCCGCCGAGAAGGGCCGGATCGCGAAAGAAGGGGTCCCGACGGTCCTTGCGGCTCTTGCCACTGGGGCACCGAGCGTGACCGTCGCGATCGAGAGGGCCGGACTCTCCGGCTTCTCCAAGGACGACCTCGTTTCGCTGGTCCGTCGCGTGGTCGAGGCGAACGCCGAGATGGTCCGGTCCCGAGGGGACGCGTCCTTCTCGCCCCTGATGGGGGATGTGATGCGCGAGGTCCGCGGCCGGCGGGACGGCCGCGAGGTCTCGGAGACCTTGCACGCCGAGATCGAGCGCGTGCGGGCCGGTACGAAACCGTAGCCGTAAAGCGAGGTTCCCTTCGTGTCGCTCGGCCGCTCGCGTTCTCGGACCCCCGGGAGGCGTTTTCAAGTCGTCGTCACGGACGTCGACGGGACTTTGACGGACGCCGACCGCCATCTCGACGCGCGCGCCGTTCGGGTGGTCCGTTCGCTTGAGCGTCGCGGGATTCCGGTCGCGCTCGCCACCGGCAACGTCCTTCCGATCGCTCTCGCCTTGCATCGGTCCCTCGGCCTCTCAGGCCCTATCGTGGCGGAGAACGGCGGCCTCGTCTTCTACCGCGACGAGCGGGACCGCGAGGTCGTGGAGCATCTGACCGACCGAAGGTTGGCCCTTGCCGCGTTCGTCAAGCTTCGTCGCGCGGGCCTTCCCGTGAAGCGATTGTTCACGGACCGCTGGCGTGAGACCGAGGTAGCGCTCGAACCGAACGTCACGGTCGCCGCGGTGCGCCGGGTCCTCGGACCAAGCCGTGTCGACGTGGAGTCGACCGGCTACGCCCTGCACCTGATGGAGAAAGGCGGCGGAAAGCTCCCGGCGCTTGCCCGCGCGCTCTCGTACAAGGGACTGACTCCTTCCGACGCCGTGATCCTGGGCGACGGGGACAACGACGTCGCGATGCTTCGCGCGGCCGGGTTCGGGGTGAGCTTTTCTTCGGCGAGCGCTCGCGCCCGCAGGGCGGCTCGGTACGTCACGAAGGCCGCGTTCGCCGCCGGGTTCGTAGAAGGGCTTAAGGCGAGCGGCATCCTCGACTGACCGGTCTCGCCGGGAGGGACCGAACGTGCTCGTAGGCCAGTGCGCTCGATGCGGGTCGCCGGCGACCCTCGGCTGTACGGTCTGTGGCCGAACGTTCTGCCGGAACTGTCTCGACGCCGACGAGCGGACCTGCTCGGACTGCACGGACACGCAGAAGCGCGCGAAGAGCCTGGTCGAGGCCCGACCGCCACCTTCCCGAAGGATCCACCGGCCGTCGCCTCGGACGGGTCGGATTCAGTAGTCGTACCCGGGCAGGACCAGTCGTCCCTTAGGTGAGCTTCGTCCAAGGGCGAGAAGCACCACGCCGAACGCACCGGTGAACAGTCCGAAACCAAAGGCACCCCAGGCGTACGACCCCATCGTCGACGTGAAGTCGTGGCCCGCGACGGTCATCCCGGCGCTCCCGCCTGCGTAGTGAAGGAGCAGGTTCAGTGCGACCGCAAGGCCCCACCCGAGGAAGATCAGGATCCCACCGGCGATGAAGTAACCGACCCGCTCGTCGCCCCCGGGGTCCATCGGGGGCACGGCCGGTGTCTCCTGGATATCGACCACGAGGGACGCACCCCTGCTCCCCGTAAAGCGGTTTTCGCTGGCCATCGGCCGCGGCCGAGGGCGCCGTCGGCGATCCTATCCTAGCGCGCGCAGCTTGGGCAGTGCCTCGTTCGCCGCCTCGAGAGAGAGGTCGGTATACCGATCGAGGGCCTTTCCACGCGACGGGGAGAGCGAGAGGGCAGCATGGTTCCAGTGGACCGCGACGGTGTCCCCGGTCGAAAGACCCGGTAAGATCGCCCGGTCGAAAGGGAGCGTCCGCTCGACCTCGGGGCCCCAGACGAGGCGCTTTTCATGGACCCCCAGGGTCGGGCCCCGGACGCGGATCGATGAACCGTCGACCGAAACCACCCGGGCCGCGGCCGGCCGGCACGCTTCCATGTTCGCGAGCGTCGTCGGCACGTGACCGGTGACCTCGCCGACCCCGACGAACGCGACGTGAAAGACGTGATGCGGGATCGGATGAGCGGGGAGCACGCCGGCGAGCCGGTCGGCGGTGGAGCGGGGAAGCCCGCGGCGGACGAGCCGGTCGAGGAGGGGAGGGAAGTCGTTGCGCTCGAACGCGTCCAGAAGGTCGTTCCCGACCCAGTACGCTTCGACGACCTTCTCGTCGAACGGGTCGCGGCCGTGCTTCTCCGCGATCGCCTCGAGGTACGGGTTCAGCGCTTCGAACCGGCGCAGGGCGTCCCGGGCGCTCTCGAGGTCCGAGTTCTCGGTGATCGCCCGGTAGAGCGCGGGCTCGGCGTCCCGCGGGCCGCAGTACTGGAGCCGGTTCGTGGCGATTGAGAACCGTGCGCAGAGGGCGACGCCGTCCTCCATCCCGCTATAGAAGGTCGCCCTGCGGCCGCGCGAGGCGGCTCAGGAACGACCAAGCCTCCCGGAGTTGCGCGAGGCCGATCACGACCCCGACGCCCGCCACCACGGCGAGCGCACCGGCCGCTTCGGCGAGCGTGAACGACGCTCCCTGGACGAGGGCGGAGAGCACCATCGTGACCGGGAAGCCGAGCACGAGCGCTGCGCTGGCGACCCCGAGGTCGACGCGCTTGAGGCCGGGGTAGAAGCAGGCGACGAACGCGCAGAGGAATGCCGCGCTGATCCCGACCCATTCCCACTGGGCGCCCGTGAACTGGCCGACCTGGGTCCATTGGGTGGTGAACGCGAGGTAGCCGACTAGGAAGATCGCGCCGAAGCCCATCCGGCCGAGCACGACGGTCGCCGACGGGAGGTCCTTGAGCGTCCTCTTGGACACCGTGTACTCCGCTGCCCAAAGCAGCGTGGCGGCGAGGACGTAGACCGTGCCGGTCGTCCAGATCGGGCTCGTGAGCGACAGCATCAGCACGCTTCCGCCGAGCAGGAGCGACGCTCCGAGCGCGACCCGCCAGTGGAACTTCTCGTGGAGGTAGACGACGCCGAAGACGGTCGCCCAGATGAACAGCGTGCGGTAGGCGAACGACGCGGTCGCCGCGCCGCCGGCCGCGGTAGCCAGCTGGAGGCCGTAGAAGAACAGGAGGAACGGAATCGCCCCGCCGATGAGCCCGATCAGCACGAGGCGCCCCCAGTCGATCCCCCGGAGCGCCGGGGCACGGAGCGAACGTGTGGCGAACAGGGCGACCGGCAGGAACGCCGCCGCGACCACGACGTTGCGGACGGTGACGAACGCGTTCGAGTTGATCCCGTGGACCGCGTAGGCGTTGACGAACGTCGAGAGGCCGCTGATGAAGGCAGTGGCGAGCACGAGCAGGATGCCCGGTCCCACCCACGACCCTTTCCCGTTCATGCCGCGCCTCCTGCCGCGGACGCGGCGAGCTCACGGACAAGCGCGAGCGCCTCGCGCGCCTCCTCGGCGCCGAGCGTGCGGGTCGCGAATCCCGCGTGGACGATCACGTAGTCCCCGACCCGGGCTTCGGGGGTGAAGGCGAGGTTGACGATGCGTTTCGCCACTCCGAAATCGACCTCCCCGGTCCGTGCCTCGGGCGTGGAGTCATCGATCCGGACGACCTGTCCGGGGGTCGTCAAACACATGGAGCCACCTCCCCCCCGGGCCGGAGGTCCTTGCCCCGCATCAACCCCATCGGTCGGTACGCGTCGTTCGCTCCGGCGCAGGCCCCGGCGTTCTCGGCTCCGTATCGTACGTTCGTGCTGATCATCGTCGTTCCTCTCTCGAATCCACGTCCAGACTTCGCAACATCACGAGCTCGGCGTTCGGGTCGCCGCGCTCCCGCGAGCTCTCGACCACCACCTCGGCTCCGTCGAGGGCGGTCCCGCGGACGGCGTACGCCCACCGGGCCTTGAGCTCGGGGCCGTCAAGATGCGAGCGGGCCCCGACCCACAGACGCACCCGCGTGACCCGGCCCGCGCCCTCGCGCCTCGCGACCTCCTCCGCCTTCCGAATGACGTCCCGGACCATCGCTTCCTCATGCATGGGAGACCTCCCCGGGCCCCGGAACGGGCCGGTGGCCCTCCGTGAGCTCCGCCTCGATCCGGTCGGCCGCCTCGCGGACGCCTCGCGCTACGGGAGGGCTCAGGCCCGCGCCAACATCGAGGCCCCCGACCTCGATCCCGTAGACGACCAGTTCCCGGGGCAAGCATCCGAGCCCTCGGCCGAGGGCGACCGCTTCGGAGAGCGAGAGCCCGTGCGTCGAGGTCGCCGGGTGGACACCGGGGGAGAAACCGTCGCCGGCCTCGAACCGATGCACGGTCCCGGGCACCGCCCCCGAGACGACCGCATCGACCACCAGGACCCGGTCCGCGTCTCGCCAGAGTTCGAGGAGCGCGATCCCCTCGGAAGTACACTCCTCGACCCGCGCCTTCCCCGCAAGGCGATGCTTGAGTTCGCGGGCGACCTCGAGGCCGGACCCGTCGTCTCCCCGGTCCGCGTTCCCGACCCCAATGACGAGGGGGAGACGCCCCGCGCTCATCGTGCGAGGAAGTCCGGTCCCGCTCATCCTTTCGATCCTGCGTCGGTCCCCATCCCGTCGTCAGTCCCGCTGGAGGTCGAGCTTGAGGAAGTGCGTCGCACAGGAGATGCACGGGTCGTAGTTCCGGATCGCTCGCTCGCAGGCGTCGGTGAGCGCGACCTCGTCCAGCGCGAGCGAGCGCTCCACGAGGTGTCGAAGGTCGTCCTCGATCCGTCGCTGGTTCTGTGACGTCGGCGCGACGATCTTCGCGTCCTCGATGAGGCCCCCCGGACCAATGCGGTAACGGTGGTACAGGATTCCGCGTGGCGCTTCGGTGACCGCTCCTCCCGTGACGGTCTTCGTGACCGGCGGCGGCTCGACGAACGGATGCTCGGGTCGACGGTACTGGTCGATGATCCGCATGGCCTCCTCGACCGCATAGACGGTCTCCACCGCCCGGACGATGATGCTCTTGTAGGGGTTCCGGACGACGTTTTCAAGGCCAACCGTCCGGGCCATCTCATCCGCGCGCCCGGTCAAGTGGTCGCGGTTCAGGGCGTACCGCGCGAGCGGTCCGACGTGGTAGGAGGTGCCGGAACCCTTGCGCACCGACTGGAGCGCGTTCGAGTGGGGCATGTGGACCTCCTCGAAGACGTCGTCCCAGTGGTCCTGCGGGACCTTGAGTCCCTTGCTCGAGACAAGGTCCCCCTCGTTGAACGGATACTCGTGCTCGTGTCGGAGCGAGACGAACTCGTAGTCCTCCTCGATCGCCGGGAAGTCGAGTCCCGCGGCGAACCGGACGGTCTCTTCGGCAAGCTTGAGCGCGGTCTCGAGCTGCGGTCGGAACTCCTTGAGCTCCCCGACCGTCGGCGCGCGGTACCAACCACCGACGCGGACATTGATCGGATGGATCTCACGACCCCCGAGCAGCGTCATGAGGGCGTTGCCGACCTTCTTGAGCGCGAGGCCGTTCTTGACGGCGTCCGGATAGTCCTTCGCCATCTGAATCGCGTCTTCGTAACCCAGGAAATCGGGGGCGTGCAGGAGGTAGATATGCAGTGGGTGGCTCTCGATCCATTCGCCGCAATAGAGGAGCCGTCGGAGCGCCCGAATC
>DATJVA010000071.1:0-5400 GCA_035502015.1 Thermoplasmata archaeon | reverse complement strand
GGCCAGTCGGCCCGCCAGCTGGGTCAATGCGTCCCGGTCGGGGACCTCCACCGCCACGAGGCCGGGAATCGGAACGCCCGCGGCGACCCCGCCCCCGCCGAGCGCTTCCGCACCGCACACGGCCTCGGCCTCGGCGAGAGCGAGGCTCTCGTGGGAGACCTCCACGAACCCGAGGATCATGGCACCGGAACCTTCTCCCACGCCGCGATCCTGGCCCGGACATCCGCGGTGTGGGAACCCTCCCAGAAGTAGTGACCGCACGAGCCGCAGCGGTACAGCCGGAGACCCGCGGCCACACGGTCCCAGGGAACCCATCCCCTCGGCGGTGGTTCGTACGGTTCGGTTGCGACCGCCAGGGTCCCATTGCACTCGGTGCATCGTTCGAAGCGGATGTCGGTCGGCACTTCCGGATGGGCCGTTCGGACCGCCCGCCATTGGTCAGCGAGGTGCGGACTCGTGAGCAGGAGCGATCGGTCGGCTCGCGCCGCCAGCTGTCGGTCACGGGTGAGAACGATCCGGCCCTCGGCCCGAGCGTCCCGCACGATGGCCTCATCGGATAGGCCCCGCGCGTACACGGTGTCGCAACCCACCATCCGCAGGTACCGGGCCAGGCGACCGACCATTTCGTCCGCCATCCATCGCGGAGCAGCCACGGGCCCTCGGAAGACGGCGCCGGAATAACCCTTGCCATTCATATACGAAGGCGGGAGTGCGTCGCGCGGGCCGACCGATGCGGCTGTTCGGGACCAACGGCATCCGTGAAGTGGTGGGCGAGAAGTTCACACCCGCGTTCGTGATCGAGGTCGCGGATGCGATCGGTTCGCTTCTGCCGACCGGCTCGCACGTCGTCCTGGGTTGGGACGGCCGCACGTCGAGCCCCGCGTTCTCTCGTCTGGTCGGAGCTTCGCTCGCCCTCGCCGGTCACAAGGTCACGGAGGTGGGGCTGTTGCCCACGCCGGCCATCCAGTACAGTGTTCCTCGGCTCGACGCGGACCTCGGAGTCGTCGTCACCGCGTCCCACAACCCACCCGAGTTCAACGGCCTCAAGTGCATCGCCAGCGACGGGCTCGAGGTCGCCCGGGATTTCGAAGAGCGGATCGAGGCGGCCGTTGAGCGTCGGGGCCGAACGCTGGTCGGCTACGACCGGGTAGGGGAAGTCGTTCACGACGGGGGAGGTGCTCGACGCTACATCGAAGGGATCCGGTCCCAAGTGGACGTGCCCCAAATCGCACGCCGCCGGTTCTCGATCGTGCTCGACTGCGGTAACGGCGCCTCCGCGGTGACCAGTCCGACGCTCGTCCGCTCGCTCTCCTGCCGGGTGATGACGATGAACGCCCACGTCGACGGGACGTTTCCGGGTCACCTCTCGGAACCGACACCGGCGAATCTGATCGACCTGCAGCGGACCGTCCCCGCCGCCGGGGCCGAGTTCGGAGTGGCCCACGACGGCGACGCCGACCGAGCGGTGTTCGTCGAGGCGACCGGGCGCTACGTTCCGGGCGAAGAGATGCTGACGCTGCTCGCCCGTGACGCGGTCGAGCGGTCTCCCGGAAGCACGGTCGTGATACCGGTATCGGCGTCCCAGTCGGTCGAGGACGCGGTAAAGCCGTTCGGCGGCAAGGTGGTCTACACGCGGATCGGCTCGCCGACCGTGACACGCGAGATGCTCGCCCAGAAGGCCGCCTTCGGAGGAGAGGACAACGGCGGTCTCATCTTCCCCGGTCTCCAATATGCTCGTGACGGAGCGATGACCCTGGCCGCGGTTCTTGACCTCCTCGCTCGGCGCGAAAGCGACCTCGCCGCTCTGCTGAAGGAGCTTCCCCGGTACACGGTCGTCAAGGAGAAGGTCGGATGCCCTGTCGCCCTACGAGAACAGGTCGCCCGTAAGCTCGTCGAGCGATTCTCGGCCGACAGCGAGCGTGTCGTCACGATCGACGGCGTCAAGGCGTATCGTCCGGGCGGCTGGGTCCTCTTGCGCCCATCGGGCACGGAGCCCCTCTTCCGCGTGTTCGCGGAGTCGAAGGACCCCGACCGTGCCCGGGCGCTCGCGGACGCGGGCCTTTCCGCGGTCCGAACGGCGCTCGAGGAGCTCGGCGAGGCACCTTCGTGACCCGCCCGGGAACGGACGGACCTTCCACTCACCGCACGTGCGGTCCGATAAGCAGGATGCCGAGCAACAGCATCAGTAGCACCGCGAAGGTGATCCCGACCATCGCTCGCTCCCCGACCTTCCGGAAATAGTATAGTCCCGAAACCACCCGCAGGATCGGAGTCGCCACGAGGACAATCAGTCCGAGCGTCAAGACCGCGCCGATCGAACCGTCGGCGAGGCCGGACCCAAGCCCGGGGAAGCTGAGGTAGTCCAGAATCGGGTTGTTCGACAGCACGCTCGAAGAGGTAGCCCCCGGATTCGCCAGGATGTACGCCACGATACCGCCGCCCAAGATCGCGAGCGCGACCCCGAGGCCGAGCCGGAGCACGAATGTCATGCGCGCGTACGCCTCGGCGGGAAGAGAGTGGTCCGCGGGAGGCCCGACCGACCCGGGGGACGGTGCGTTCATGGAAGTCCGAACCCCCTCAGCACCATCTCGATCGCCAGCACGGCGACGACCGGAAGGAAGAGGAGACGTACCGTCCGGTTCCGAAGCCCGGGCAGCACTCGGCTCCCGAGGTAGGCACCGAACGCCGTCCCGATCGCCACAGGCGCCGCGACGATCGGATTCACGTAGCCGGCAGCGAGCATGACGCCCGCACCGGCCGCCGCGGTGACTCCGATCATGAAGTTGCTCGTCGCGGTCGAGACCTTCATCGGGAGGTTGAGGAACCGCTCGAGGGCGAGCACCTTGAACACGCCGCCCCCGATCCCGAACATCCCCGAGACGATCCCTGCCCCGAACATGACGCCCAGCGCCGGAGTGGTCCGGGCACCCTGGTACGCGACGTCCTGGTCCAGCACGTTGTCGTGGTAGGTGCCGGTCAGCCCGAGGTAGCTCGAGCGGGAGTCCTGGGGCTGGGGCGATGGCAGCTCGATGTGTCGGCGTGCGAGGCTTCCCGGAATGATGGCGAACAGCACGATCCCGAAGGCCACTAAGAGAGCGGACTCGAGGTTGGCATGCGTGATCAGGACCGTGGCCGTGGCCCCGAGGAGCGCCCCAGGGACGGTAGCAACCTCCAGGAACATCCCGATGCGGATGTCGCTCAGGTGGTCACGGACGTACGCCGCCCCGGTCGCCGAGGAGGTCGCCAGGATCGTAACGAAACCCGTTCCGATCGCGATCGGCACGGAGGCCCCGAAGAACACGATCAGGAGGGGAATCACCACGACGCCGCCACCAAGTCCGGTCAGCGACCCGACCAGGCCCGCAGCGATCCCCAGCAAGATGATGAGGACGACAAACAGGGCGAGGTCCACAGAGGTCTACAGTCGGTCCATCGGAAAAGCCCGGCGCCACCGGCCGATGACGCCGGGACCGCGGGGTCCCGCTCCTCTAGCTTCCGCTTGAGGTCCTTGACGAGAGGGTCAATCGACCTTGAGCCATCGGGCGGAGACCACGTAGCCGATCAGGGCCATCGCCAGGCCGAAGACGGCGAGGTACCCGAGGTCCCACCAGTCCACCGCGGTGCCGAGCAGGAACGCCCGGCCGAGCTCGGCGGAGAACGTGATCGGGTTAACGTTCGAGATCGCCTGCATCCACCCGGGGAACGCCGTGCTCGGGAACAGCGACGCGCTCGCGAACATGAGCGGCATCGTAATGAAGTTCGCGACGACGCCCGGTGTCTGCCAGTCGGTCGAGGGCGCTGTAATCGCGAGGAAGAGGCAGGCGAACCCGAACGCGAGTAGGAACAGGGCGGCCACCCACCCGGCCCATTCGACCGCGGAGAGCGGGTAGCGGACCCCGAAGACGTACGCCGCCACGATCATCACGGGAACCTGGATCAGACCCCGCGTCGCGGCGCCTAGCGACTTCGAAAGGAAGATCGTCTGCTTCGAGGTCGGCGTGATGAGAATGCGTTTCATGAATCCGAAGCGCTTGTCCTGGATCGAGCTCATCGACCCGAACATTCCCACGGAGAGCATCGACGTCGAGAGCGTGCCCGGAAGCAGGAAGGCAAAGTAGTTCGCTGTCCCGAACCGGCCCGAAGCGGCCGCGATGTTCGTGAAGCTCGAGCCGAAGAAGGCGAGCCACATGAACGGCGAGACCAGGGTGATGAGGACCACGAACGGGTTGCGGAAGACCCGCAACACCTCCCGGGCGTAGAGGCCCCAGAGCTGGGTCTTCATCCGCGTGCCCTCCGCATCTGGGCGTAGAACTTCCGGATATCGTGCATCGGCTCTTCCTCCCCGATGCGGTGGCCGGTGATCTGCAGGAACACGGTCTCGAGGCTCGGTTTCTCTACGCTGATCCGTCGGATCTCGTTCGTCTGGACCCGGGCGAACAGCTGCGGGAGAAACTCCTCGGAGGCGGCGACCTGGATGATCCAGTCGTTGCCCTGGGCCCGGACGTCCTGAACGCCGGGGATGTTCGAGAGAAGGGTCGCGTCGACCGACTCGCTCGTCTCCAGCTGCACGATGTCGGACTTGACCCGCGCTTTCAGCTCCGAGGGGGTTCCTTCGGCGACGATCTTTCCCCGGTCGATGATCGCGATGCGGTCGCAGAGCGCGTCGGCCTCCTCTATGTAGTGGGTCGTCAGGAGGACGGTTACTCCGAATTCCTTGTGGATCCCGGTGACGATGTCCCACAGCGTCCGGCGGGTCGCGACGTCCAGACCGATCGTCGGCTCGTCCATGAAGATCACCGAGGGCTGATGGAGCAGCGCGAGCGCGATCTCGAGCTTCTTCCGCATCCCGGTCGAGAACTTGCTCACCTTGTCGAGCTTCCGGTCCGCGAGGCCGAAGTAGTCAAGCAGGTACTGCGCACGCTCCTCCCAGCCCGGTATGCCACCCTGGAGTTCCGCCTGGAGCCAGAGGTTCTCCCACGCCGAGAAATCGTCCTCAAGAATCACCTCAGCGGCGACCCAGCCGATCCGGGCACGGACCTTGAGCGACTCCTTGCGAACGTCGAACCCGGCCACCGATGCGGAGCCCGAAGTGATGTCGCTGATGCCGGTGAGCACCTTGATGAGGGTCGTCTTCCCGGCCCCGTTCGGACCCATGAGCCCGAAGACGGTTCCTCCTTCGATCGAGAGGTTGACCTGGTCGAGGGCGAGCACGCCGTGAGAGTTCCCGTAGCGCTTCGAAAGGTTCTGAACCACGATTGCGGGAGGGCTCATGCCCGGGATCTCCGGCGACCGCCGCCTCTCGCGCTCCCCGCGTGGCCGGCTCCCAGACGCTCCTCGGCCGACCGGAGCTCGGCAAGGACATGGTCCCGAAGCGGACGGCCACCAAGCTCGAGCGAGGGG
>DATJVA010000070.1:0-2666 GCA_035502015.1 Thermoplasmata archaeon | reverse complement strand
CCTACTGGGACGGGGTTACGTTCGTACCGCAGGCGAACCTAGGGACGCTCTTCCTGGGCGGAACCCTGAACGGCTACGCGGTCGGTCAAGGCGGTGCCCTGACCATCAAGACCGGATACGACGTCGTCATCGCCGCGAGCCTTCCTCAAGAAGACACCGGGCCCACCTATCGACTCTTCACTCCCGACTTTTTTACGCACGGAGGGTTCTCCTCCTACACCGTCGTCGGTGAGCGGAGCGTAACCGTCGCTCCCGGGACGGTGCTCGCGCCGTCGACCGAGACGCTCTCCTTTGGAGGTCCCATCTCCGCAGACGGCTCCACGAGCCTTTCGGGCGGTGACCTGCAACTTTCGACCGGTACTCGCCTCGACGACGTGCTCGGGCGGCAGATCCTCCCCGAGGTGTACCAACGCAAGCCGATGAGCCTCACCCTGACCACGCTCCCGGTGGCCACGAGCGCCGCGGGCGGACAAACCTCCGACCTCAGTTTGGGGATTGGCGCGAAGATCGACCTCAGCGCCTACCCCGGTTCGACGGTCAACCTCTCCGCCTACGACAAAGTGGACATCTACGGGACAGTGTTGGCGCCGGGTGGAAGCATTGGGCTCACGGTGTCCGGAATGAGCGGGCAGGGAAGCGTGGTTCTCGAGAGCGGGGCGGAGCTCGCTGCCTACGGCTACCAGACCGCCACGCTCGTTACCCACGACGAGCTCGTTCGCAGCGTCGCGCCGGGCGGTACCATCTCGATTTCCTCGTCGGGGGCCGTGGAGATCGATCCCGCCCGCTCCGGGGCGGGCGGCGCCCCGGCGGCCGTTATCGACGTGAGCGGATTCGCCCACGGATGGGCCGATCTCCAAGGCGGGCCGAGCAGCGCCTACTACGTCGCAACGCCGGTCGACGGCAGCGCAGGCTCCCTCACCATTTCCGCGGAGAGCGGCGTCGTGGCCGGCAATCTCAAGCTAGGGCCGGGCGGGTCCTCCGGGGTGGGCGGAGCGCTGACCATCAACCGTATCCCAGGAGCGGGCGGCGCGGTCCCCATGGTCGTAACCCAGAGCGCCTCGGGCGCGAGCGCGGGGTCCCAGAACCTCACCGTGGTAGCGGACAGCGTCAACGCCTCGGGGGCTGATGACCTCACCTTGCAGACCATCGCGCCCGGGGCCGCCGTCAACAGCCTGGCGTACTCGGACGCGATCCTCTTCTCAGGCAACGTCAACCTACAGACGCGCAACTCCATCACTCTGGTGGCGCCGATCTTGGCTGCGGAGCCAGGAGGTTCGGGTCCTGCGCCTTCAGCGGTGACCATCTCCTCGCACTACGTGGATCTTCAGGGGGAAAGCGTCACCTCCTCGCTCGGGACGGTGTCATTGCCGGCCGCGGGACAGGGCACGGGCCTGGGGAGCACGTTCACCATCAAGGCGGACCTCATCGACATTGCCCGGACAATGGTGCTCGGGTGCTACTCGGCCGACTGCACCTTCGGTGGCTTTTCCACGGCGTCGTTCGTCTCGAGCGGCGACGTGCGACTTTCCGACCGGGACTTGGCCGGCAGCTCGTCGGAATTTCCAGGCCTCTTCTCCGCCGGATCACTCGAGTTCAAGTCGGCTCAGGTCTACGTGACCGCCCGCCAGGAGAGCGGGTCGGACCTGGAGCGAGGCGGGGATGACCCCGGCTTCTGGGTCTACTCCGGGGACCGGATCTCCATCATTGGGAACGGCAACCCGGCCCCAGTTCCCCAGTCCTTCGGCGAGCGGTTGACGCTCGAGGCACCCGTCATCGACCAAGGAGGCGTCCTGCGGGCACCCCAAGGCCAGATCTTCCTGACCGGGACGGGCCCCACTGGCTCGGTGACGCTGGAGGCCGGCAGCGTGACCTCGGCTGCCCTGGGGGGAGTGAGCGTTGCTTTCGGACCGGTAGAGACCGGAGGTGTGTTTTACGGGTACGACCAAGCAGGGCTCGTTCCCACGAAGTCCGTCAACCTCTCTGGCGTCAACATCGCCGTGAACAAAGGCGCAGTGATCGACGTGTCTGGCGGCGGCGACCTGCAGGGGTACCTGTTCACATCTGGCAACGGGGGTACGCAAGACGTCCTCTCCTCTTCGAACGGGTTCGCCGTCGTGCCGAGCATCGGCGCGTCTCCTCTGCCGGTTTCTCCGGTGAGCAGCCTCTCCGATCCGCGGCTGGCAGTAGGGGACACGGTTTGGCTGCAAGGCGTCCCCGGCCTTCCGGACGGCACTTACACCCTCCTTCCGTCACACTACGCACTCCTGCCTGGGGGATATCTCGTGGTCCCGCTCGGGGGGGCCTTTGCCGCACCCCCTCCCACCACGTACCGCCCCGACGGCTCCGTCGTGGTGAGCGGATACGAAACGAGGTCTGGAAATCCCGGGTACGGGCAGTTCGTGGTGATGTCCCAGCAGGTCTTCGACCAGTACAGCCAGTTCACCAACTATTCGTTCAACCAGTTCGCAGCAAACCTCGCTTCCCAAGAGAGCGCCGTGGTTCGGACCCCGAACGATGCGGGCACGGTGGTCCTGAGCGCCTCGCAGAGCCTGTCCCTGCTCGGCACAGGTCGCCTCGGGGGGAGCGGCTTGCTCGGAGACCTGGACATCTCCGCGCCAGACATCGCCGTGCTGGCCTCCGGCGCCTCCGCGCCGACCGACGGCAAG
>DATJVA010000069.1:0-7368 GCA_035502015.1 Thermoplasmata archaeon | reverse complement strand
ACCGTGTGGTCCGTGCGATTGGTCGTCTTCCATTCCTTGTCGCGGATGACGGCCTCCATGAACGCGTCCGGGATGCGGACGGAGTGGTTCGCGTTCTGGTAGGCGATCGACGCATACGCGCTGTCGGGGTCGGTGCCGTCGAAGTTGGCCGAGTAGCCTTCCCGGATGAGGGCGGCCGCCTTGTCCTCCTCGCGCACCTTGCAGTCGATGAAATCGACGATATCCGGGTGGTCCATGTTGAGGATTACCATCTTCGCGGCGCGGCGGGTCGTCCCACCGGATTTGATCACACCGGCGAGCGCGTCGAACGCCCGCATGAAGGAGACCGGTCCGGAGGCGATCCCTCCGCCCGCGAGCTTCTCGTGGCTGCCGCGGAGCGGGGACAGGTTGGTGCCCGTGCCGCTCCCGCCCTTGAACAGGCGGCCCTCGCTCGTCGCGAGCGCGAGGATCGAGTCCATATCGTCGGAGATCGACTGGATGAAGCACGCCGAGCACTGCGGCGGCTCCCGGACCCCGACGTTGAACCAGACGGGGCTGTTGAACGCCGCCATCTGCTGGACCATCAGGTACGACAGGCTCTCCTCGAACGTCGTCGCCTCGTCCGGGGTGTCGAGATAGCCGAGGTCGAGCCCCCGTTCCGCCATGAAGTGGCAGACCCGGCGGATCATCCCGTCGATCGAGTTCTCCCGACGACCCTGCAGGACTCGGAAGTACTTCGACGCCGCGATGTTCACGCTCGTCTCGGACCAGGACGTCGGGGCCCGGATCCCC
This sequence comes from Thermoplasmata archaeon, assembly GCA_035502015.1. Lineage (GTDB taxonomy): Archaea > Thermoplasmatota > Thermoplasmata > Lutacidiplasmatales > UBA184 > Lutacidiplasma. The sequence goes on along the minus strand of DATJVA010000069.1, from coordinate 6,597 downwards.
TTCTGCTCGAAGATGACCTTCCCTTCGGCGTTCTTGATCATCGCGTCGTGCGTCCGCCACTGGACCGTGTCGAACGCGGTCTTCCCTCGGGGGACGAGGCGGGGCACGGGAATCGGTTCGCGCCCGATGCGGTTCGACGGTCGTCCGACCGGCTCATCCGACGCGGGCACCGCGCGTTTCTTGGCAACTGCCATGACGGCTCACTCCTGGAGGGTCGATAGAGAATCCCGACCGATCGCTCGCTGGATACCACCGCGTAGGAGCCTAATCTGCCCGCGGCCGGTCGGCGAAACGCCCCTCTCGAGAGGCCGTTCCGCGACGGACGCCGACAGTTGAGGACGCAGGTGGTGTCGCTCGGGACACCGTGAAAACCCTCCGGGTGCGAGCCAAGCGCGACCCGCTATAAGTTTGCTTGGTCGCACAAAGTTCCGGCGCGACGAAATTAGCGTCGCGCGAAGCGCACACGCCGTTACTGTGTAAGAAGCGTTGCGCATTTCCGACCACGGAACGGCTCTATGTACCGGAAACGACGGACCGGCCCGCGATGACCGAGGGACATCGTCACGTGCCGTTCCCTCGGGCGGTGGCGTTCTTTCGCCGACATCCGGTCCTGCTGCTCCTCGGCTTCACACCGGGCATCCCTGAGTATCTCTCGGGCTCATCACCGGTGACCCTCCTCGTGGAGTCTCCGGTCCTGTTCCTCCTCTTCCTCGGATTGAACCTCGGCCTCTACGGTCCGGGCGTGCTCCTCGCACGAGAAGCGTACGTCCGGTGGAAGCCGGGGTGGGCCGGCCTCCTGCTGATCGGAGCGGCGTACGGCCTCCTCGAGGAGGGGACCGCGCTCAGCACGCTCTTCGACCCGCAGGCGAAAGTGGTGAGCAACCTTGGAACGTACGGCCACTACGCCGGAGTGAACTGGGTCTGGACGGTCGGCGTCCTCGGCGTTCACATCGTTCTGAGCGTCGGCGTCCCGATCCTGCTGCTCGGCCTCGCGCTCCCCGAGACCCGGGGCCGGCCGCTCCTCACGCGTCGTCAGGTGCCGGCGACCCTCCTCGTCTACGGGCTGGACATCCTCATCCTCGCCCTCATCGTCGGCTACTGGCGGGAGGCTTTCGGGCTGCTCGTCGGCGCGGCCGTCGTGGCGATTCTCCTCTACGCGGCCGCGCGCGCGCTGCCGCACGGCACGCTCGACCCGACCGGTCCTGCTCCACGCCTTTCCGCGAGGTGGTTCTTCCTGCTCGGGCTCGCCTTCTACCCGGTCCTCCTCCTCGTACCCGCGTTCGGCGCGCGCGCGAACTGGTGGCCGCCGGCAACGATCCTCGTCGAACTGCTCCTCGCCGGAGCGCTGTTGCTCTACGTGCGTCGGGAGGTCGGACACGCCGCGAACGAGGGGGCGCTGACGATGCTCGCCCTCGGCGTGCTGGTCCCCATCATGCTGTTCGGGCTCCTCGCCCAGATCTTCGTGCCGGTGGTGCTCGTTCTCGACGTCGTTGCCGGGCTGTTCTTCTACACCCTGTGGCGACGCTATGGGCCGGGAACGCCGATCACGGCCACCGCGATTCCCCCGGTCGGGGCGACCTGACGACCGCCGGTCCTATGGGGCTCTTGAGGGCCCGGGGGGCGGGGGCAGCACGCGCATCGTGCACGGCATGATCGCTCCGCAGTCCCCGCAGTAGAGTCCCTCATCGGCGACCCAGAGGAAGGCCCCGCATCGTTCGCACTTGCGCGGGTCGTCCGGGTCGTTGCGGCAGACCATGGTTCCCTGGCGGGAGCGCACGGCGCCCGGCTATTTGGAACCCGACGTCCAGCGGAACCGAGACACGCGAGGTCGGAGGCTCGGTCCGAGAAAAAAGAGAGAGGGAACCTTCCCGAAGGAAGGTCCCCAAGAAAGGGTGACGCCCGTCTAGGCGTTCTTCATCTTGGCGCGCGAGACGAACCCCTTCTTGTCGAGGAAGTACATGTAGCCGTCTTGGCGGGTGATCTTCTCGGTGCCGACGCGGCCCTTCTTGCCGGACTTGTTCAGCTTCGTCGGGGTCTTCCAGAGATACCCATCCTTGCCGAGATAGTACAGGTAACCCTTCTCTCGCTTGATCTGCTCCTTGCCCACCTTCTCAGACATTTGGCGACCTCGACCGGCGAGGAGGAGGACCCCCCTATTTAGAATTACTGACGGAGTGTCGGCGAAGAAAACGGGTTTCCCTGACGGTAAATCGACGCCGGAATCACGTCGAAACGATACCCGAGCTGGTCGACCGACCGGACCGGGAGGACGGAGAAGTCGGCAGGGCGCCCCGGCGCGAGGGTGCCCGCGTCCTCGAGGCCGATGGCGTGCGCCGCATTGACGGTCGCCGCCGTCAGCGCTTCCGCCGGCGAGAGCCGGGCCGAGTGGACGGCGTGCGCCAGCACGACCGGCATCGCCTGGACCCAGGAGTTGGGCGAACAGTCGGTGCCGAGGGCGACCGGAACTCCGGCGTCCACCATCTCCCGACCGGGGCTGCGGACACCGGGGGACGCGGTGAGCGCCGTGACGGGGAGCAGCACCGCGGTGACGCCGCTCTTCGCGAGGGCGGCACGGTCCTCGGCCCGGGCCGCGAGAAGGTGGTCGGCGGACGAGGCGCGGAGGCGGGAAGCGAGACGGGCCCCTCCCGAGAGCACGAACTCCTCGGCGTGGACCTTCACACCGAGTCCGAAGGCGAGGGCCGCTCGAAGGAGGCGTTCCGACTGCCGGACGGAGAAGAACCCGGGCTCGCAGAAGACGTCGCAGAAGCGGGCAAGCCTCTCCTTCGCGACCCGAGGGAGCATCTCCCGGACGAGCAGGTCGACGTAGGCGTCCGGCCGAGCGCGGTACTCGGGCGCGACCGCGTGCGCGCCGAGGAACGTCGGAACGAGACGAAGGCCGGTGCGGGCGGCGAGCTTGGGGATAAGGCGCAGCAGGCGAAGCTCGCCCCCGGTCGTGAGGGCGTAGCCCGACTTCACCTCGACCGAAGTGGTCCCCCAGCGCTCCATCTCGCGAAGCCGCCCGGCGGTCTCCGCGAGCAGCTCGGAGTCGGAGGCGGACCGGGTCGCCCGCACGGTCGCGTAGATCCCTCCGCCCGCCCGGGCGATCTCGGCGTAGCTCGCTCCCCGGACCTTGAGCGGAAGTTCGAACGCCCTCTCGCCCGCGAACAGGACGTGGGTGTGGGCGTCCACGAACCCGGGGACGACGACCCCTCCTTCCGCCGACACCCGGCGACCCCCGGGTCGAAGGCGTACCGACCGGGTGAGCGAGCGTTCGCGTCCGACCCAGGCGACGCGTCCTTGCGCGACGGCGAGCGCCGCGTTGTTCACCGTCCCGAGCTCCTCGGCGGCCTTCCCGATACGGGGCACCGGCCCGCGGGCAAGGGTCGCGAGCTCGGCGATGTCCGTGACGATGAGGTCCGCGCCGATCATGGCTGGTGGATGAGGTGGTCGACAAGGTCCCGGGCCGCGACCGAGCCGGGGAAGAGGATCCGGGCTTCGGACTCGAGCGGCTCGAGCTCTTTGTACCGGGCCGAGAAGTGGGTCAGGAACAGCGTCGCGACCTCGGCGGAGTTCGCGAGCTCGGCGGCCTGCCGCGCCGAGGAGTGTCCCCATTCGTTCGCCTCGGCCTCGAGCTCCTGGGAGACCGTTGCCTCGTGGATGAGGACGGTCGCGCGGTGCGCGAGCCGCCGTACGTCCTCGGAGGGGGCGGTATCCCCCGAGTAGACCACCGTCCGCCCGGGACGCGCCGGTCCCATCACGTCGGAAGGGTGGACGACCGCGGAACCGACGTGGACCGGTTCCCCGGCCTCGAGCTTGGCGAAGTCCCGGCCGCGGATCCCGAGGGAACGGGCCTTCTCCCCGTCGAACCGGCCCCGCTTCGGCCCCTCCTCCACCCGGTAGGCCAACGAGGGCACCGGATGCACCGCGGGGGCCGCCTTCACCGAGTAGCCGTCGAGCTCGACGGTGGCGCCGGCGGAGAGCGCGTGGACGGTCACCGGGAAGCGGAGCGTGAAGTACCCCATCTTGAGGGCCCGGCCCACCATCTCCTCGGCGTCCGGAGGACCGTAGATGTCGAGCGGCTCGGTCCGGTGGTTGAGGCACATGCTCTGGATGAGCCCCGGAAGGCCGAGGAAGTGGTCCCCGTGGAAGTGGGTCAGGAACACCCGCCGGACCCGCATGAACGAGGCGGACGACTGGAAGAACTGGCGCTGCGTGCCTTCGCCGCAGTCGAGCAGGATCAGCTCCTTTTCCATGTCGAGAGCGATCGCGCTCGCCGAGCGTTCCTTGGTGGGCCACGAGCCCGCGGTGCCGAGGAAGGTGAGCCGCATCGACCGCCCGCACCTTGTCCCGGGTAAAAGGTCCACCGGCGGAACTTCCCGCCACCCGCGGATACCGTGCAAGGCAAAAGCGGAAAAGGGGTGCGTCGGTTCGTCGGTCGATGGTGGACTGGGACCGGGTCGAGGAGCTTCGGTCGAAGGGATGGGACTGGTCGAAGATCGCCGAGGACCCAAAGGTCGGATTCCACCCCGACGCCTCCGTGCAGGATTCGGGACGCGCCCTTCGGGGACTCTATCACCGCCAACGGTCCCGGGAGGCCCGTCGCGGTGAGGAACGCGGGGCGCCGAAGGCTCCGAGCAAGGAGGACCGGGACAAGGCCGAACGACGGTGGACGCTCGTCCGGATCGGATTCCTCCTCGTCCCGGTGGTCGCTCTCTGGTTCCTGTTCGCCTACCTCGTCCCGTCGCCGGTCGGCCTCCTCTTGCCGGCGATCCCGTACCTCGCCCTCCTCCTCGTCGTCGTGGTGTTCCTCCTTCTCTACGGGCTGTTCCGTTCGACCGGCAAGCGCTGGACCCCGGTCTACCGCACGACGGTGATCTGGGGCGTGGTCCTCGGGCTGATCTTCTCCGGGCTCATCGCACTCGGAGGAACGCTCGCCGGGTGTCCCTTCTTGCCCCCGTCCGCCTCCGGTACGACGCAACCCGCCCCGGGCTGGAGCTCGTTCTCGGTGAGCCCCTGGCACGAGAACGGCCAGCCGACCCTCTACTTCTACGGGGCGACATGGTGCCCCTACTGCTCGGCGAGCAGTTGGGCGGTCTGGAAAGCGCTCATGGAGTTCGGGTCCGTTTCCAATGTGGCGTTCCAGTATTCGGCGGAGGATAGCATCCCCGAGGTCGTTCTCGCCAACGCGCAGGTCACCTCGTCGTACATCACGTTCGTCGTGAGCGAGGACACCTCGGGAGTCCAAGGGACGTTCCCGACCACCGCCAACTGCGTTCAGCAGGCGTACGTCGGCGCCTACGCGGGGGGTGCCATCCCGTTCCTCGTCATCAACGGCCAGTACGTCCACGGGACCGCGACCGGTGGAGGGACGCTCATCGACCCGTCGCTCGTCCAGAGCATGCCGACGGGCGAGTTGCAGCAGAACGTGACGAGCGAGACCGGCCCGGCGTGGAGCATCATGCAGGGTCAGACCTGGTGGATGATGGCCTTCTTAGCGAAGGCGTGCGGAGCGACCCCGGGCAACCTTCAGAGCCAGCCGTACTACTCGAGCTGGAAGACGGCGACCCAGCAATCGGTAGCGAACGACCTCGCCCAGATCAAGTAGGAAGGGGTTCCCCATGCGGACGCGCGACATTCGGTCGGTGATCTACCTCTCCGGCGGGCTCGGCCTGATCGTCGCGATCTACACCTACCTCGAGACGGTCCAATCGTCGCTCCAGAAGTACTGCACGGTCAACTCCTACGTCTCCTGCGGGGCGGTCGCGAACAGCGGCAAGACGACCGTGCTCGGGATACCGGATGCGTTCATTGGGATCGGGGGTTTCGTGCTCATCCTGGTCGTCGCCGCGATCGCCGAGCGACGCCGTCGGGAGCTCCTCTGGCCGTATCTGCTCCTCTTCTTCACGACGATCGGTGTGGGATTCTCGCTTTACTTCCTCTACGTGGAGGCCGTCGAGATCCAGGCGCTCTGCCCGGTCTGCCTCACCGCCTGGGTCTTCGGCTGGATCGCGTGGGTCGCCTCGATCGCGCTGGTCCGAAAAGTACGCGCGAAGGCGCTCGCCCGGACGAGCGAAAAGGGTTCCGGTGCGCCTTCGAAAGGGACCGCCGACCCCGCCCCCACGCAAGAGTAGTTTCCTCGCCGGTGGACGGGGCCGTCGCGCGTGGGTTCCGGGTTATATACCCGACCTTGCTCGGCCGCCCGGGTCGCACCATGGTCAGCGACATGGTACAGTCGTACGAAGTGCTCGCCGCCGGCATCGCCATCGCCGGGGGTCTGATCGGGACGGGGATGGCTCAGTCCGGGATTGGAGCCGCCGGGATGGGGATCATCGCGGAGAAGCCGGAAAAGTTCGGTCAAGTGCTGTTCTTCTTCGTCATTCCCGAGACGCTCTGGATCATCGGATTCGTGCTGGGGATCATCCTCCTGCTCGGCGTCATCACGTAGGCCCCGCGACCTCCAGCCGAGTCGTCCATGAGCCTCGAAAGCCTCGTCGACGAGATTCGCCGCCGCGGCGAGGCCGACCTCGCAGCGACCACGGCAGCCCGCGACGCGGAGGTGGCGAAGATCGCCGCGGACCGCGACCGTCAGCTCGACGA
>DATJVA010000068.1:0-47413 GCA_035502015.1 Thermoplasmata archaeon | reverse complement strand
TCTCGGGGTCTGCTTCGGGTTCCAGTTGGCGGCCGTCGAGAACGCCCGCAACCTCCTCGGGCTCCCCAAAGCGAACACCACCGAGATCGACTCGACGACCCCGGACCCTGTCGTCTGCATCCTCGAAGAGCAACGGGGCCTCCACGAGCTCGGCGGGACGATGCGGCTCGGCGCCCAGCGCATCATTCTCACCCCCGGGTCCAAGGTCGCCGAGCTCTACGGTAAGACCGAGATCTGGGAGCGCCACCGGCACCGCTACGAGATCAATCCGAAGTACATCGAACGGCTGGCGGCGCAGGGCCTCGTCGTCGGCGGAATGAGCGTCGACGGCCGGGTCGAGGTGCTCGAGATGCCGAAGCATCCGTACTTCATCGGGGTCCAGTACCACCCCGAGTTCCTCTCCCGCCCCGAGACGCCCCACCCGCTCTATCTCGGGCTCGTCCGGGCGGCGCTCGCCCGCAAGGAGGTGGCGTCCCCTGTCGCCCCCGCGCCGGCTCTCGCGTGAGCTCAAGGAGCTCGACGGCGCTGTCGTCCGGGTCGCCGGACACCTCGAGGACTACCGGGCCCTCGGCGGCGTGGCGTTCGCGCTGGTCCGGGACGGCTCCGGGACGACGCAGGTCACGCTGAAGAAGGGGACGGCCGACCCGGCGCTGTTCTCGCTCTTCGCGGATCTGCCGCGCGAGTCGGTGGTCTCCGTCGAAGGGACCGTGCACCGCTCGGAGAAGGCGAACCGTGGGGTCGAGCTGTTCCCCACCGCCGTGCACGTGATCGCCCGCGCGGAGGTCCCGCTGCCCCTCGGAGTGGTCGACAAGGTCGGCGCCGAGCTGAACACCCGGCTCGACCATCGGGTGATCGACCTGCGCAAGCCCGCGGTCCGCGCGGTCTTCGAGCTGAGGACGGCGGTCCTCGCCGGCTTCCGGGACGCCTTCCTGCGCCGCGGTTTCCTCGAGATCGCGACCCCGAAACTGCTCCGCCAGGGCGCGGAGGGCGGAGCGACCCTGTTCGCTGTCGACTACTTCGACGGCCGGGCGTACCTCGCCCAGAGCCCGCAACTGTACAAGCAGATGCTCATCGGCGCCGGGTTCGAGCGGGTGTTCGAGATCGCCCCCGCGTTCCGGGCCGAGCCGTCCGACACCGTCCGTCACGTCACCGAGTTCTCGAGCCTGGACGCGGAGGTCGGCTTCATCGACTCGGTCGAGGACGTCCTGTCGGTGCTCGAGGGTGTCGTGGCCGACACGTTCACGTTCACGAAGAAGGAGCTCTCCGCGCGGAGCAACCCGCTCGCGGAGCGTATCCCCGAGCCGAGGACCCCGTTCCCACGGATCCCGTTCGCCGAGTGCATGGAGTGGCTCGGACGCCCCGGCTCGGAAGAGGACCTCGGTACCGAGGCGGAGAAGGCGATCGGGGAGCTCGTCGAGAAGAAGTTCGGCGCTCCCCTCTACTTCATCACCGAATTCCCCACCGCGATCAAATCGGGGACGTTCTACGCCCAACGGCAGGATGCGAACCCCCGACTCACCTACTACTTCGACCTCGACTTCAAGGGACTCGAGATCGCGAGCGGGGGGGCGCGGGAGCACCGGCTCGACCGGCTCCGCGCCAACATCGCGAGCGCGGGCCTCGACCCGGAGAAGTTCTCGGGTTACCTCGAGGCGTTCCGGTTCGGCATGCCGCCGCACGGCGGCTGGGGGCTCGGGGTCGACCGGATCGTGCAGGTGCTCGCGGGGCTCTCCAATATACGCGAGGCCATCCTATTCCCCCGCGACCGTTATCGTCTCGACCCGTAACGGACGGAGCGCTCCATGGTCGCTGTGAAGAGGACCCTCCCCGCGCCGCCCGAGCTCCAGAGCCGCTGGGCGTCGGTGATCGAGGAGGCCGGGATGCGCCCGCGCGTCCTCCAGCTCCACGACCGCTTCCCCGAAGAGCGGTCGCTCGAGGTCCCGTTCTCCGTGGTCGACGGCGCCGATACGCCGCTCGCCGACCTCTTGCTCGAACGCCCCGAGGAGGTCCTCAACGCCGGCGTCCGCGCGATGAAGGAGCTTCTTCCCGTCGCCGGCCCCGAGGCCGACCAACTGCGCCTGCGGGTCGTCGGCCTCCCGCCGACGGCCCACCGGGCGGTCCGGGCGATCCGGGAGTCCGACCTCAACCATTTCGTCGGGCTCGACGGGATCGTCCGTCGCGTCACCGAGGTCCGCCCCCAGATCCGGGACGCGGTCTTCGAGTGCGTGGCGTGCCGGACGAAGTTCCACGAGTGGCAGGACGAGACCTCGCTCGTCTTCCGCGAGCCGCTCGAGTGTCCGGAGTCGCAGGGCGGGTGCGGGAAGACCCAGGGCCGGACCCGTTTCCGTCTCATCGCCGAGGAATCGACGTACGTCGATGCCCAGCGGATCGAGATCCAGGAGAACCCGGAGACGCTACGGTTCGGGGCTCATCCCCAGGGAATCTCGGTCCTGCTCACGGAGGACCTCACGGGCAAGGTGCTGCCCGGGAACCGGATCGTCCTGAACGGGGTCCTCAAGAGCTTCCAGCGGGCGAGCGCCTCGCGCGGAGGCGTCGTTCGGAACACGACGTTCGACCTGATGGTCCTCGGGAACTCCTTCGAGTCGAAGTCCCGCGACTACGAGGAGATCGAGATGTCCCCCGACGACGTCCGGCTCATCGAGCAGTTCCGGGGCGACGCGTCGGTCATCGACAAGATCGTCCTCTCGCTCGCGCCGACCATCAAAGGGATGGAGGAGGAGAAGGAGGCGATCGCGCTCCAGCTGTTCGGCGGCGTCGAGAAGAAGCACGCCGACGGCGTGCGGGTGCGCGGCGACATCCACTGCTTGCTCGTGGGCGACCCGGGGACCGCGAAGAGCCAGCTGCTCCAGTACGTCGCCAAGGTCGCGCCGCGGGGGATCTACACGTCGGGCAAGGGTGCGACCGCCGCCGGCCTCACGGCCGCGGCCGTGAAGGATGACTTTGCCGGCGGCCGGTGGGTGCTCGAAGCGGGAATGCTCGTCCTGGCCGACGGGGGTATGGCGATTATTGACGAGCTCGACAAGATGAGCCCCGAGGACCGCTCGGCGATGCACGAGGCGCTCGAGCAACAGCAGGTGTCGATCGCCAAGGCGGGGATCACCTCGACCCTGAACGCTCGCTGCCCGGTGTTGGCCGCGGCCAACCCGAAGTGGGGCCGATTCACGAACGACCGGACGATCGCCGAGCAGATCGACCTCCCGCCGACGCTGCTCTCCCGTTTCGACGTCATCTTCTCGATCCGGGACATCCCCGACCAGACCCGGGACCGGTCGCTGTCGCACAAGATCCTCGCCTCGGCGCTCGAGGTAGAGCATCCGGGGGAGTACGCCGAGTTCGCCGGCCCGGGCGGCTCTCCGTTCCCGCCGGACCTTCTCAAGAAGTACATCGCGTTCGCGCGGCGCACGGTCCGACCGGCGCTCACCCAGCCGGCGCTCGACGCGATCGAGAACTACTACGTCCGCGTTCGCCGGCAGGGCGAAGAGCCGAACGCCCCCGTCCCGATCACGGCCCGTCAGCTCGAAGCGCTCGTCCGGATGAGCGAGGCGGCGGCCCGAGCCCGCCTCTCGGGCGAAGTGGAGCTCCAGGACGCTGAGCGAGCGATCCGCGTCATGGACAACTTCCTCAAGCGGGTCTCCATGACGGAAGAGGGGAAGCTCGACATCGACCTCACCCAGACCGGTGTGAGCCACAGCCAGCGCGAGCGCATGGACATCGCCATGCGGCTCATGCGTGAGCTCCAGGAGCAGCCGGGCGGGACCTTCACCTCCGAACAGTATCACGAGGCCGCGGAGAAGGCGGGCATCTCACGAGCCCACTCCGACTCGATCCTCCAGACGATGCGGAACCAGGGCGAGATCATCGAGCCCCGACCGAACCAGTTCCAGCTCGTCCGATTCTGAGCCGTCCGCCTCGGTCCTCCCTTTATGCCCTGTCGGTACTGCGGATAGTAGGGGGGCCACGTGGCCGTGGACGACGGCGTCGTGATGCGGGTCCACCGGGTGCGCTCGGAGCTCGTGGTCGCCGCGTGCGACGCGGAGCTTCTGGGCCGTGACCTTCCCGTCGGTACGCAGGGCCGGACCGTCAAGGTCTCGTCGCAGTTCTACGGGGAACGCCGGGTCACGCGGGAAGAGCTCCTGTGGGCTCTGGAGCGCGCGACGATCGCGAACCTCCTCGGGGAGCGGGTGCTCCAGCTCGCGGCCGAGGGCGGATTCGTCTCGCCGGAAGGGACGGGGCACCTCGGCGGAGTCCCGCACGCCGAGATCTTCGCGATGAGCGGGTAGGCGCGCTCCGCCGGGCGACCCGCGAACCTTACGAGCTCCGGTGGACCTGCGGGCGGCTCTGGGTCGGAACCGATGAGCGAAGGGGAGTTCTGCGTGGTCTGCGGAGCGACCGACCGGCCGCTCGTCGACGGCGTGTGCGCGGAGTGCGCCGCCGAGAGGACCCGCCTTCTCAACGCGCCGAAGCGGGCCCAGGTGACGATCTGCCCCCATTGCGGCGCCCGGCAGGTCGGTGCCCACTGGGAGAGGGCCGGGGCGAGCCCCGTGCTCACCCACGAGGACCTTGCCCCGTTCCTCGAGGTCGCGGACGGGGTCGGGATCCGTCGGGTCATCTGGGAGGAGACCGCGGTCACCGCCACGGTCCGCGAGTTCATCGGACGGGCCCAGGTTCGGTTCCGAGGCGTCGAACGGGAGGTCGAGGTCCCCCTCTCGGTGCGAACGGTCCACACGACCTGCCCCGAGTGCAGCCGGAAGAGTGGCCGCTACTACACGGCGACCCTCCAGATCCGGGGTTCTCTCGATGGCCCGAGCGAGAAGGCGGTCCGGCTGAGGGCCCGACTCGACCGGGAGTGGAGCCGGCTCGTCCACGAGATGCGGCCGGATTGGCGCAAAGCGGTCTCCTGGAGGGAGGAGCGTCCCGAGGGGTGGGACTGCTTCTTCACCGACTCCCTGGCCGCGCGCGCCGTGGCGAAGCTCGCGAAGCAGCGGTTCGGAGCGACCGTGAAGGAGTCGTCCAGCCTCGTCGGTCGGAAGAACGGGCAGGACCTCTACCGGGTCACCTTCTGTCTGCGATTCCCGCCACGGGCCGACGACGGACCGGACTCGAGCACGTCCGGGAAGAGCGCGGGCGCTCTGGAACAATAGACTTAAGAAGCAAACTCCCAGTCGAGACTCCCGGTAGCGGGGGCACTCCTCCATGAGCAAAAGCGGCATTCTCCGGCGGCACCACGGGTCCGATACACTGGAAGAAGGGACGTTCGTCGACCTCGGCGCGATGAGCTTCGAGGACGAGGCCGGCGCGCTCGCCGGTCAGAAGGGGACCGTCCGTCTCGCCGAGATCATACGGTTCGAGGACCTTCACCAGATCTCGAAGCTCGCCTACCAGGGCGACATCGTTCTCCTCGACTACACCTCGATCGCGAACGACCAAATGGCCGTGAAGCGGATGAGCATCGACCTCAAGAACATCGCGAAGGATACGGGCGGCGATGTCGCTGGTATTGCGAAGAACCTGCTCGCGATCACGCCCGCCGGAATCCGAATCGACCGACAGAAGATCCGACCCTCGTTCTAGGTCGACCGGACCGGCTGGGCCATGAAGGTCCAGGTCGACCGCCGTGACGGCCTCACGGCCGCAGCGGATGTGACGGCGAGCGGAGTCTTCGAACGCCCCGAGAAGGACGACACGTTCCCGCGCTCCCTGCAGCGCGAGGACGACGCCGTCCGGGGCCTGGTCAAGGCCGCCTGGGCCCGCAAGGAGGTCAAGGGGAAGCGGAAGGAGGTCACCGTCTTCCACCGTCCGGACGGCAAGGGACGGATCCTAGTCATCGGTCTCGGGCCCCGGGCACAGTTCTCCGTCGACACGGTGCGGCGTGCTGCCGCCGAGGTCGTGCGTGCCTGCCGGGGAAAGGGAGCGCGGACGGTCGCGTTCACTCTCGGCTCGTTCGTCGCCGACAACGTCCGCAGCGAGGCCGCCGCGGCCGCCCTCGCCGAAGGGGCGATCCTCGGCGACTACGAGTTCCTGAAGTACCAGTCGAAGAGCGAGGGCCGGATCGAGGAGGCGGGGATCCACCTCGGCGAGGAGTTCTCGCGCGACGAGGCGGCCCTCAAGAAGGCCGTGGCGAACCAGGTGGACCTCGACGACTGCGTCGTCTGGGCCCGGGACATCGCGAACCTTCCGGCCGACACCGCGTCCCCACAGCGGCTCGCCGACGAGGCGGTCGCTCTCGGAAAGGAGTTCGGGCTCAAGGTGACCGTCTTCGACGAGAAGAAGCTCGCCGAGATGGGGTGTCACGGGATCCTCGCTGTCGGCGGTGGGTCCATGGCCCATCCTCCCCGGCTGGTCGTCCTCGAGTACCCGGGCGGCGCCCGTCGCGGCCGCACGGTCGCGGTGGTCGGCAAGGGGATCACCTTCGACTCGGGCGGGATCTCGATCAAGCCGGCCGTCGGCATGCAGGAGATGAAGTTCGACAAGTCGGGCGCGGTCGCGGTGCTCGGCATCCTGCGCGCTGCGGCGGCCCTCAAAGTGCCCCCCCGCGTGGTCGGGGTGCTCTGCTGCGCGGAGAACGTCCCGAGCGGCACCTCCTACCGACCCGGGGACGTGGTGCGGTCGTTCAACGGGAAGACGATCGAGGTCCTCAACACCGACGCCGAGGGACGGGTCGTTCTCTCGGACGGCCTCGGCTACGTCGTGAAGCAGTACCATCCGGACGAGGTGATCGACCTCGCGACCCTCACCGGTGCCCAGGTCGTGGCGCTCGGCGACGACACCGCGGGGCTCGTATCGAACGACGAGAAGCTCGCCCAGGGACTCCTCAGCGCCTCGGCGGTGTCGGGGGAGCCGGTCTGGCGGATGCCGCTCACGGACTACCACCGCGAGCTCGTGAAGAGCGAGGTCGCGGACGTCCGGAACTCGACGGAGATCCCCGTCGCCGGGATGCTCACCGCGGGCGCCTTCCTCGAGTCGTTCGTCGGGACGACGCCGTGGGCCCATCTCGATATCGCGGGGCCCGCCTACACCACCGCCCGGACCCGGAAGTGGCAACCCGCCTACCAGAACGTCGGCGCGACCGCCTTCGGCGTACGACTCGTGACCCGGTACCTCGAGGCGTCCCCGCCGCGGGGGTAGGCGGCCGTAGGCCCTTCGGTCCTCCGCGCCCTCCCTCGCGCGCGGCGGGCGCGACCGCTCACGCGGCGACGACCTGGACGCTCTCGCCGCCGTGCCGGGTCGACCGCGGACGGACCTCGCAGAACAGCGGGGTGTGGTAGCCGCCACCGGTGATCAGCGCGACGCCGACCGGGAGCGACTGGATCATCTCGGTCATGCCGTTCGTGAGCCCCTCGATCGACGAGGTGATCGCCTTCAGGTCGAGCGGGTTGGTCACCTGGAGGATCAATTGCGTGTTGCACTGGGAGAGGACGTTCTTGTCGATCCGCGCGGCCCGCTGCGTGACGACGCACAGACCGAGCCCGAACTTTCGCCCCTCGCTCGCGATGTTCTTCAGGATCCGCGAGCTCGTCACCTGTCCCTGCTGCGGAGCGAAATTGTGGGCCTCCTCGATGACGAGGAAGAGCGGCGGGATCTTCCCGCGCTTGCGGTTGTCGAAGAGCGTCGAAGCGATCCGGGCGACGACCAGCTCCTGAACGTCCGGGGCGACCCCCCGAAGGTTGATCAGGGTCGCCTCTCCCGGCTTCACGAGCTCGCTCAGGCTCGTTCCCTGAGGTCCCAGAAGCTTCGTTTGCTCGACGTACTCGAGCCTCTCGGTGAGCGTCTCGGCGACCGCGCCTTCACCCATCTCGGACGCCTTGACGAGGTCGTGGACGGTGAAGTCCGGGGTCTGGACGCTCACGTGCTCGATCAGCTGCCGGAGCGGTGGAAGGAACGTCTTGACGTTCGTGAGCCCCATGAAGACGAGGAGCTCCCGGGGGTCGAGGTGGTGAAGGGAGAACGTGAGCGGTTTCGCTTCCGTGTTGAGCGTGACGTCCGGCGAGAACTCGATGACCTGCTTCGCGAATCCCTGGGCCGAGACGCCGAACCTCGCGTGACCGCCGTTCGCCTCGGCCGAGAAGCGGAGCGACCCGTACTCCCCGTGCGGGTCGATGATCACGCACGTCACCTTGTGCCGGAGGAGCTCCTCGATCAGCACGCCGAGCAGGTAGCTCTTCCCGCCGCCCGTCTTCGCGAGGACGCTCACGTGACGCTGGACGAGCTGGTTGATGTCGAGCTCGACGTGGATGCCGTGGTTGCGTAGGAGTCCGACGTACGCCCCCGAGTTCGGGCGGTGCTTGAGCCCGAGCACCTCGGCGATGAGCGGCTCGTCGGCACGGAACACATGGGCCCCGGGGCGGAACGGGATGGTCGGGATCTTCACGATCCCGCGGGCGTCCCGATAACCGATGATGCGAACGAGCCCGAGCAGGTTCTCATGGATCGGGGCCTCCTCGGTCGGCCGGAGGGCGCCCGCCACCTCGAGGCCGAGGTCGCTCTTGCGCTTCAGGTCGTCCAGCTGGCAGAGGACCTTCCCATGGAGCTCGTCGTCGATAGCGAGGTAGTCGCCCCGTTCCACGGGCTGAGAGAGACTGATGTGGAACTGCCCCAGTCCCACGTCTCCGTAGATGCGACCGACCTCGTCCACGGCGCGAATCATCGAGAGTCGCGGTTATTAGACTGACGCGGCAAGCGAAGCGTTGTCCCGGGCACCGCCGTAAGCCTTTATATCGAGGTCTTGTGTCAAAACTTTCCCCGGCCCGGGACGGACTCCCGCGGCGGAGCGGTGCCTTTGACCGACGCGATTGAAGAGCTCGAACGGAAGCGCGCGGAATCGAACGCCAAAGCGGACGAGGCACGCGCGAAGCGCGACCGTCTCAACGCCGAGGCCCGCGCCACGGCCGAGACCCGTTCCCGGGTCCTCGACGAGCTCCACGACAAGAGCGCCGAGGCCCAAGAGCACCGGCGTCTGCGCGACACCTTCAATGCGCAGGTCCGCGAGGAGAAGCGGCTGCGAGAGGAGTGGAACCACCGACTACAGGAGCTCGGCGACAAGGTCCAGGAGGTCCGCCGCAGCCGCCAGCCGAAGCCGGGCGCGGTCCCCGTATGGCGTCTGCGCAAGGAGCTCAAGGAGCTCGAGTTCCGTCACATGACGACGGCGCTCACGGGCGACCAGGAGAAGCGTCTCATCGAGGAGATGAAGCGGCTCGAGGCGGGGATCCGTGAGCAGGAAGAGGCGCTGCGGCAGGACCCGGAGGTCGAACAGACCGTGAAAGAGTTCGCCGAGGCGCGCACCGAGGCCGAGACACATCACGCGGCCGTCGGGAAGCTCGCCGAGGACGCCCAGAAGGAGCACGAGGCGATGGTGGCTCTCTACGAATCCGTGGACGCGCTCCGTCGGCAGGCCGACGAGGTCCAGGCCCACCTTCTCGAGGTGAAGGGCCAGGCCGACGAGGCCCACCGTGCCCACATCGCGGCGATCGAGGAGGTCCGGGACATCGAGAAGATGCTCTACGCCGCCCGCGGCGGCCGGGCCCCTCCCTCCTGGGGCGAGGTCGAGCCCCCCAAGGAAGAGGACTTCCTCGCCCGCTTGAAGAAGGGCGAGAAGGTGTCGACCGAGGACCTGCTCGAACTCCAGAAGAGCGGGCACCCTTGACGTCGTTCGGACCGTGACGATCTCCTACGGTGGCCGCCCGGTCGACGCGGTCCTCTTCGACCTCGACGACGTACTGGTCCCGTTCCAGACCGTCGCCTCGTGGCAGTGGGCGTGGCGACCACAGGGACCCGATCTCGGCGACCGCCGGGTCAAAGCGGCCGTTCGGAGGGCGCTCAAAGTGTGGGACCGCCGTCGCTGGCAGGGCCTCACCGGGAAGGCTCCGCCGGCCGACCTGAACGCCCTCCACGAGCACATCGCGAACACTCTCGCGACCGTGGCCGGTCACTCCCTGCCGGCTCCCGAGACGGAGGCGGTGGTCCGTCGTTTCCTGCATCCCGCGGGGGAAGTCGAACGCTATTCGGACGTCCCGTCCTCCCTCGACCGCCTCCGGGCGGCCGGTGTCAAGCTCGGCACCATCACACCCCTTCCCGACACGACCGCCCGGTGGCTTCTGCACCGGTGCGGTCTCCCCGAATCCCTCCTGCTCGGATCGGGGGAGGGCCCCGGTCCGGTGGTTCCCGACCGTCGGGCGCTGCGCGCGGCCGCCGAGGCTCTCGGGACTCCCGTCGACCGGGTGGCGTACGTCGGGGACCTCTTCTGGAGCGATGTCCGGGCCGCGGCGAGGGCCGGGATGCCGTCCCTGCTCCTCGACCGCCGGGACGCCTGGCCGAAGGTGCTCACGGGGCGGATGACCTCGCTCGACATGCTCGAGAGCACCCTCGCAGCGGGGGGTTCTCCGGCCGACGCCGACGGTGCCGACACGGAGACGCGGGACGACTCGGCACCCGCCGACTGAGAACCTATATACAGGCCCCGCCCGTGCCGCACCCGTCAATGCGATCCGTCAAGATTGACCAGTCCGAGCTCCACCAGATCATGGAGCTGTACGAGAGCGTGATGTCGCACGCGTGTCACGGATTGTTCTTCAAGGAAGGCTCGGTGATCGGCTCGAACATGGCCGAAGAGGCGCTCAAGGACCGAGCGCACTACTTCGAGCGGGTCGCCCACCTCCTCAAGGAGCGCGGGTGGGTCAACGAGATCACCTTCGCCGACCCCGAGATCATCGTGAAAGGGTCGATCGAGGTCGCTCCGAGCGACATTCCGACCTGCCACCGGCTCCGGGGCATGCTCCGCGAGTTCTACGAACGTTTTAAGGGGGGGCGCGTTAAATGCACAGAGGAGATGTGCTCTAGCACCGGGCCCTCCGAGTGCCGCTTCCGGATCGAGGAGCTGTGAGGAGGGAAATAGAGCGATGATGGCGACAGGGAACGTTGGCGCGGTCGTGAAGGACCTTAAGACCCGTATCGGGGGGATCGCCACTGCGCTGGTCTCCCGGGACGGGCTCGTGCTCTACGCGGACGTGCCCGCGGGAGTCTACACCGAGACGTTCGCCATCATGTGCGCCACGATCCTGGGCGCCGCGGCGACCGCCAACACGGAGCTTAACCGTGCGCCGCCCGAGCGGATCGTGATCGAGGGAAACGACTCGAAGACGATCATCGTCGGGAGCGGCAAGAAGGCGCTCCTCGTCGCCGTCGTCGACCAGACCGCCGACCTGCCGAAGGTGCTCGGCGAGGTCGTGAAGGTCGCCGACCTCCTGAAGGCGAACTGAACGGGGGTTTCCCGGTCCGGGTCGATCGTTAGCGGGCGGAAGCGCTCGCGGTCCCCGTCGCCAGCCGATGGCCACCGCCCGTGATGACGCGGGTGACGTACCCCGCGAGCGCCGCCGTGAGCCGCGCCCAGGCGATCACTCCGCGCTGGCCGGAGATGAGCTGGCGGACCCGATAGCGGCCCCAGAGGCTTCCGTGCTTCTCGGTGAGCTGCTTCCGGCCGTAGCCGTTCCAGAACGCCTGGTAGAGGAAGCGGACGAACGTGGTCCGCATGTGGTGGTAGACGACCGCATCGGGGCGGTAGACGATCGTCGCTCCCGCGCCGACCGCCCGCATGTTGAGGTCGATGTCCTCGGCCGTGACGAACCGCGGGTCGAATCCTCCGAGCCGGTCAAAAAGGTCCCGATGGTAGGCGAGGTTGCAGGACGGGTAGGTGACGTCGAAGCCCTGCTGGTACAGTTCGACGCGCTCGAGAGTGCCGTACCGGGGCTTGCCGACGATCGTCGTCCGGCCCGCCACGACAGAAGCGGTCGCGAGGCTCTCGCGCAGGCGCTTCACCCACTGCGAATCGGCAAAGCAGTCCCCGTCGATGAACGCGATCCACGCTCCC
Organism: Thermoplasmata archaeon; assembly: GCA_035502015.1. Lineage (GTDB taxonomy): Archaea > Thermoplasmatota > Thermoplasmata > Lutacidiplasmatales > UBA184 > Lutacidiplasma. The sequence goes on along the minus strand of DATJVA010000068.1, from coordinate 35,532 downwards.
CGGGACCCCTGCACGCCGATGTTCCGGCCGACCCCCCGGGAACCGGGACGCTCGATCACTCGGAGAAGACCAGGGTGCTGCGCCGCGAACGCTTCGGCGATCGCGCGGGTCCCGTCACGGCTGTCGGCGTCGACGAGGACGACCTCAACGGGCCCGTCCTGCCCGACGAGACTCTCGAGCAGCTGGCCGATGTGCAACGCCTCGTTGCGGACCGTGATAACGATCGAAACGAGGGGCGCTGGGGAGGGACTACTTCCCAATGTCCATCACGACGACGTCCTTCACCGCACGCATGCTCTTGAAGGGGAGCACGAGACGGCCGGACGCATCGCTCTGGAAGAGGCGCTGCTCGACATCCTCGCTCGGCGTGACGAGGACATGGGCGATCCCGCCGGTGAGAGTGTCGATGACGAAGTTATCGATCATGCCGAGGATCTGTCCGTCGTTCGTCATCACCGTCTTTCCGCGGAGTTCGGTAAGGAACTTGCGCATAGGAGGAGGGCCTCGGCTCGCCGATGGCGGCGGCGCGTATTTAACCGTTGGTGGGTATCGGAAGCGCGCGAGGGACCGTACCGCTACCGGCGAGCCGGGGGAGTTCGTTCCGGCATCTTCTTCGCCGGCAACGCTTATATGAGCCACCCGGGTCGAGGCGCTCCCGCGTATGGCCCATTCCATCGCTAAGGAGAACTCGGAGCTCGTTCGGCTCATCGTCGAGCTGCGCCGGGCGGCTCGCTCGAACCAGGCTCCCATCTGGGACTCCGCCGCGGACCGTCTCGAACGGCCGCGCCACCGCGTCACCCCGGTCAACATCGGACACCTCGAGCGGCTCGCCGACGTCAACGGAACCGTGCTCGTGCCCGGGAAGCTCCTCTCCGAGGGGAAGCTTTCGAAGAAGCTCACCGTGGCCGCCTTCGCGTACTCGAAGGAGGCGCGAACGAAGATCCACGCGGCCGGGGGCGTCGCGATCAGCGTGCACGACCTATTGAAGACCCGACCCGACGGGGCAGGAGTGAAGCTCTTTGCCTGAACCGGTGGCACCCACCCCGACGGTGGTGGACGCGAGCGGACTCGTCCTCGGCCGCGCGGCCAGCTACATCGCGAAGCGGCTCCTGAACGGCGAGACGATCGTCGTGGTCAACGCCGAGAAGAGCGTGGTCACGGGCGGCCGGTCCCAGGTGATCGCCCACTACACGGCGGCCCGTGCCCGAGGCTCGGTCCGCAGCGGCCCGCACTTCCCGAGGTACCCTGACCGCATCTTCCGCCGAACGGTCCGCGGCATGCTCCCGCACCTCCAGACCCGTGGGAAGGTGGCGTTCCGCCGCCTTGAGGTCTACATCGGCGTTCCGCCCGAACTCGCCGGACTGCCGACCGAAACGATCGACGGCGCGAAGGCCCGGCCGACCCTCCGTCCTCCCGTCACGCTCGCCGAGGTCACGAAGCTCCTGGGGGCACGTGTATGAAGGCCCCTACGATCGTGCTCGCCACTGGAAAGCGCAAGGCGGCGGTCGCCCGCGCGACCGTTCGGAAAGGGTCCGGTCGCGTGCGATTCAACGAGCGGCCGATCGAGATCGTGGAACCCGAGATCATCCGCCTCAAGGTCCAGGAGCCGCTCCTGATGGTCGGCGACCGCGCGAAGGGACTCGATATCGCGGTCGAGGCGGCCGGTGGAGGATACGTCGGGCAGGCCTCCGCGGCGCGCACCGCGGTCGCCCGCGGCCTGATCGCCTGGCTCAAGGATGACCAGCTTAGGGAGATGTTCAAGCACTACGACCGCTCGCTGCTCGTGAACGACCCGCGGCGCAAGCTGCCGAAGCGACCCGGCGGCCGCGGGGCCCGCAAGCGCCGCCAGAAGTCGTACCGCTGAGGTAGGAGGGAACCGACCGATGACGATGATGGTACCCGTCCGCTGCTTCACCTGCGGCGCGGTGATCGGCCAGCACTGGGACGAGTTCCGGGAGCGCACCGCTCGGGGCGAACCCGCGGGCGCGGTCCTCGACGCGCTCGGATTGAACCGGTACTGCTGCCGTCGGATGCTGCTCACCCACGTGGACCTCCTGGACGAGGTCGGCCCCTACGGCTGACCGGCTCGGTAGGATCCGCTCCGGCGATGCGCGGGGCCGTCCCGCTCGCACCGTGAGAGAAGAAAGAGAGAAGAGAAAGGGTTGGTCGGTTCCCGGAAGGTCCAGGAGACCGCAGGGTTCTCGCCCCTACTTGTCCTCGTCCTCGTCGTCTTCGTCGTCCGACGGGCGCTTGGCCCGTTCGAGGCCGGAGCGCGGCGCGGTCGCCTTCGTTCCACCGCGGCCGGTACGGCGCCGGTAGTAGAGAACGAGCAAGAGGATCACCACGACCACCGCGACCGCGATCGCCGCGTACTCGAGCAGCTGCGTCGTCGGGTTCGGGTTGATCGTGACCGGCATCGTCTTGACGTTGGGTCCGTTCTGGTAATCGCCTGCGAACTCATTCTGCGCGGTCACGTTGGCGTAGAGCGTGTAGCTGCCCGTGATCCCCGGGTTCCACGTGATCACGGCCCGCACTGTGACGTTCCAGGCGAGGGACGAGACCACCCCGACCGCGAACGGCTGGCTGTTGACGACGCCGCTCGTGTAGTTGTAGAACTTCACCGAGCCCGGCGACCCGCCGATGTAGTTCCGGCTCCCTCCGCCGCTCTGCGAGAGAAGGTAGAACGCCACGGTGACGTTCGTGGCCACGGCCTTGTTGCCGGACGCGGCCCCGACCGTGATGTTCACCCAGAAGGTCGACGCCGAGCCGTCCGTGAGCGTGGAGGGACCCGTGAGGTTGTTCGCCGCCATGATCGGGCTCGTGGTCGTGTTCTGGGAGACGGTGAGCGATTGGGTGGTGTAGCCGGAGTTGCCGTTCTTGTCCCAGACGGTCAGGTTGATCGTGTAGGCGTTGGTCGCCGCGACGAGCCAGACCGCCGGGTAGGGCTTCACCGTGGTCGAATTGACCCCGACGTGGACGGTCGTGTTCTTCGAGTTCGTGACGAGCCAGTAGTACTTCACGACCGAACCGTTGTGCGGGTCGGTCGCGTTCGCCCCGTTCAGCTGGACCTTCGCGCTGAGGTTCTTACCGGCCACGACCCCGCTTCCCGTGACCGCGCTGCCCGCGGAGTTCAGGACCTGGAACGCCGACGTCGGCTTTTCCGTGTCGGTCACGAGCAGGACGAGGGTCGACGTCGCGGAGTCTCCCGCGCCGTCCCAGACGGTCAGCGAGACGTTGTACTGCCACCCGAAGAACGTGACCGGGTTGCCGCTCACGGTTCCGACCGAGAGGTAACTACCGGCCCCGAGCGGTTGCACGGACCAGTTGCGCCAGTACGGCGCGTTCTGGCTCGCCGAGAAGTTCGCGGTCTGCTTGAAACTGTGCGACGAGACGATGGTCCACGAGGCCACCGCCACGATCCCCTTGACGGTCGCGGACGGACCGACGAGGGCCGAGCTCGTGCTGGCGTTGAACTGCAGGACCGTGCCCCAATTGACGAGCTTGTACGGGGCTCCGTTGACCGTTTGGTTCTCTGCCGCGGTCGAGTTCACGGAGATGTTGGCGTACACCGGTCCCACGGCGACCCAGACGAAGAACTTCGTTGAGTTGACCAGCCCTCCCGAGCTCGTAACGGTCAGCGTTCCCGCATAGGGCGCGGAGCCGCTCGCCGCCGCGTAGGAGTGGTTGGTGGTGGGAGTGCTCGTCGTGTTCGAATGCGTGTCCCCGAAGTTCCACGCGAACTTCGTTCCGTTCGTGCCGGCGGGGTAGAGCGAGTTGGCCGCGCTGAACGTGACGTTCTGGCCCACACCGACCTCGACCGTGTAGTTGCCGTTCGTGCTGTTGAGAACGTTCGAGCTGGAGTAGGCGAAGTAGCTCGGCACCGTGACGTTGACGAGCGCCGTGAGGGCCGAGTACCTCACGATCGAGAACTTCGCCGTTCCCACGAGCGACGTGCTCTGCAGCGAGGTGAGCGTGAAGCTGGTCCACGTCCCTCCCTCACCGGCCGGGGACAGCACGGTCGAGGACGGCGCCTGGGTGCTCGCCGCCAGGACGTAACCCGACGGGAGAACGAAGGTGTAGTTGTAGACGTCCGAGCTCGAGGCCGGGTGCGCGAATCCGAGCGAGATCGAGTACGTCGACTGGTTGATCGGAACGGAGCCGTTCAGGGCGTACGACTGCGACCACGCGTACGAGATCGTCGCGGCCGAGGAGAGGCCGCACGACCCCGAGCAGGTCGACGACTCGCTCGCGAGCGTCTGCGGTGCGGTCGGTCCCTTGAACCCGGTCCCGTTGATCGCCGTCTGCGCCTCGACCGCCGGGAAGAACGGACCGGTCGAGTTGACGAACGACCATACCGACGGGAGCGACGTGCTCGCGAAGGTAACCGAGTGGTCGAAGTCGAGGCCGAGCTGGCCCCAGAGCTGCCCTACGGTCGCGTTCGGCAGGTTCGGGAGAACCGTGTCGTTGCCGAGCTGGGCGGTCGTGTTGACAACGAGGTTACCCTTTCCGGTGGAGACGCTGATCGCGGAAAAGTTCAGGACCGTTTGGTACCTTCCGAGCTGGCCCGGACGCAGCGGCGAGACGAGGACGTTCTGCTGGTGCGGGGTCGGCGTCGTGACGGTGAGGGGGTACCATACCGTGCTGTAACCGATCGACGAAAGGATCACGTCGAAACTCTGGGACCCGCTCGTGAAGCCAGCAGGGTACGTACCGGCAGAGTAGTACCCGCCGGGCGGCGTGGCGCTCGAGTAGATGTAGCCGTTCGTCGGATCCCACAGGGTGACGTTCCCGGCCGTCGGGACGTGGGCCGAAGGGTTCGAGGTGAGGTTGCTGTATCCCGAGACGATGTAGTTCTGAACGTTCGGGTTCACCACGACCGGTGTCGGATTCGGCACGACGACCTGCGTGAGGTTGTACATGACGGAGGGCCCGACGAGGGTCGTCTTGAGCACCCAAGTGCCGAGGGGGACGTTCAGGTTGAAGCCGCCCGACGCCGAGGTCGTGTTGTTGACGAACACGAACCCGTTGTACGCCGGATCGATCAGGGCGACCTGTGCCCCCGCTTGGGCGATACCGCCGGACGTGACCGTGCCGGTGACGTTGCCCTTGTAGGGAAGAACGGTGATCCCCTGGAGGATGGTCGGGTACGTCGTGGTCGTCAGCGCGCTCGCGTTCTCGAAGGCGAACACGGGGTTCTGGTTCGAGGGGAGCACGGCGCACTGGTAGTAGGGCTTCGTGGGGTTGCAGCCCGGAAGGCTGACGTTCCCCTGCGGCGGCACCCAGACGCCCCAATAGCCGGGCACCAAGGCCCCGCCGGTCGATGCGGTGGTGAACGTGAACTGGCCGCCCGAGGTGACCGTGGTCGTAAAGACCTGGCCCGTGGCCCGGGATACGAGGTCGACCTGCACGCCCGCGGGGACCGGGGAGATTCCGTTCCCCTGTTCCACGTAGCCTGTCAGCGTATAGTTCGCTGAAGACGCCAGGGCCCCTCCGGTCGCGGCCAGTGAACTCGTCACCAACGCGACCAGTACCAGGACCCAAAGGGCGGCACGGTACTGCTCTCGAACCAACTGTTTCACGACTCCCATTACGGCGGTCTCCTATCGGAGGCGGCGCGCCGAACTTGGCCCTGCTACTTATAGCTTGCTTCAGTCGGCCGCTGCGCCCTGCGCCGTCGGCGCCAGCTAGCGGTAGATGACGTCCGCCGGCTCGTCCCGGCGGCGTGCCACACGCTCCCGAAGCAGGTGGCGTTCGAAGTCCTCGTAGAACTTGAGACCCTCCGCGTCGATCGAGGGCCGGACCTGCTTCATCGCCGCTTCGAAGTGCGCGCGGGTCACCTTGGAGGCTTTGACGTTCTCCCGGATCGCGGTGAGGCCCGCCTCCCGGCAGAGCGCGGCGATGTCGCTCCCAACGTACCCCTCGGTCTGAGAGGCGAGGGCGTTCAGGTCGACGTCCTCCGCGAGCGGCATCGACCGGGTGTGGACCTTCAGGATCTCGAGGCGGCCGGCCACGTTCGGTGGCTCGACGTAGAGCAGACGGTCGAACCTTCCGGTTCTCAGGAGCGCTTCGTCGACGATGTCGGGACGGTTCGTCGCGGCGATCACGAGCACCCGCTCGAGCGATTCGAGGCCATCGATCGACGTGAGCAGCTGGTTGACGATTCGCTCGGTCACCCCACTGGACGTCTGGAGGCCCCGGCGCGGGGCGATCGAGTCGATCTCGTCGATGAAGACGATCGACGGGGAGGCCTGGCGGGCCTTCTTGAAGATCATCCGGATCGCCTTCTCGCTCTCGCCGACCCACTTGCTCATCACCTCGGGCCCTTTGACCGAGATGAAGTTCGCCTGGCTCTCGGTGGCGGCGGCCTTCGCGAGGAGGGTCTTTCCGACCCCGGGAGGCCCGTAGAGGAGGATCCCCCGCGGCGGCTCGATACCGATGTGATGGTAGACCTGCGGGTTCTTGAACGGAAGCTCGACCGACTCCTCGAGGATCCTTCGGACGCGCTCGACGCCTCCGACTTGCTCCCAATGGGTGGTCGGAACCTCGACCGCGACGTCCCGGAGGCTGGACGGCTCGATCTGCTTCAGCGCCTCCCTAAAGTCGTGTTCGGTGACCTTCATCCGCTCGAGCAGCGAGATCGGGATCGGCTGGTCGAAATCGATCTCGGGCAGGTAGCGACGGAGCGCCCGCATCGCGGCCTCCCGGGCGAGCGACGAAAGGTCGGCGCCGACGAACCCGTGGCTCTGCGCCGACAGGACCTTCAGGATCCGCTCGCGGTCGCGGTCGGACCCTTCGATCGGCATCCCCCGCGTGTGGATCTGAAGGATCTCGAGGCGGCCTTCCTGGGTCGGAACTCCGATCTCGATCTCCCGGTCGAACCGGCCCGGGCGCCGCAGCGCCGGGTCGATCGCCTCCTCGCGGTTGGTCGCGGCGATCACGATGACGTTCCCTCGGCCGGAAAGACCGTCCATCAGGGTCAGCAGCTGGGCCACGACCCGGCGCTCGACCTCGCCGACCACTTCGTCCCGGCGCGGAGCGATCGAGTCGAGCTCGTCGATGAAGATCACGCTCGGGGCGTTCTTCTCCGCCTCCTCGAACTTCTCCCGGAGCTCCTTCTCGCTCTCGCCGTAGTACTTCGAGATGATCTCGGGTCCCTGGATGCCGATGAAGTGGGCCCCCGCCTCGTTGGCGACCGCCTTCGCGATCAGCGTCTTTCCGGTCCCGGGCGGTCCGTAGAGGAGCACTCCCTTGGGAGGCGTGATCGCGAGCCGGTCGAACAGCTCGGGATGCTTCAACGGGAGCTCGATCATCTCGCGGACGCGCCCGAGCTTCTCCTTGAGGCCACCGATGTCCTCGTACGAGACCCGGGGAGCGGCGACCTCGGTCTCGCTGACGGTCTCCTCCTTGATCGTGATGAGCGACGAGGGGGCGACCTGGACGATCCCCTTCGGCTGGGTCGACACGACCATGAACGGGAGCGAACCGCCCATCAGGAACACGCCGGGAATGACGAAGACGTCCCCCCGGATGAACGGCCGGCGCGCGAGCGCCTTCGCGACGAAGCTTTCGAGTCCCGGGCCGAGGTCCATCCTGGCGGAACCCGCGTAGATCGGCGCGATCGTGATCGCGTCCGCGTTCGGGCAGTCGACCCGCTGGACCGACACCCGGTCGCCGATGCTGACCCCGGCGTTCCTACGGACGACCGCCTCGATCCGGACCAATCCCTTCCCCTCGTCCTCCTGTTGCGCCCGGCTGACGACGGCGGGGGTGGGCTTTCGGCCGCGGACCTCGACGATATCGCCCAGACCGACCTTCAGCCTCTGCCGGGTCTGCACGTCGAGCCGCGCGGTGCCGAGGCCGATGTCCTGCTGGAATGCTTCGGCGACCCGGAGCGTGAGCGCCTCGCCCATCTATCTCTGAGGTCGTTGGACCCTCGAGCGACCTAAATAGATTGTCCTGAAGCGGCGCTCGGAACGGCGGTCGAGCATGGTCGGTCGCGACCGCTCAGGAGCCCGGATCGAAGGCGAGCCGGCTCTGACCGGGGAGGCGGGCGGCGGCGGTCAGGTCCGGGGCCGGTTCTCCGAGGACCTCGGCGACGACCGCAGCGGTCCCGGGTCCGAACCCCATGAAATGGTTGTTGGAGAAGGCGAACACCGTGTCGACCGGTCGCCCCTCGTTCTCGAACAGCCGCTTCATTCCGAGGATCTCGGGGCGGCCGTCCCGCTGGACCCGACCGAACTCGGTGAGCGCGCGGTCGCCGATGAAGCGGGCGTAGAGGAAATCCCCGGTCACCCATGCCGGCGGACGGGCTCCGGGCAGGACCGACCAGACGAGGGCGGCGCGACGAGAGTCGAGCAGGGCCCGTGTCGATTCGGTCCACCACGACGCGTGGCGGAGCTCGACCGCGAGGGGGTACTCCGGCGGGATGGAGTCGAGCAGGAGCTCGAGCCGGGCCCGCCCCGGTCCGGCGCGGAAGGAGCCGGGGAACTGCAGCACGACCGCGCCCAGCTTCCCCTGGGACCGGAGCGGGGCGAGGCTCGTCAGGAACGGTGCGAGAACGTCGCTCGTGGCCGAGGGGGTCGCCTCGTGGGTCACCTCCCTCGGGACCTTGAGGGCGAATCGAAACCCCTCGGGGGTCCGGTCGGCCCATCGTCGTATGAGGAAAGGCCCCGGCGGCCGGTAGAAGCTGGAGTCCACCTCGACCGTCCGGAACACGCGCGCGTAGCGGCTCAGGAACTCTCCCGGTGGGGTGCCGGGCGGATAGAACGGCCCGACCCAGTCGTCGTACGCCCACCCGGAACAGCCGATCCAGTACCGACCCACGACCGCGATGATGCGTCTCGGCTTTTCCGTTTTTTCCGCGGTTCCCGGAAGGCTTGCCCACACCGGTCGGTCGGACCCCGGCGAACCGGTCGTAACGCCGCGCCTCACGAGCACAACTGAGATATTCCCCGCCGCGAGTCGTCGACCCGATGACTACCGGCGGTTCCTCCGGCACCGTCCTCGGGAAGCTTCTCGAAGCGGCCGGCTACCGGGTGGAGGCCCGCCAGGACCTTCTAGTGGCCGTCCGGACCCGCGACCGGCGAGCCGTCGTGGTGCTGGGCTCGGCCCGCTCGCCCGCCGACGTCGAGTCCCTGTTCCCTCCCGAGAGCGTGCACCGGACGATCGTCTATGACGACGAGCCGGGAGAGACGGCCCGGTCGGTCGCGGCCGACCACGGGATCGAGGTCCTCGACCCGTCGACCCTCGGCCCGGGCCTCGGGGAGATCCTGCTCCAACCACCGGTCGGCGCGGAGCTCTCCCCGGTCGACGCCGACCGTTCCGGTCCGCTCGAGCCGCCGTTCTCGATCGCTCCGAACAGCGAGAGGACCGTGCGCCCCCGCATCGACCGGTCGGAGGCGGAGAGCCTGGCCGGGGTCGACGGACCTCGCTACACTCTGCGGCTCGTGCCGTTCTTCGTCGCGGCGTATCGGGTGCGACCGGCCGCACCGGACGGTGGGCACGGGGCCGTCGTACGCCGTCTCGTCGCGGTCAACGCCGTCACCCGTCGCGCCGAGATCTGGGACGAGGGGGACCGTGAGCTCGTCGGCGACCTCACCGAGCCGCACCAGCGTCTATCCCCCCAGCTGGAGGAGTCGCAGGTCGTCCCTCTCGCCCTGGACGCCATCCGACGGCACCATACGGTGCACGTCGACCACACCGAGCAGCACGAAGGCGCGCTGGTGATCGAGACCCGGCGGGTGCCACCAGGATCGGACGACATCCGCCTCGGTCCGTTCGTCCTCCTCTACGTCCCCCACTGGTACGTGGAAGGGTCACAGGGCCGCGTGGTGCTCGATGCGGTCACCGGGCGCCGGACCGTCGCCGCGGAGCCGGGCGGTCCCTGAAGGTTCCCCCACTTTCAAATACGCTCTACTTCTCGACCGCTCGTGCTTCTCGACCAGTTCCGTATCGGACCGTACCTGAACTTCACCTACCTCGTCGCCGAGGAGCCCGGTGGCGAAGGGGTGGTGATCGACCCGTCGTTCGGCATCGACCCCGTGCTCGAAGCGATCGATGCGCGCCACGTGAAGGTCCGCTACATCCTGAACACCCACAGCCACCCGGACCACACCGCTGGCAACAAGGACGTGAAGGAGCGGACCGGGGCGAAGGTCGTCGCGCATGCGGTCGCGCCGATCCACCAGGACATCTCGGTCGCGGACGGGGACGCGGTCTCGGTCGGAGACCTTCGGTTCCACGTCGTCCACACTCCCGGTCACACGAAGGACAGCGTCCTCTACATCTTCGAGGGGAACGTCGCAACGGGCGACACCCTCTTCGTCGGAGAGTGCGGACGGACCGACCTTCCCGGCGGCGACCCAGCCGAGATGTACGACAGCCTTCAGCATCGTCTGCTCGCGCTCGACGACGCGCTCGTGGTGCTCCCTGGCCACGATTACGGGACGACCCCGACGAGCACGATCGGCCGCGAGCGGGCCGAGAACTACACTCTCCAACCGCGGACCCTCGAGGAGTTCCTCACGTTCATGCAGGAGTGATGCGTCGGCGATGACCCCGCTCCCGCCGTTGGAGGAACGCCCCGTCCGAGCGGCGGGCGCCCGACGCGTTCACCCCGGATCGCCCAGCACCTCGTCGATCATCGGGACCCTTCGGGAGATCTCGAAGGAGTCCCCGGCGCTCGTCGCGTTGTTCGACGCCCGAGCGATCGCCGGGGAGCGTCATCTGCTCTCCGCGTGGGCGCACCTCGGACGCGCCCGGAGCCGAGGGGAGACCCGCCTGCGCGACCGCGGAGCCGAGTTCGCGCTGTACGTCGCGGGGGACGACCAGTTGCCCCGAGCCCTCGCCAAGGTCGGAGTCTCGGACACCACCGAGCAGTTCGTGCTGGTGGCGGAGCGTCCGCACGACCCCGGGCCGCTCCTCGCCCGATTTGAGCTCGCGCCGGACCCGAGCGCCTACCCGCGGCCGGTCGACGAAGCGATGCTCGAGCGACTGGGGATTGAGGAGGCCGAGCGTCGGTCGGTCCCGCCGACGGGATGGGAAGGTCTCGTGCTCGAACGCGTGGCGCTTCTCGACCTTTCGGCGCCGGCGGCCCGAGCTCCACCCGAAAAGCCATAACCACAGGCGGCGGTCGCGACCGCGGTCCGACGGCGGCCGTGCAGGTGTAATCTAGCGGTAGGATGTCAGCCTTCCAAGCTGACCACCCGGGTTCGAAACGCGGAACCGGACGAGGTTCCGCGCGAATCTCCCGGCGCCTGCATTCCCCCGCCCCGGACCCTCTCCATAAGGAGGGTTTATTCCTCCGGGGCTCGCTCGGTGGGCCGCGCTGAGGTAGCCTAGTCCGGCAAGGCGCCAGCCTTGAAAGCTGGTGGCGGTTCCGCCACGGGAGTTCAAATCTCCCCCTCAGCGCTGACCTCCCGCCCGCCGGATTATATGGGGTTCCTCGCTCCACGACCTCCGCGATGCCCGAACCTTCGTCCCTCACCCCGCTCCTCGAGCAGTACGAGGGCGTCAAGGCCCGGTACCCGGGGCATCTCGTGTTGTTCCGGGTCGGCGACTTCTACGAGACGTTCGGCGATGACGCGCGGCTCCTCTCCCGCGAGGTCGACGTCGTACTGACGGCCCGTTCCGCGGACGCGCAGGGCGTGCGGACCCCGATGGCGGGGGTGCCGCACCACTCCGTCGACACCTACCTGGGCCGGCTCGTGCGCAAGGGGTACAAGGTCGCGATCTGCGACCAGGTCGAGGACCCCCGGTTCGCGAAGGGCCTCGTCCGCCGGGAGGTCACCCGCGTCGTGACCCCGGGTACGGTGGTCGAGGACCGCATCCTGGGCGGACCGGACCACAGCTTCCTCGTGAGCGTCGTCTCACCGACCGGACGCACGGGCGCGTACTCCGCCGTCGACATCACGACCGGAGAGTGGTACCATGGGCTTGCCGATGGCCCCGGCACCGAGGGCATACTGTCGTCCGTAGCGTCGTTCCAGCCGCGCGAACTCCTGTGGTCCGCCGGGAGCGACGCCGCCGGGGCGGCGCTCGTGGGCGCGTTGCGTCGCGAGTTCCCCTCCGCCCGGCTCGAGCCGGCGCCTTCTCCCGTAGCCGAGGGCGAGCTCCCGCCGGCGCTTCGGGGGGAGTCGGAGCTTGCCGGCGAGGTACGCGAGGCGGACCACCGCCTGGTGGCGTACCTGCGCGCGACCCAGCCGCGTCTCCTGCCGCACCTCGACGTCGTGGAACGGGGAGCGGGAGGTCGCCGCCTGGTGCTCGACGCGAAGACCCTGCGGCACCTCGAGATCAACCGGCCGATGAACCCGGACGACGCGAAGGGAGTGACGCTGCTCAGCACCTGGGACGAGACGGTGACGGCGGCCGGCCGCCGAACGATCACCTTCTGGCTGACGAACCCGCTCGCCGACCCGGCGTCGATCGGTGTGCGTCAGGAGGCGGTCCAGCGGCTCGTGGACCTGGGCGCCGGTCTCGAGGAGCTGCGGAACCGCCTGCACGGGGTCTCCGACCTCTCGCGCATCGCCGCCCGCGTGGCCGGTCGAAGGGTCCGACCCGTCGAGCTTGTCTCCCTCCGGGTCGGACTCGATGCGGCCAACGCGCTCGCTCGGTCCCTAACGGACGGACCGCCGCCGTCCCGGTTCTCCCACCTTCGAGAGGAGCTCGCTTCGCCGCCCGGACTTGTGGAGTTGCTTTCGGGCGCGCTCCCGGAGGCGCTCACCGCCACCGAAGGGCAGGGCGAACTGTTCCGCCCCGGGCACGCACCCGAGGTCGACCGCTGGCGGGACGCCGAGCGGGAGGCGCTGCGCGAGATGACCGCGCTCGAGCGCTCGGAGCAGGAGGCGAGCGGCATCCGCACGCTGAAGGTCGGCTACAATCAGGTGTTCGGCTACTACTTCGAGGTCACCAAGCCGAACCTCGCGCGGGTGCCTCCTCACTTCCGTCGGCGCCAGACGGTCGCGCAGGCGGAGCGGTTCACCTCCGACCGGCTCGAGGAGATCGAACGACGCATCCTCGAGGCCCGCGACGGGATCGCGACCGCCGAGGCCGTTCGATGGGAGGCGCTGCTCGATGAGGTGGAACGTCACGTTCCCGGCGTCCACCGGGTCAACCGCGCGGTCGGGGAGCTCGACGCGCTCACGACGTTCGCGCATCTCGCCCAGACCCGCGGCTACGTCCGACCCACGGTCGACGACTCCTCGGCGCTGGTGCTGCGGGAAGGCCGGCATCCGGTGCTCGACCGGATCCTCGGGGAGAGGTTCGTTCCCAACGACCTTGAGCTCGACCCGGAACAGCGGCGGATGCTCGTCCTCACCGGCCCGAACATGTCGGGAAAGTCGACGTTCATGCGACAGGTCGGTCTGCTCGTCGTGCTCGCCCAGGCCGGGTCGTTCGTGCCGGCGAAGTTCGCCCGCGTCGGTGTCGTCACCCAGCTGTTCACCCGGATGGGGTTCACCGACGAGATCGGGCGGGGCAAGTCGAGCTTCATGGTCGAGATGAGCGAGGTCGCCGAGATCCTCCGGGCCGCCGACGACCGCTCGCTCGTCCTTCTCGATGAGGTCGGCCGCGGGACGAGCACGTTCGACGGCCTCGCGATCGCCTGGGCGACGCTGCGGCACATCCACGACGCGACCCGGGCCCGCTGCCTTCTCGCGACCCACTACCACCAGCTGACCGACCTCGTCCGGGGACTCTCGGCGGCCGAGAACGCCCACTTCGCGGTGCGCGAAGGACCGGACGGGGTGGTCTTCCTCCACCGTCTCGTGCCGGGCGCCACCGACCGAAGCTACGGGGTCCATGTTGCTCGCCTTGCCGGCGTACCCGAAGGGGTCCTCGCGGAAGCGGAGCGGCTCCTGCGTCGCCTCGAGTCCGAGAGCGCAGTTCCCGCGGCCACGAAGGCGGAGCGACGACGGGGACCGAGGTACACCCAGGCGGTCCTGCTCTCGGAAGAGTCGGCCGAACACCCGGTCGTCGAGGAGCTGCGATCGATCGACCCGGACCGGTTGACCCCGGAGGAGTCCGCGCGCAAGCTCCGGGAGCTCAAGGCCCGGGCCGCGCGGAAGCCGGCGGGGGAGGAGGGGACCCCGTGAACGCAACGGCTTCCGCACCGGCGCGAAGACCGATCCGACGCCTGTCGAACGAGACGGTCGAGCGGATCGCCGCGGGGGAGGTCGTGGAGCGTCCCGCCTCCGTCGTGAAGGAGCTCGTCGAGAATTCGGTCGACGCCGGCGCCACGACGGTCACGGTGCGACTGACCGGAGGCGGGCTCGACCGTATCGAGGTCGCCGACGACGGAGGCGGGATCCCCCCGGAGGAGCTCGAGCTCGCGGTCGAACGTCATGCCACGAGCAAGCTCGCCCCGGAGGGGCCGGTGGAACGGATCGGAACGCTCGGCTTCCGCGGGGAGGCGCTCGCGGCCATCGCGTCCGTCTCGCGTTTCCGGCTGCTCTCCCGGCCCGCCGACCGCGAAGCGGCCGAGGGGATCTCGGTCGTCGGTGGGGTGGTCGCCGGACGGTTCACGGCATCGCGTGCCCCGGGGACGACCGTCGAGGTCGAGGAGCTCTTCTTCAACACTCCGGCGCGGCGCAAGTTCCTGAAGAGCCCGGCCGCGGAGCAGGTCGAGGTCCTCCAGACCATCGAGCGACTGTATCTCGCACGGCCTCGGGTAGGGCTTCGAGCGGAGTCGGAAGGTCGCGAGGTCGGTGTCTATCCGCCGTCCCACGACCTGAAGGACGCCGCGGCCCGCGTGCTCGGCCCCGGCTTTCTCGCCTCCTCCTTCGAGATCGTCGCCGACGTCCCGGGCGGTCGGTTGTTCGGAGCTCTGGGCCGCCCCGGGGTCGCCGCCCCATCGTCGCGGGGGCTTTTCCTCGCCGTCAACGGCCGGTCCGTCACGTCCCGGCCCTTCGCCCAGAACGTCCGGCTCGCGTACGGGGACTACCTCCCCCGCACCCGCTTCCCCGTTGGCGTCCTGCACCTCGAGCTCGACCCGGACCGGCTGGACGTGAACGTCCACCCGACGAAGCGGGAAGTGCGGTTCGCGCAGGAACGAGAGCTCCTCGACGCGGTGCGTCGGTGCGTACGGGAGGCCCTCGTCGGTTCGCCCCAGGTCGCCGAGCCGCTAGCTTCCCGCTCACCGTCGTCCCCACAAGGGGTCCAACTCGCAACGCCCTCGTCCCGGGAGTTCGCCTCCCGTCCCCCGGCGTTCCACTTCCAACGCACGCTCGAAGGACCGGTCGTTACCGAGACCACGAGGTCCGAGGTGCCGGCCGGCGGGGCCCACCCGCGCATGACGCTCCTGGGGTGCCTGCACGCGCTCTACTGGGTCGCAGAGAGCGACGAGGGGATGGTGCTGATCGACCAGCACGCGGCGAGCGAACGTGTCCTGTACGAGGAGCTCCTCCGGACCGGGGCGCTGCAGCGGCAGGCGCTGGTCGACCCCGTTCCCCTGGAGCTTACCGGGGTCCAGCGGAGCGCGCTCTCGGCCCACGCCGAGACCGTGCGAGCCTCCGGGTTCGAGGTCGAGCCGTTCGGCCCCGAGTCGTTCCTCGTTCGGTCGGTCCCGGCGTACCGGGGCCGCTCGGCTCGCGCCGAATCCCTGACCGAGCTCCTGGACGAACTTGCGTCCGGCGGTCGCCCCACGCTTCCCGACGGGCTCGAAGAGCGGCGGGCGGCGATGGTGGCGTGCCACGCCGCGATCCGCGCCGGCGACGTCGTGAGCACGGAGGAGTTCTCTCGCGTCCTCGCCGAACTGCATGCGCTCCCCGAAGCCGCCTATTCCTGTCCCCACGGGCGGCCGATCGTTCTCGGGATCCCGCGCACCCGGCTCGACCACTGGTTCCTGCGGAGCGGACCGTGAGCCCGCCCGGGGCCTCGCGCCAGCCCCGAGTGAGCGAACGAGAGGTCGTGGCCACCACGGCCGCGTACCTGCAAGCGCTCGGCTACCGGGTGTACCCCAACCCGGACTCGAACGACTACTTCGACCTGGTGGCCCGCAAGGGCAACGAGGTCGGTCTGGTAGAGGCGAAGGTCTCGAACAGCCGGGCCGTGCTCCTCCAGGCCCTCCGACGGCGGGCCTGGGGGGACTGGGTCAGCGTGGTGCTCCCATCGGAGACGGCCGCCGCGCGGCTTGCCGCTCGCACGGACGGGACGCGGGCGAGCCCGGTCGGCGTGTGGGCCGCCGTCGACGGGACCGTTAGGGTCGTCCGGGCGGCGGCCGCCTGGGTAGCGCCGGGCGAGGAGGACCCGTACGAGGAGCTTCGCGAGCGCTTCCGGACAGTGCTCGACCGCATCGACTCGGGGGAACTACCGGCGGACGTCCGCTGGGCTGGGGTCGTGGGCGCGGTACGACGCGCGTCGGGAGGTCGAGGGTTCAAGGAGTGGCGTCTCGACGAACCGTCGGCCCGCGACCGATAGGCAGGACCTCTAACCAGCGTTCGGCCGGAGGGCCTGGTCGACGGCGTCCGCTACGCGCTCCGGCAGGAACGCCTCGGAGAACCGCTTCGCCGCGGCCCCCACTCCCTTCTGCGCCGCCGGGTCGGCCAGGAGCTCGG
The DNA here is from genome assembly GCA_035502015.1 of Thermoplasmata archaeon. Lineage (GTDB taxonomy): Archaea > Thermoplasmatota > Thermoplasmata > Lutacidiplasmatales > UBA184 > Lutacidiplasma. The sequence continues at coordinate 18,982 of DATJVA010000068.1, read as the reverse complement.
CGAGCACGCTCGCGAGGTCCCCCGGGTCGTCGCTCGCGGCGACTCGGACACCACCGGCGGGGTCGACCGGTAACCTCGCGTCCGGAAGGAGGACGGGGGGGACCGCCGCACGAGCGGCGAGCACGACCCCGGGGTCGAATCCGGGGACTCGGCGAGCGAACACCGCCGCGTTGGCGCTCGCGAGCGCGTCCGAAAGCGTCTCCGCGTGCCGGTCGGGGAGAGCGATCACCCCTGGGTCGGAGGGAGCGGGCGACCCCGAAACGACGAGGCGAACGCCCGGGAAGAACGGACGGATACGTCGGAACGCCTCGAGGATCCGGTCGAGGCCGCTCGGCTCGGGCGCCTCGAACGCGGTGGGGGCGACCACCACCGGTACGTCCGGTGGTATCCGGAGGTCGCTACGAGCCTCCTCGCGGGCGGGGAACGCGGGCAGCGAGGGGACGGCCGGCGGCGCCCGGACCATCTTCCGCTCGGGGAGCGCGTAGACCTCGGTCAGCGAGTGGGCGACCTCGGCGGCGTCATAGAACAGCCGGTCGGCCTCGGAAAACGCGGCGCGCTCGAGGCGGCGGACCGTCCGTCGGTCGAGCCAGGTGTCGACCCGGTCGACGAACCCCGCGCTCGGCCTTTGGGAGCGCTCGCCGTTGAACGAATCGAGCTCGATCGCGCGCGCGAACGCGCCGACCACCGGAGGTCCGTGCCGCGAGCGGGGAAGGCCCAGGGCACCGAGCCCGGCCGGGTCGCGGAGAACGATGTCGACCTTTTTGCGAAGCTTCCGTCCGACCGCGCTCGCGAACTCCGCCGGTTCACGCGGTCCGCCCGGCCGACGGAGCGGGATCTCCACCGGGAGCGCGACGACCCCGCCCGGCACCGGGCCGGCGTCCGACCCTGGGAGGTGAAGAACGCGAACGTCGTCTCCGCGCGCGGCGAACGCGGCGGCGATGCCCCACGCGGTCGCGGACGGGTCGTACGGGTCTCGGGGGGGTGGTCCCACGGTGACGACGTCGACCGTGCGCCCGGGCATCCGCGCGGCGAGCGAGCCCCGCACGAAAAGGGTTCCGGCGGAAGCGATGGAGGGGTGAGTTCAGCCGGTGAACCCCATCCGTCGGCCGAACGAACGGTCGGCCATCTCGTCCGAGAGCTCGCATCCCATGCCGTCGAGGATCGTCGGCGCGACGTCGACGAGGTCGAGCGTTCCCATGTCGGCCCCCGGCCGGATCCCGTCCCCGGCGCCGATCAGGATGCCGTTCATGCGGTGGGTGCCGGAGCCGTAGAAGTAGGAGGGCCGGTCCCGGATCAGGGGGGTCGGGTACCCGAAGTCCATTCGGGGCTCGGTGCACATGTTGTCGACCCGGATGAACAGGGCGGGAGCCAGCGCGAGATTCCGGCCACGATAGAGCGTCCTCGGGTCGAGCACCTCGATGTGAGCATCGGGGTACGCCTCGAGCCGCCGACGGATCTCGTTCCGGAGCACCTCGCGCCGCTCGGGGGTCAGGTCCGGGTTGTTCGGGTTGAGGTATATCCCCTCGGGCACGGGGTAGGAGAAGGCGACCGTTCGCCGCCAGTCGATCCGCTTCGCGAACTCCTCGAACGACGTTGCCCCTCCGAGGAATTCAGCGATCCGAGCCCGCTGGCCGTCCCGGACGAAGTCGACAAAGGGGGTGAGGAGGCGCTGGGCAAGGGGTACTTTGTGCAGGTAGAGGAGGAGCCGACCGACGGCCGTCCGGCGGGAGGCGTCGGAGCCGCCCTGGAAGAACAGGAAATCCTGCTCTGCGAGCCATCGGTTCGTAAGGAAGTCCGACTGGATCGGGCCGTGGCCGTGGTCCGAGATCACGAGCGTGACGGCCGGCCCGCCGCCCGAGCGGAACGCATCGTCCACCCGCTTGCACGCACGGTCCACGGTCCGCCAGAAACCGAGGAGGTCGGACGGGATCTCCGCGACCGGTCGACCCAGCTCCGACCAGAGCTGATGCTCGATCCGGTCGGTCTCGCGGAACAGGGCGAACAGGAAGCCGGGCCGGTGCCGCTCGGCGAGCGCGGCCGCGACCTTCGCGCGCTGTTCGACCGCGCGCGTGGCCCGCGCGACCCACTCGGACCGGTCCGCGTCCCGGAAGACGGGCAGCTCGAGGGGGTACTCCTCGCCGAGCACTTGATGGATCTCGTCCTTCACGGCCAACGGATACGTCGTCGTGGCCCCGCTGAACATCCCGGGCACCACGAAACCGTGGAGCGGGTACGGTGCCCGGAAAGGGAAGTTGACGACGCCGACCTTCACACCGATGCGCGACAGAGTGTCCCAGAACGCCTCCGCGGGGCGGAACGTCTGGACGAGCCGCGAGTGACCCGGACCTCCGTCCGGTTCGGTAAACCCGAAGATGCCGAGCTCTCCCGGGTCCTTACCGGTCGCGAACGAGTACCACGCTGGGATCGTCTTGGCCGGATAGACAGAGCGCAGGGGCGCACGAACGCCCCGGTGCACGAGCGACTGCAGGTACGGAAGCTCCCCCGCCTGCATGAGGGGGTCGAGGAGGTCGAACGTGCCCCCGTCAAGCCCCAGCACCAAGAACCGCCGGAACGGCCGTCCCATTCGAGGTCCCCCTGAAGGGTGGCACTTCGACCCCGGAGCGTCTATAAAGGGTTTCGTCCCGGATGCGAGCGACGCGAAGGTCGTGCGCGGTCGCTCAGATGAGCCGGGTCGCTTCCAGGTTGTACGGCGCGCGCGACTCGACGTTGAACCGCTTGTGGAGGCTCGACGCGAGGTCGAGGATCCGCGACTCCTCGCCGTGGTTCAGGATGACGCGTTGGGGCCGAGGGTCGAGCGAAGCCACGTAGTTCATCAGCTGGACCCGGTCGGAATGTCCCGAGAACCCTTCGATGGTGGCCATCTCGAGCTTGACGGGAACGGACGCCTGCCGAGGCCCGTCGAGGAACGTCGCTTCGCTCATCCCGCGCTGGAGACGGTTCCCGAACGTCCCTTCGGCCTGGTAGCCGACGAACAGGAGCCCGTTCTTCTCGTCCGGGGCCCACGCCCGGAAATACTCCATGACCGGTCCGCCGCTCATCATCCCCGATGTCGCGAGGACGATCGACGGCTCCTTCGAGTCGAGCACGGTCATGCGCATCTGCGACGAGTCGATCCGGTGGAAGATGTCGGAGAGGAACGGGTTGTCCCCCTGCTGGAAGATCTGGGTCCGGAGCTGGCTGTTGAGGAACTCCGGGTACGCCGTGTGGATCGCGGTCGCTTCGAAGATCATCCCGTCCAGGTAGACCGGTACTCGAGGGATCTTGCCCTCGCGCATCTTCTCCTCGAGGACGAGCATCACCTCTTGCGAGCGGCCGACCGCGAACACCGGGACGATGAGCTTCCCTCCGCGGGCCACCACCGTATTGGCGAGCGAAGCGAACTCCTCGGTGGCCTGCTGGCGCGTCGGCTGCACGTTGCGATATCCGCCGTACGTCGACTCAAGGACGAGCGTCTCGAGCCGGGGGAACCGGTTCGCCGCCGGGTTGAACAACCAGCTCCGCTCGAACTTGATATCGCCCGAGTAGGCGAGATTGTGGTCGCCCTCTCCCAGGTGGAAGTGACAGATCGACGAGCCGAGGATGTGACCGGCGTTGTGCATCGTCAGTCGGATGTCCGGAGCGATGTCCGTCGTCTCGCCCCACCGAAGCGGGATCGTGCGGGTGACGAGGTCGCGGACGTTCCCGGAGTCGTAGAGGCCCTTGCGCGCCTCCTGGTTGACGACCTTGATCGCATCGAGGAGCATGAGGGTCATCAGGTCGCGCGTGGGCGCCGTGCAGTAGATCGGGCCCTTGTATCCGTACTTGAGGAGCACCGGGACGAGCCCGCAGTGGTCGAGGTGAGCATGGGTCACCACGACCGCGTCGAGCGAGTCGAGCGGTAGAAGTTCCGGCGCGTTGAAGAACGGCGTGCGGTCCGACCCCGGGTCGATGCCGCAGTCGATGAGCACCTTCGAGTTCTGGGTCGTGAGCAGGTGGGCGCTGCGGCCCACCTCGCGGTAGCCGCCCAGCGCCGTGTTCCGGGCCCACAGCTTCTCGGGGAGAGGGTCGCGCGCGATCCGGATCCCGACCTTCTTGAGGAACGAGCGCCGGTCGTCGAACGAGTTGCGCAGATGGATCCGCACCTCTTCCACGGTCTTCGATGGGATCGGCGGGGTACGGACGACGGTCGGTACCCAGCCGATCTGCTTCTTGAGGTCGTTCAGGACCGAGCCACCGCGCCCGATCGCCGCGCCCGGGCTCGCCGCCTCGATCGTCACCTCGCCGGTCTCGGGTTCAAAGAACAATTGGTTGATCTCGGCTTCCGGCGGGATGAGCGAGCGGATCGCCTTCTCCGCCTCCTTCGGGTCGATGAGCGTGGCGGGGTCCGACCGGACCACGACCCGACGGTGGAGGCGTTGCGCGACCTGGCGCAGGTAGTCGCCGCCCGAGAGGAACGCGTCGAGCTGCTTCGTGTAGACCACGACGTGCGGGCCTTCCAGCTCGATGTCGGAGACTTCGATGGTTTCCGGTAGCACTTCCCGAAGGGCTTCCCGGGTTTGCTCTATGAGCGATTCGAAACTCATCCCGTGACGGAAGGGGTTGGCGACGAAAGGGTTCCGAAGGCCACCGGGCCCGAGATTTCCTTACGGAAGAACGGGAGGCAGCGGTATCTTGAGTGCCTTCAGACGTTTATTAATTTCGTCCTCGGACAGTTCTCGGTATTCCTTGGGCGTAATGATGTGGACGAGGTAGCCGTCCCCGCTCGCACTGTCCCGCTTCATCGCCGCGGTGAGCCCACGGAGCGCGAGGTCGACGGCGTCCGAGATCGACATCTCGCGGGAGTACCCCTCCTCGAGCAGACCGTAGACGATCGTCGAGCCGGAACCGACCGACACGAACCGGTCCTCGATGCAACCGCCCGCCGGGTCGACCGAGAAGACGTGGGAACCCTTCCCGTCGACGCCGCCCAGGATCAGCCAGGCGTAGTACGGGTAGTAGCGGTTGCCGCTCAGGATGTTGGCGAGGAGCGTCGCGGCGCCCTCGGCGGTGAGCGGGGCGCTCCGGCGGAGCCGGTAGAGCGATACCTCGGCCTTCAGGTAGCGAGCGAGGACCTGGGCGTCGCCGACCAGCCCGGCGATCGTGATCCCGATGTTCTGGTCGATCTTGAACAGCTTCTGCGTCTGCTTGTTGGAGATGAAGCTCCCGGCGGTCGCGCGGCGCTCGGTCGCGAGAACGACCCCGTCCTTGCAGACGATCCCGATCGTCGTGGTGCCCTTCAGGAGGCGTTCCTCGTCGGACGCGCTGATCATGGTTTGCATCGTCGTACCTCCGGTGGCCCGGAATGTGCGAGAGCGGACCCGGGGTCGCTATATAAGGGCTCACGAAGCGATTACGCCTACATCACCGAGGCACCCGGCACGACCTCGTGGCGCACGGGTCGTGGGAGGGTTCACCGGCCCGGGGGGCGGCACCCGTTAAGACCCCGGCTCGGATGGTCCTTCGATTTCCTATGTTGCGTCACGAAGTCGTAGTCGTGGGGGCGGGGCTGGCCGGTCAGCGCGCCGCGCTGGCGGCGGTCGAGGCGGGACGCGATGTGGCGATCGTCACGAAGCTGCATCCCCTGCGTTCCCACTCCGGAGCGGCGCAGGGAGGGATCAACGCGGCGATCGGACCGAACGATTCGATCGACGCGCACACCTACGACACGGTGAAGGGGTCCGACTACCTCGGGGACCAGGACGCGATCGAGTACTTCTGTCGCGAGGCCGGCCCGACGGTCATCGAGATGGAGCACTTCGGTACGATCTTCTCCCGGGCCGAGGACGGAACGCTCGCCCAGCGGCCGTTCGGCGGAGCCGGCTTTCCGCGCACGGTCTACGCGGCGGACCGCACCGGGCTCGCGCTCCTGCAAGGGCTCTTCGAACGGCTCGGCAGCGAGCGGTTCACGATGTACGAGGAGTGGGAGCTCGCGCGCATCGTTGTCTCCGAGGGCCGCGTCCAAGGGATCGTCGCGGTCGACCGCCGCACCGGCGCGGTCCAGGAGATCGCGGCGAAGGCCGTCGTTATCGCGACCGGCGGCGCCGGTCGGATCTACGGCCGGACCACGAACGCCCACAGCTGCACCGGGGACGGCATGGCGGTCGCCTACCGGGCCGGAGCGTTCCTGAAGGACATGGAGTTCGTCCAGTTCCACCCGACCGCCCTCCTCGAGGGCGGGATCCTCGTCACCGAGGGGGCCCGGGGCGAGGGCGGGATCCTGAAGAACGCGCTCGGCGAACGGTTCATGTCGAAGTACGCCCCGAAGGTGCTCGAGCTCGCTTCCCGGGACGTGGTCGCCCGGGCGATCACCACCGAGATCCTGGAAGGCCGCGGGTTCACCGGTCCGTACGGACCGTACGTTACCCTCGAGCTGATGCACCTCGGCAAGGAGAAGATCGAGAGCCGGCTCCAGGAGATCTGCGACCTCTGCCGCTCGTTCGCAGGGCTCGACCCGGTGACGACCCCGATCCCCATCTCCCCGGCCCAGCACTACATGATGGGGGGTGTCGGGACCAACATCCAGGGCGAGACGAACATCGCCGGCCTCTACGCGGCCGGTGAGGCCGCTTGCGTCTCCATCCACGGGGCGAACCGGCTCGGGGGTAACTCTCTCATGGAGACCCTCGTGTTCGGGAAGTCGGCCGGCGCGGCTGCGGCCGCCTACGCTGCCAAGGCCCCCTCGACGGCCCTGTCACCGAACGAGGTCGACCCGGTGGTCGCCTCCTACCGTGCCTGGTTCGAGCGCAAGGACGGCGAGGACCCGAGCCAGCTCCGCACGGAGCTTCAGGCGACGATGGACCGGTACGTGAACATCTTCCGCACCGAGGCGGACCTCGCGGAGGGGTTGAAGCGGGTCCGGGCCATCAAGGAACGGTTCTCCCGCGTGCACGTCGTCGACCAGTCGAAGGTGTTCAACCTCAACCTCTCCGATGCGATCGAGACCGAGCACATGATCGACCTCGCCGAGGCGATCATCGTCGGCGGGTACGCCCGGACCGAGAGCCGCGGGGCGCACTTCCGCACCGACTTCCCGAAACGGGACGACGCGAAGTGGATGAAGCACACTCTCGCGCAGTACTCCCCCACCGGACCGACGCTGTCGTATTCACCGGTCACCATGACTCGCTGGGAACCGAAGGAGAGGGTGTACTGATGACCGAGAGCACGGTCTCCGTTCCGTTCGACGTCTACCGGTTCCAGCCGGGGAAGGACGCGGCGCCGAGGTACCAGCATTACACCCTCGACCTCACGCCGCACACGCCGGTCCTCACCGCCCTCCTGCAGATCCGTGCCGAGATCGACCCGAGCCTCGGGCTCCGCTACTCGTGCCGGAGCGCGATCTGCGGGTCGTGCGCGATGCAGATCAACTCGAAGAGCCGGCTCGCCTGCGAGACGCAGGTCGGGCCCGAGCTCGAGCGCCACGGGCGCATCGTCGTGGAGCCGATGCGCAACCAGCCGGTGATGCGCGACCTCGTCGTCGACCAGACGCCGTTCTGGCACGAGTACTCGAAGATCGAGCCTCACCTCAAGCTCGACCCGCGCCGTCCGATGCCCGCCGACCGGCCGACGGAGATGACCCCGGCGGAGGTCGAGCGGTTCAAGGAGACCCCGCGCTGCATCGCCTGCGCGGCGTGCTACTCCGCGTGCCCGGCCGCCGAGGCGGACCCGTCGTTCCCCGGTCCGATGGCGCTCGCGAAGCTGTACCGCTTCGCCGTCGACCCCCGCGACAGCGCCCACACCGACCGGCTGCTTCGCATCCAGCCGAACGGTCTCTGGCTGTGCCTGCGCTGCCACCTCTGTACCGAGGCGTGCCCGAAGGATGTCCGGCCGAGCGAGCGGATCCGCGACCTCAAGGAGATGGCGATCGCCGTTCAGGGAGCCACCGAACACGGCTCAAAGCACGCGGTCGGGTTCAAGGAGAACCTGAAGGGAGCCGGCCAGATCAACGAGATGAAGCTCGTCCGCGCGACGTTCGGGCTCGGCGAGATGCTCGGCCAGGTCGGCCAGGGGATCCGGATCTGGCGCCACAAGCCCGAGCTGATGAAGAAGCCGCGGAAGATCGAGGGGATGGACGAGCTCGACAAGATCTACGCGGCACTGGACCCGCCCCCGAAGGAGGAACCATGAGGATCGCGTACTACCCCGGATGCCTTGCGCAGGAGTCGGCCAAGGAGCTCGACATGGCGACCCGATGGGTCTGCCGTTCGCTCGGGATCGAGCTCGTTGAGTTCCCGAACTTCTCCTGCTGTGGCTCGGGGTTCATCGACGAGGCCAACGAGGTGTTGAACATCGCGATCAACGCAAGGAACCTCGCGATCGCCGAGAAGGCGGGCCTCGACATGATGACGATCTGCTCGACGTGCCAGGGGATGCTCAACCTCGCCAAGGTCCGGATGCAGGACCCGAAGGTGAAGGCGCGGGTCGACGCCGCGCTGAAGCCGCTCGGGATCGAGTACAAGGGGACCGTTCAGGTGAAGCACCTTCTGAAGGTCCTCACCGAGGACATCGGGCTCGCCGCGGTGAAGGCCAAGGTCCGGCGGCCGCTCACCGGGATGAAGGTCGGGGCGTTCTACGGCTGCCACCTCCTTCGTCCGGCCGACGAGATGCAGAGCGAGAGCGGAGAGGAACCGCACTCGTTCGAGGACCTCCTCGCGACGGTCGGAGCGACGCCGGTCGACTACCGTGGCCGAGTGATGTGCTGCGGGTTCCCGATCCTGTTCGTCAAGCCGAAGACGGCGAACAACATCGCCGGACGGCAGATCCTGGACGCCAAGTCCCACGGCGCGGACGCGATGGCGACCCCCTGTCCACTCTGCCACACGTCGCTCGACGCCTACCAGAACCAGGCGGGAAAGCAGGTCGACGCCCACCTCGATATGCCGGTCTTCCACCTTCCGCAGGTGGTCGCCCTCGCCTTCGGCGCCACTCCCGAGGAGCTCGGGCTCTCGCGCCACCTCATTCGGACCGATGCCGCGATCGCGAAGGTCCAGTCGTCCGCCCGCACGTAGGGCGTCCGGCGCCGACCGGACCCGCTACGCGAGCGGAACGCCGTGGGAGCCGAAGGTCGGATACAGCCGGGCGGTCCGGGTGGGCCAGCGCATCTACGTCTCGGGTACGACCGCCACATCCGCGGACGGCTCGCTGGTCGGGCTCGGCGACGCGTACACGCAGACCGTCCAGGCGCTCGACAACATCGAGCGGGCGCTGACGGCGCTCGGGAGCGGTCGCGCCGACATCGTGCGTGTGCGCGTGTTCGTGACCGACATCGGCGACTTCGAGGCGATCGCCCGCGCGCTCGGCGAGCGGTTCGGGGACGTGCGCCCGGCCAACACGCTCGTCCAGGTCGCCGCGCTGATCGACCCCGCGATGAAGGTCGAGATCGAGGCGGACGCCGAGGTCCCCGCCGGCCGATAGGGCGCTCGCCGTTACCGATCGAGTACCGACCCACGGTTCAAGAACCGGACACGGGTCGGACCGTGCGTGTACGAGGACCGGGTCTCGTACGAGGACCGAGAGAAAGGCGCCGCCGTCGGTCTGGGCCGGGAGCCGCCGGGAGAGGACCTCGGCCGGATCATCTCGCTATCGGACGGGGTCTTCGCGTTCGCCCTGACGCTCCTCGTGATCGGTCTCACCGTTCCGTCCGTTACCGGTAGTTCGGACGCCCAGACCTCGCATCTGCTCTGGACGGCGCTCCGGGGGGACTGGCAGAAGTTCCTCGGGTACGCGTTCGCGTTCGTGATGATCACCCTCTGGTGGATGAACCACCACCGGACGTTCCGCTACATCCGACGCTACGACTTCGTGCTGATGTGGCTCAACATGCTGGTCCTCCTCGAAATCGCCGTCATGCCCTTCGTCCTCCAGGTGTACACGGCGTACTCGCCCACCCAGACGGCCGTCGTGCTGTTCGCGTTCATGCAGGCGGTCACCGGTGCGACCCTCAACGTTCTCTGGCGCTACGCGGCGAACGGTCACCGGCTCATCGACCCGAAGCTGCCGGCGGACGAGATCCGATACTTCTCGAACCGCGGAATTCTCCCGGCGGCCGCGTTCGCCGCGTCGATCGCCGTATCGTTCGTCAACGTCCCGTTGGCGGAGTACTGTTGGGTCGTCCCCCTCATCCTGGGGCGATTCGCCCACCGCTACGGAGTGGGTTAGCGAAGGACTACCCTTGCGTAGGGTGCTCGGAGCGAGCTCCTTCTGGGTCCAGCACGCGAGCGCCGGCGCCCTTCGTCACGTAGACGTGGAGCCGGTCGCACGTCCCGCGGAAGAAGGCGGGCCCCTGAGCGGCGAACGCGCGAAGGCGGTCCACGATCTCGTCGTCGGAGAGCCCCTCGTCGACCTCGGGGGAGAAGAGGCACCGGAACACGAGGAAGCGATGTCCCTCGAGCGAGAACCGGTCCGTCTCGGGGGCGCCGCAGAACGGGCAGGTCAACATGCTCCCTCCACGGCCGGGCGGGTTAATGTGGTCGACGCCACCCGGAACACTTCCGGACCGCCCGTCCGCGGTCTCCTGTCACGAAGAGTCCGCCCGACCTACAGCGCCTTCGATGAGCGGCGAATCTCGTGCTCCCGTCCCCCACGACGGGCCCAACCGCGGCCTAGTCGATGTAGCCGAGCGAGCGGAGGCGCTCGCGAAGGCTGCGCTCCTCCTCCTCGCTGAAGCCGGACGTTCCCGGTTGGTCGAGCAGCCGCGCGAGCACGAACGCGATGAACGCATCGACGGAGTCGAACGAGGTCCCCCGAACCCTCTGGGAGATCGCCTCGACGAGCTCCTCGGGGAGCTGGACCGTGCGCATGCCGTTCGATGCTTCGTTCTCGCCGGTCATCGCATCCCCCGGGTTCGACCCTTCGACCGGTAGATATGCCCTTCGTCAGGACGCCGGTCACTCCCACTCGATGGTGGCCGGGGGCTTGTCGGTGATGTCGTAGAGCGTGCGGACCACCTCGCGGGGGAGCGCGCGCGTGATCCTCTCCGAGATCCGGGAAAGTACCGGTCGCGGGACGGCCATCGCGGTCGCGGTCATCGCGTCGACCGACTCGACGACGCGGACGACCACCGCCTCGCCGTGCACGCGGTTGTCCCCCGTCACCCCGACCGTCCGGACCGGAAGGAGGACCGCGAAGTACTGCCAGGGACGAGCCATCTCGTTCGCGGCGACCGCGCGTTCCACCTCCTCCTCGACGATCTGGTTGGCCACCCGCACTCGCGCGACGCGCTCCGGCGTGACCGGCCCGTTGACCCGCACGGCGAGGCCCGGGCCAGGGAACGGTTGCCGCTCGGACTCCGGCACTCCGAGATGGCGGGCGACGGCCCGGACCTCGTCCTTGTACAGGTCCCGAAGGGGCTCGACGAGCGTGAGCCGCATGTCCTTCGGGATCCCGCCGACATTGTGGTGGGTCTTGATCGTGTCCCGAAGCGACCCCCCGCTCTCGATCCAGTCCGGGGCGATCGTCCCCTGGACGAGCCGGTCGGTCCCGAACTTGTCCGCCTCCTCCTCGAACAGCCGAACGAACGTGGCGCCGATACGACGGCGCTTCTCCTCCGCGTCGTCGACCCCCTCGAGAGCCCGGAAGAACCGGTCCGCGGCCGGAACGAGCTCGTAGGGAAGGTGGCTCGCGCCGAAGAACCGCGCCACCAGCTCGACCTCGCCGGCGCGAAGGAGTCCGGTATCGACGAAGATCGCCTTGGAGCGTTCCCCCAGCGCTCGGTGGGCCAAGAGCGCCGCGACCGTCGAGTCGATGCCCCCCGATGCCGCGACGATCGCTCGGGCGGGAACCTGCTCGCGGAGGCGACGGACCGCCTCCTCGACGAACGCGGCGGGGTCGTTCACGGAGAGCTCCCCGCCGGGACGGACGGCTCTTCGCGCCACTTCGCCCGGTACTTTTCGAGGGCAGAGGTGAGCTCGGGGTACTTGAGGGCAAGGACCGCCGTCGCAAGGAGCGCCGCGTTCTCCGCCGCGTCGAGCCCTACGGCGGCGACCGGGATGCCGGGGGGCATCTGGACCACCGAGAGGAGGCTATCGAGTCCCAACCCCCGATGCAGTGGCACTCCGATGACCGGCTTCAGCGTCCGGGCCGCGACGACCCCCGGTAGCGCGGCGGACAGTCCCGCCATCGCGATGAACACGTCCGTCTCCGGGTCTCGGACGAGTCGGTCGACCTTGTCCGGGGTACGGTGCGCCGACGCTACGTGGACCGTGCACGGGACGTGGAACTCTTCGAGGCGCGCCCGGACCTTCTCCGCGACCTCGAGGTCAGACTTGCTCCCCACCAGGACGGTTACCTTCACGACCGGTCGCGAGCGTCCGGGTCACAAAAGGGTATGCGGACCGCACCCCGGACGCCCGGTCCCGCCCGTCCCGACGGCCCCTCCGCGAAACCGAGGCGAGAACGAGGGGGCGCCGCTCGGCCGGCTCGCCGCCACCGGCACCGGCCCGGCGTGCCCGCAGCTTCATACCGCCGGCCACGTCTCGGCCATCGATGGACCTGCGCCTCCACCGGCAGGGTCGCTTTCGACGTTGGCTCGGCGCCAAGCTGGGCGGTGACGAGGAGCTCGGGGACCGTGCGTGGCGACGCATCCTGCACCTGCTCGGCGCGGCCGTCCTGGTCTACTACCTGATCCCGGACGATTTCTTCGTCATCGCCCCGAAGGAGTACGTCCTCCTCGGGGCCCTACTCGCGATGTTCGTTCTTGAGGCCCTGCGTCACGCGGTCGGCCTCCAGCTCCCGACGATCCGACCGTACGAGGCGAACCGGGTCGCGAGCTTCGCGTTCTACGCGCTCGCGCTCGTGCTCGCGGTGCTCCTGTTTCCGAAGCCGATCGGCGCCGCCGTCGTGCTCGGGACCGCTATCGTCGACCCGCTCGCCGGCGAGCTCCGCCGGCGGGACGCACCGTTCCTCATGGGAGTGCTGACCCCCTTCGTCGTGTACGCGGTGCTCGCGTTCGCGGGCATGGCCGCGGTCGGCGACTGGCCGATCGGCATCTCCGCGGCCCTCGCGGTCGTCGCCGCCCCGATCGCGGTGGCGGCCGAACGTCCGAAGTGGCCGTGGATCGACGACGACCTCGTGATGACGCTCGCGCCGGCGCTCGTCCTCTACGCGGTCGGGGTCTGGGGGCTTGGGCTGCCCGGCTGACGGTGCGGTCGCGCTAGACGATCGGTGTCAGCGTCGCGTGCGGCGCGCCTTTCTCCGGGTCGGGGCTGATCGCGTAGATCGTCGTCCGCGGCCGGATCCCGTAGATGCACGTCGCGCTGTCGATGTTGATGATCCGGAAGTAGGAGTCCATCATGTTCAGGATCTCGCTCGACACGAGCAGCCCCGGCTTCAGGAGGCCGATCCCGAGGTTGCCGACGTGCTTCGTCCGCGACACGCCCTGGAAGTACATCCGGATCGCGACCTGGTCGCCCATCAGGCTCTCGAACGTGTCGAACGCGGTGTACTCGAGGAACGTCTTGCGGTCGGGGCCGGCGACCGCGCGCTCAGCGGCGACCATCGCCTTCACCGCCTCGTCCCGTCCGTAGCGGCCCATCGGGAGGATGTACGGCTCCTCGGTCTCGTTCGCGGAGTAGTCGGGGATCCGGACGCGGGTGTCGAACTGGTTCGCCGGCACGTGGCGGATCAGCGTCTCCCGGAGCTTGTCCGGCGACTCGCCCGCCGCAAGCACGGCGATCATGCCGCGCCCCTGCGCGAGGAAGTTGAGGAACGTCGGCGTGAACAGCATGTAGTAGTCGTCGACGCCGACGTTCACGTCGACCTCGAAGGCGTTGAAGCTACCGCGGCGGAACCCTCCGCCGAGGAGCTTGTCGAAGTCGGGAATCCCGGTCGAGTAGTACCGTTCCTGGTCGGGGACCGGCTTCCACGGGCCGTTCGCGACGGTGCCGACCGAGTTCGAGACGTTGCCGAGCGCGTCGAAGCGTCCCCCGTCGAGCGTGACCGCGTACCGGGCGCGGCCGATGTTCGTTGCGCGCAGCTTCTCCAGGCGGAGGTGGCGCACCCGCCGCTCGTCGAGTTCCTCGCGCTGGATCGAGATGAGGCCGTCGACGAGGTACTCGATCCCGCCCGCCTCGGGCTTCTCGAGGATCATGACGACGTCGGTGCTCGACGCCTCGACCAGGTCCTTCTGGAGGGCCATGACGAACTCTTCCATCTCGAGACCGTACTTGTGGGTCACACCCTCGAGCGAGTCGATGACGAGGAGCGACTTCTCCGGGAGCGCCCGCTCGATGCGCTGGTAGACGTTCTCCACCTCGGGCATCGGGCTCCGCTTCAAGAGGGCGGTCAGGTGGGTCCGGTCGACGCGGGTCGGTGGTCCGCGCTCCTGTCCGAAGCTCGCGAGCACCTCACGACCGGCGCGCACCTTGCGCTGCTCGGTCTCGGGTAGCTCGACGTCCCGAGCCTTGCCGGACGTGGTGATCGCGTCTAGGAACAGCTTCGCCGCGTCGAGAACGCGGGTGCGCATCTCGGACGCCTTGAGCCACGGGAACTGGCGGAACAGCGCCTCGTCCCCGATACGGGTCGACAGGTAGTACGACCGGTTCGGTTGCCCTACGCGCTCGAGCAGCTCGAGACCGAAGGTCGTCTTCCCGGTTCCGGCCCCTCCCTTGATGATGAGCGACCGTCCGCCCTTCCCGCTGAGGAAGGTGATCACCTCGGACGGCACGCCGCCGACGGTACTCCCCTCGTTCGCGGTCATGCTAGATGCCTCGTCCACGGACGGAGCGCGGGTTCCCACACCCAACGAACCATTCCGTATCCCGTGCCATCATGGGTCCCATCTCAAAGTAAAGCTTTCGCCACGAGACGAAGGCCGCGACTCATACCTCTGCCACGCTCCCAAGGGCGGCTTTTCGGGCCAGTTCGAGCGCCCGAACGAGCGGAGCGCCCGGGTCTCCGACCGCGGTGGCCGCGCTGGGGTTCCCTCCGCCCTTTCCCGCGAACTCCGACTTCGCGGCGTCGAGCGCCGCCTGCGCCGACACCTTCGGTTCGGTCGAACCGACGAACAGAAGTCCCCGCCCATCGCGCTCGCTCGCGAGCAGCGCGACGCGATGCCCCTCCTTCGTGAGGAGGCGGGAGAGCTCCATCATCTCGGTGCGGTCGAGGTCGACCCGGCCGACGATGAACGTCGTGGCTCCGACCGCCCGCGTGGCGTTCGCGTCGGCGAGGAGCCGCGATGCGACCGCGCCGAGGTCCTCCTTCCGTCGCTCGCGGGAGCTCTTCCGCGACTCCTCGACCTCGGTCAGGAGCCGGTCGATGCCGTCCGGCAGCTGATGGACCGGCACTCCGAGTCGGCGGGCCGCCTCGGTGAGGATCGCCTCGTGCTCGTCCCGGACATCGAGCGCGCGCTCCCCGCTCACGTAGGTGAGGCGGACCACGCCGTCCTGGATCCGTTCGACATCGAGGACCGCGACCGCGCCGACCTCGCTCGTGTGCGTGCAATGGGTCCCCCCGCACGCCTCGACGTCGAACCCCTCGACCTCGACGATCCGTAGGTCCTTGCCCGGGACCGCGCCACCCTGGTAGAGGGTGAAGCCGAACCTCCGCTCGGCCTCGTTGCGAGTCTCGAAGTAGCTCTTGACCGGCCGGTCCTCGCGGACGACCTGGTTGACGCGTCTCTCGACCTTGTGCAGCTCCTCTTTCGAAAGGGCCCGATAGTGCGTTACGTCGATCCGGGCCGCCTCGGGTCCCTTGTAGGCCCCGGCTTGCCAGACGTGGGGCCCGAGGACCTCGCGCAACGCGCCGTTGAGGAGATGGGTCGCGGTATGGTGCTGCATCAACTGCGTCCGGCGGGCCGCGTCGATCTTGGCGTGGACCCGTTCTCCGACGGGGAACGGAGAGGACCTCTCGAGCCGGTGGAGCACCCACGGGCCGTGATGGACGACGTCGACGACCTCGAGGTCCCCAAGCGACCCTTTGTCGGTGACCTGGCCGCCCCCCGTCGGGTAGAAGAACGTCCGGTCCAGGGCGACGAACGGTCCCTCGGACCAGACCACGTGCGCCTCGAAGTTCGTGGTGTACGGGTCGAGGTAGTAGAGCACCTGGGTGGGCGGGGTCGCGGCCGGGACCTCGGGGATGCCCTCGGTCGGTTCGGCGTACTCGTTCGTCGGCCGCTCGTTCTCATGTCGTTCGGCGACCTTCGCGTAGAAGTCCTCGGGGATCTTCGGTGGGTCGGTGAGCTCTTCGACCGCGAGGTCGGGCGGTACCCCGAGCGAGTCGTACCACTCGATCAGGGTCTCTTCTTCGACCTTGCTCCCCTGGGCCTTTACTCGCTCCTCGTACCTTCGGATCGTCTGGCGGGCTCGTCCGATCGCGTCCTGGTACCGTTCGACCTCGGCCAGGACCACCTTGTGCATGTCGTCCCGGTGCGCCCCGACCTCGGGGAAGTCGTGGGCGATCTCCCGGCCGGAACGGTCGAGGATCGCGAGGATGTCCGGGGCCTCCGGCGTCTTCTGGAGGATCCGCAGCGAGCGGCGCAGGAGAAGGCGCGCGAAGTAGCCCTCCTTGCTGTTCGACGGGACGATCCCGTCGGTGAGCAGGAAGTTCAGGGCGCGTGCATGGTCGGCGAGGATCGCGGCCTCCCGCGGCGCGAACGTCCGCCGAAGCTCCTCGTACTGTTGGCCGAAGACCGGCTCGTACGCGTCCTTCGTGCCGTGGCTCGCCCAAACGAACCGTTCGAGCCCGTAACCGGTGTCCACCACCTGAAGCGGCATCGGCTTGAGGCGGTCCCCGTCCCGGGTGTACATCATGAAGACGAGCGTGGCGAGCTCGAGGCCCGCGACGCTCACGCTCAGCGACGGGCCGACGTTGCCGCCGCCTTCCCAGACCTCCTCCTTGTACGTGATCGCCTTCGCGTCGACCCCGAGGTCGCCCGTCAAAAGCTCGTCGCACAGCTCGACGCACCGCTCCTTGAAGTAGACCTCGTGGTCGGGGCGATTGAACGCGTGGTGCGCCATCATCTCGAACAGGGTGAAGTGGCGCCCGCTCCGACCGACCTCCTCGAGGTCGATGAACCGAAGCGACGGCTGGCTGATCGTCAGCGGGTTCGCGGGGGGCGGGATCGTCCCGTTGGTCACCCACGGCTGGAAGTCGTAGATCGACGCCTGCGTGAAGAAGACGTCGTTCCGCCACCGGGCGATCGTGGGATACCGGCGGACCCTCGTGTGTCCGCGCTTCTCGAAGAACGTGAGGAACGCCTCCCGCATCCCGTGCACGTCGTACGGGCGTGCGAGGATCGGACGGCCGATGAACCCGTAGTCGCGGCACGGCGCCTCCTGGCACCGGTCGAAATCCCCGAGGGTCCAGAACGCATGCCCGCAGACGACGCAGGTGCGTCGGTGGTAGCCCCCTCGATGAAAGAAAGGGAGGTCGTACTCGGCCGGTTCCATGTCGGCGCGCGGACGGCCGCCGATGTTTAAACTGTTCGCCCGGTGGGCCGGACCGGACCTCTCAACGAACGGATCGCTCGGGAGGGCCGGGATGGTACGGTCGTTGGACGCCCAGGCAACCCCGAGGCCGCTCGCTCCCGGAGTCGCCTTGCGGGCTACCGTGGCGCTGATCGTCGTCCGTGCGGCGTACGCCTACAACTGGTTCGACGTCGGTCCCGCGCTTCCCCAGATCGGGTCGACGTTCGGGGTCGGTCCGGCGGAGTGGGGCCTGCTCGTGGCCGCGTTCCTGGTGAGCGCCGGCCTCTTCCAGGTGCCCGCGGGGTTCCTCTCTCGTCGATACGGCTCGCGCGCCGTCTCGCTCATCGGAGCCGGCATCCTGGCGGTCGGTGCGGCCGCGGCTGGAGCGGCTCCCTCGTTCGCGGTCCTTCTGGCGCTCCGCTTGGTCGCCGGGGTCGGAGCGGCGCTGTTCTTCTCACCCGCGATCGGCCTCGTCGCGAGCCTCTACCCGCGGGGCCATCAGGGGGTTCCCGTCGGGGTGTTCAGTTCGGCGTTCAGCCTCGGTTCGGCGGCGGGGATCGTGGTCACCGCGCTCATCCTGCCGGCGCTCGGCTGGCAATTGTCTCTCGTGGCGGGTGGCGTGATTCTGGGGGTCCCGACGCTCGTCTGCGTGTTCGCGGTACCCCCCTCGGTCGGGGCGGCACCACCCCGTCCCTCGTCGCCTCGCTCCCGCCTCCCCGCCGCCCTTCGTTACCCCGGGGTCTGGGCGGTCGGCATCGCCTTCATCGGACTCGAAGGAGCGACCTCCGCCACCGCGCAGTTCATCGTCCCGTGGGGAGAGTCCGTCCAGGGCTGGTCGATCGCGCTCGCCGGCGTCGTCGGGATGATGTTCGTGCTCCCGAGCTTCGCGGGCGGCCCCATCGGGGGCCGGGTGGCGGAGCGCTACCGAAACCATCGAACCCAGTTCCTCGTGGCCACGGTCATCGGGGCTCTTGCCCTCGCGACGCTCCCGTGGGCCGGCCTCGCCGGGGCGATCCTGGTCGGAGTGGTCTTCTCGCTCGCCTACGGTGTCATCTACGCCGTGATGTACGTGCTGCCGCACTACTGGCGCGAGGTCCCACCCGAGGAGATCCCGCTCGCGATCGGGCTGCTCAACTCGATCCAGCTCGCCGGCGGGGCCGGGGTCTCCGCGGCGTTCGGAGCGATCGTCGCGGCGGCGAATTACTCGGTCGCGTGGGAGGTGCTCGTCGCGGTGACGCTCGCGACGCTGGTCGCGCTCGTCTTCCTCCCCGCGACCCCGGCGGACGCCGCCGGTCCTCTACTCGCGGCGGAGCCCGCCCCTCGCTGAGAGCGCGCCCGGTCGCGCACTGGTCGGCGATCGGGCACTGGGGGCACAGCGGTCGGTTCGGTCGACAGAGGTTCTGGCCGTGCTGGACCAGGAGCGGGTTCACCGGGATCCAGTACCTCGGGTCGACCGTTTCCCGGAGCGCGGCCTCGGTCTCCTCCGGCGTGCGGGTACGGACGACTCCCAGTCGGTTGGCGATCCGATGGACGTGGGTGTC
>DATJVA010000067.1:0-21453 GCA_035502015.1 Thermoplasmata archaeon | reverse complement strand
GTCGAACACCCCGGGCATCCAGCCCGGTGTGCAGTGGAACATGGTCGGTTCTGGCCCGTACTACCTCACGAACCAGCCGTTCCAGAAGACGGTCGGCTACACGCTCGAGCAGAACCCTGCCTACGCGGCGCCGACGGGATGCGCGGGCCAGGTGGGCTGTGAGCCGCTGCCGGGCGCGTCGCACTACGTGAAGAAGGTCACGGTGGTCTACCAGCAGTCGGACACGATCGGGATCGAGGACTACCAGGCGGGTCAGACCGACCTGGCGTCGATCCTGCCGGGCGAGACCCCGCAGATGCTCTCGCTGATCCAGGAAGGGAAGATCGGTGCCTTCACGGTGCCGACGCTGAGCGTCTTCTTCCTGCCGCTGGCGATGGAGTTCAGCGTGTCGGCCGCGAAGCAGCTCGACCCCAACACTCTCAACATCCCGGGCGACTTCTTCAACTACGTTGGGCTGCGGCAGTTCCTCGTCAACGCGTTCCCGTACACGACGGTGGAGAACACCATCTTCACGACGGACGGGATCCAGTACGGGTTCAACTACGGCGGGGCGATCCCGCAGTACATGGGCAACTACTACCCGACGAACATCAGCTGGCCGAACGCTGACCCGGTCGCCTCCACGAGTACGGAAGGCAGTGCGGGATGGTGGTGGACCCAGGCTACGACGTCAAGCAGCCCCTACTACGACCCCGAGCTCGCGGCGTGCACGACGAGTTCGCCGTGCGCGTTCCCGATCATCGGACAGAAGGGCGCGACGACGGTCGACCAGATGATCCAGGACTACATGCCGTACATCAGCCAGATCTCGGGCGGGAAGCTCGCGCCGAACACGTTCGACGTGACGTTCAGCCAGCTCGTGACCTACAGCCTGTCGGCGACCCCCGGTAACTCCGCGCTTCCGTACTACAACCTCGGTTGGGCGCCTGACTACCCTGACCCGACCGACTATGTCGCGCCGCTGTACTACCCTGACGCGACGTACACCTCGGGAGATGCAGTGCTGGAGGGGCTGACCCTGTTCACCTGCAGTGGTGCGAGCGACCCGGTGACTGATGCCTCGATGGCGGGACTGCTCTACTGGGCCAACCAGCCCCACATCGCGCAGGCCTGCGAGGGGAACGCCTACAACGCAATGGTCTGGGGCATGGACACGGCCGCGGGAATGCCAGTCGGACCGGCACGGGTGCTGATGTACAACCTGGTCGAGCACATCGCGAACGGCCTCGCTCTGTACGTCTACTACGACCAGGAGAGCCTCGTGGTCACCTACGCCTCCTGGATCAACCCGACGACCATCAACACCAACCCGACGATCGGTGGTGGTGGCGACAACACCTGGTACAACATCAACGGCAACGGAGTGGTCGGGTAGTAGTGGGTAGGAGTACTCCCCGAACAGCCCGCGCCCCGGTCGAGCGACCGGGGCGCTCAACCCTTTCCTTTCCTTCTTTTCTTTTGTCTCTCTTCCATCACCCGCCGGTGGGAGTCGACCGCGCCACCACCTCCTTTGCACCAGGGACCAGCCGCTGCGCCCCAAGGGGACGACACATCGGCGGCCGGGGGGCCCACGTGTGTCCGTTCGGTCGGGCCCGACCGTGCCCGTCGCTCAGAGGAACTCTTTCGGGTTGGGCCCCTCGCCGGTGGGGTAGATCGGTTCACCGGCGGCGAGGTCCGCTTCGGGGGTCCACCGTCCATACTCGCACGGACGCAGCCACGTCCGGTGGAACCGCCGGACACGGGAGACATCGACCCGGGGGCGGTACCAGAAGTACCGGTAGAGGAGGAGCTCGAGATAGAGGGCAGCAACGAGGGAGAGCACAGCGCCGACGGCGAGGACCGACACGGAAACGTTCGGCAGCTCGATCCAGAAAACGACCACCTGAGCGTCCGCGATGAGGACGCCGAGGAAGTAGTACGCCCTCAGTGCTCTCTGGAAGAACCACGTGCGCCAGCCCGGGCCCGGCTCAGCGAGCGCGCGAGCCTTCTCGAGCTCGACCCGGTCCTCGAGCGGCGCGTCCGCGACACCGTCCTGGCCCACTTGCTCGCCGACGGCGCGTGATGCTGTCGGGTCTTCGGATGCGGTCACGGGCAGAGGGTCTTACGCGGCCGGCAGGGCACCCACGTTCGTGACCCCGTTCTCCCCCACCGAACCGAGGGGACCGGCGGGGTTGGGAACGGGCACGCCTCCAGAGGGCGGGTACAGGTGGCAGGCCACCCAGTGAGCCTTCCGGACCTCGATGAGGGGGGGCTCGGCATGCGAGCAGACGGGCATCACCGCCGGGCACCGGGTGTGGAACCGGCAGCCGGCCGGAGGGGCCGCCGGGCTCGGCACATCCCCCTTGAGGACGATCCGCTCGCGCTTCAGCGAGGGGTCGGGGATCGGGATCGCGGAGAGGAGCGCCTGCGTGTACGGGTGCAGAGGACGGGAGAAGAGATCCTCCGTGGCCGCCCTCTCCACGATCTGGCCGAGGTACATCACCGCGACCTTGTGGCTCATCGCCCGCACAACGGACAGGTGGTGCGAGATGAACAGGTAGGAAAGCCGCTGCTCGGCCTGGAGCTTCTTGAGGATATTGAGGATCTGCGCCTGGACGGAGACGTCGAGCGCGCTCGTCGGCTCGTCGAGGACGATGAACTCCGGACGCAGGGCGAGTGCCCTCGCGATCCCGATCCGCTGGCGCTGGCCCCCCGAGAACTCGTGCGGGAACCGCCAGAGATGCTCGGGGTTGAGGCCGACCTGCTGGACGAGCTCGGCGACCCGCATCGCCCGCTCCGAGCGGCTGCCGGCGTGGTGGATCGCGAGGGGTTCACCGATGATGTCCCGCACGAGCATCCGGGGGCTCAGCGAGCTGAACGGGTCCTGGAACACGATCTGGAGCTTCCCGCGGAGCTCCTTCATCTTCGAATGCTTGAGCCGGTAGAGAGAGTACTGGTCGGCGATCTCGTCGAGCTCCTTGAGCGCCGCTGCCGCCTCCGGGGTGGCCGCGGCCCCGTTCCCGTCCGCCCCGGTGCTGCTCTTCAACGTGTCGTAGAGTGACTCGAGCCGGGCCAGGACGTCCGGGGAGGGGTGGTAGTAGGTGTGCCCGGACGTCGGCTCGATCAGGCGGAGGAGAAGGCGGCCGACCGTGGTCTTGCCGCAGCCCGACTCACCGACGAGCCCGACGGTCTCCGACTCGCGCACGTCGAGGCTGACGCCGTCGACCGCTCGCACGTCACCGATCCGGGAGGAGAAGAGACCTCCCCGGATCGGGAAGTACTTGCGGAGGTTGAACGACGTGATCAGGGGCAGATTGGAATCGGTGCTCGCCATCATCGGTGCGATCGCCCCCTCCATTCCTGCCACCGTTCACTCCACGGCCGTCGGGCCCTTATAGAGATGGCAGGCCACCGTGTGCTCGCTCCCCTCGACCGTGGTGGGGGGGCGGACCTCCGTGCAGATGGGCATCGCGTACGAGCACCGGGGATGGAACCGGCATCCTTTCGGGGGGTGGATGAGGTCGGGGACCGACCCCGGGATCGAGCTCAACCTCTTGTCGGGTCGCTCGAGGTTCGGGATCGACGCGAGAAGGCCCTGCGTGTACGGATGGAGCGGATGGGCGTAGAGGTCGCGGGCGCGCGCGGTCTCGACGATCTGGCCCGCGTACATCACGCATACCCGGTCCGCCACCTCGGCGATCACGGCGAGGTCGTGGGTGATCAGCAGGATCGCGGTGCCGATACGGGTCTTCAATCCGCGCATCAGCTCGAGGATCTGGGCCTGGATCGTGACGTCGAGCGCGGTCGTTGGCTCGTCCGCGATCAGGATCACTGGGTCGACCGCCAGCGCCATGGTGATCATCACCCGCTGGAGCATCCCGCCCGAAAGCTCGTGAGGGTATCCCCGGGCGACCTGGACCGGGTTCGCGATCGAAACCTCCTCGAGGCGGTTCACGGTGCGCCAGAACGTCTCGTCCTTGAGGGGGCGCTGGACGCGGCCCCGGATCCCCCAGATCCCGTAGTAGAACCCACTGAGACGGAGCCGTCCCCGGCGGGCCCGCAGGATCCGGCGGTTGTGCCGGTCGATCCGTCCCTCGCGCATCTCGCTCAGGTAGACGTCGTGGAAAGCGTCCTCGACCTCCATCCGGCGGCGCCGGTGCCGCAGGTAGACCCGCTCGAGGCCGGAGAGGTGCAGACGGTGTCGGGCCTTGTTCAACCGACGCATCAGGTCCTCGGAGTCGGGCTCGGCCTCCCGGGCGAGGTAGTACGCCTGGGTCCCGAACGTGCGGAGATGCGCCGCTTCGCCGACCCTGCGAGAGGCCTCCCGGAGGGCGTCCGTGTTCCCCCGTCGGGACTCTTCGACCAGCGCCTCGAGCGCCGGAAGGACCTCCGGGGCGTCCGGGGTCGCACCGAGCAGGTCGTCGACGATAGGGATCCCCTGGTGGAGAAGGAGCGCTTCCGAGATCTGGTCCGCGACCGAGAATACGGGGTTCATGGCCTGCGTGGGCTCCTGGAAGATCATCGAGATCCCCCGTCCGCGCACGGCCGACATCCGTTCGAGGCCGGTCTTGATCCGACGGAACGATCGACGTATCCTCGCCCGCCCGGTCTTCGGGTCGGTCTTGATCCGAGCCTCGGACGATAGTCCCCAAAGGAGGTCGATCCCCCGGAACAGCACCTTGCCGCTGATGATCCGGCCGGGAGGGTCGGGGATCAGCCGCACCACCGAGAACGCAGTGACGCTCTTGCCGCACCCCGTCTCTCCCACGAGTCCGAGGGTCTCTCCGCGCCGAACCTTGAACGACACTCCGTCGAGCGCGAGGACCACTCCGTCGTAGGTGAAAAAGTAGGTCTTGAGGTCGCGGACGTCCAGGACGACAGGGCTCGTCGCGGACGACGGGGTTGGCTCGGAAGGCTCTGAGGTCGCGGGCGCCCGTGGCAGGGGCGTTTCGGCGGGGGCGACCGGCATCGAAGTGGATAGCGCGGCCATGGTTCTCTTCTGATTACCTCCGGAGCCGGGGGTCGAGCGCGTCGCGAAGTCCGTCCGCCAGGAAGTTGACGCTGATCGCGTACAGGAACAGCATCAGCCCCGGGAACAGGAACTGCCACCACGGGATCACGCAGGGCCCGAACTGGCAGGTCAGGAGAGCGTCCGTAAAGGTACTCGCCCCGTTGGCGCTGTACACCGACAACGCGGCCATCGAACCCCACTCGGGGAAGTAGATCGTGGGGAACACCGGGAACCCCAGGTAGACGAGAGTACCGAGGATGAGCGGGATGGTACCGACATCGAGCGACATCTGGACGAAGATCGGGTAGACGCTGTTCGGGATGATGTGTCGGACGACTAGCCGTCCGCTCCCCGCACCGCTCGCCTTCGCCGCCTCGACGTACTTCTGCTCGCGAACGACCAGAACCTGTCCGCGAACGATGCGCGCGTAGAACGGCCACCAGACGATGACAAAACCGGCGATTAACAATAAGACGCGCGCGTCAAACGGTTGGAATATCGGAAATACGACGAGCACGGCGATCACAATGATGACGAAGAGGATCTGCGGGATCGAGAGGAAGATGTCGACCAGCCGCATCAGCGTCTCGTCGACCCAGCCGCCGAAGTACCCCGAGATCGCGCCGAGGAGAAGGCCGATGAGCGCTCCCGAGCCCACGATGGCCACCGAGATCGAGAGCGACCAATCGGCGCCTCTCACCAGTCCATCGTAGATGCTGTAGAACGTTGGGTTGCTCGGAGCCACGGTGATCGAGCCGAGAGGTAATGGACCGAGCGTGCCGTGGCCGAGGTCGATCGTGGGCGCGATGTCCGACGGATACCCCTTGGGAGTCTCGTAGCAGCCGGGGTGTGGCGCCGTTCCGGCCGGGTAGGTGCATATGCACCCGCCCGTCGCGGGATAGGTGCCGTCCGACGCGCACTGCTGGCTGAGCTGGGTCCAGGGATACGGTTGGAACAGGGCATAGATCGCGATCAGGATGAAGATGAGGAGGATCACGATCCCGATCATGGCGAGGGTGTTGCGACGGAGGAAGTACCACGTCCGCTTCATCTGGGCGATCCGCGGGTTGGGTCGGCGACCGACACGGACCGCTTTCAGCTTGGGCGGCGACGGGCCGGTCGGAACGGAGGCGGGCGTCGCCGTTCCACCTGCCATCCTCGTCTCACCCCAACCGGACCCGCGGGTCCAGGTACGCATAGAGAACGTCCACGATGATGTTCGCGAACACCACGAGGAACGTGAACAGGAGCGTTGACCCGAAGATCAGTCCGAAGTCGTAGGGGGAGAGCAGAGCGTAGACGAAGATGCGACCGACGCCGCTGAGGTTGAAGATCGTCTCGACGACCGGGAAGCCGCCGATGAAGAAAGCGAAGGTGAGGCCCAGGACCGTGATCGTGACGTTGAGGGAGTTGCGGCCCGCATGCTTTGAGATGACGACGTTCTCGGGAACTCCTTTGGAACGGGCGGTCCGGACGAAGTCGAGGTTCATGACCTCGAGCATGCTGTTGCGCACGAACCGGAGCAGCCCTGCGATCGTGCCGTAGGCGATCACGAGCGCCGGAAGGATCATGCGAATGATGGTGTCGAGGGCCAGCCACCCTTGCCCATGGATCAGCGCGTCGACGGTCGGGAAGCCGGTCGGGGAGCTGATGACGCCTGCTGTTAACCAGCTTGGGAACTTCTGATCCGGGAAGCACAGCTCGCTCGGCCAGGAACCGTAGAAGAACTGGTAGAACGGCTCCTTGCACGTCGGGTCGATCCCTTTGAACGCGGGACCCACCGAGATGACGAACGCCATCAGCAACAGCGTGCCTAACAGGAACCCGGGAAGGGCGTACCCGGAGAACGAAATCACACGGGAGGCCTGGTCGATGGGGCGATTACGGTACACGGCAGAAAGGTTTCCCAACGGGATTGAAACGATGAGAATGATGACCAGGGCGAAGACGGCCAACTCGAGTGTATAGGGCAATAACCAGCTGAGGACCGTCACTACCTGTTGGCCCTGGATCGGCGCATTGTACGTGCTGGCAGCACCACTATGGTTGTCGACGTAACCCCACTGGAAAGTAAGGCTCTTTTCGATGTACAGGCCCCACTGGTAAAAGATCGGTTGGTCCAATCCTAATTTATGGGTGTCTCGGACGTAGAGAGGGTTCGGGCAGTCACCGGTCTTGTTGATGTGTAAGACGTTGCAGGAGCAGGTCGCGGAGTAGCCGCAGGGAGAGTTCTTGGGCGGAGCGCCGAACGCGGAGATCAAACGGTCCTGGATCGGAAGGGCGCTGACCAGTGAAAAAGTGATGGTCATTACACCGATAACAATCGGGACCACAAGGATCAGGCGACGCACGATGTAGATCCACATCCGCATCGGCTACCCGACCTCCCGTGCGGGCACGGAAAAAGGGAGCGTCTGCCTGTATTTATACGGTTATCAACTTGGTCCGGCGAGTACCGTCGCCTCTCGCGTCGGGAGGGGTTATAGGAGGGGTAGATTGCCCGTCACCGGGTCGACGTCTGAGGCAAATGACGGTCCGATCCCGAGACACGTCTTCGTCCCGGGGGGAACTTCCGTGAATCCGGCGTCCTCAACGAGGACCCACAGCAGCCCACGGCGGCGGGCCTCGCGGGCGAGCGCCTCGAGCTCATCCAGGGTGGACGCCACGACCGCGATCTTCTTCTGACCGCCCGCCGACCAGGCTCGGAACTCTTCGGGCGCCCGCTTCTGTGCCTCCAGCGCCAGAAGGACCGCGGCGTGGGCCACTTGGACCGCGGCCTTGCCGGGCGTGAGACGAAGCTCGCCGCGCACGACGATGACCATCTTGCAGTCGCCCCGTCCCGCCGACGTGCTCCTACGCGACATACTCCTCCTCGCGCCGTCGGCGCACCGCTTCCTTCTCCGCCCGAACAGACTCGAGTTCGGCCGAAATCTTCGTCCGCTCGGACGCGTCGCTCCCGTGGACCCGGAGCTCGTGCTCGAGGCGCCGCTCGTCCCGTCCCAATCGTTCCAGCTCGCGCGATAGCTCCCACGCCCCCTCCTCGACGCCCGTGGAACCGGGGGCGGGAGCCGTCGGCGGGACACGCGCGAACGCCCCCCGAGCGACCGCGACAACGGCGGCGACAAGAGCGACTACCGCAAGGCACGATTCGAGCACCGGGTCGCTCCACGCGGCCGCGAACCCGCCGGGAGCGAGGCTGAGCAGGCCGTACCCGACGATCACGGTGAGACCGATGCTGGTAACGAACGAGAGCGTCACGACCTCCACGAGCCGGCGGGCCGCCTCGCGGCCGCGGACCCGCCATTCGGGAAACACGGCTTTCGTGACAAAGTAGCCGGGAACGAAGAAGAGGAGGAGGCCACCGAGGAAACCCTCCGCCGGACCGAGGACGGTCATCGAGGTGAGACCGGCGTCACGGGGTCGGTTCCCCTCCCGCGCCGAACTGCTTTTCCATCTGGCGACGGAGCCGACGGTTCGAGACGAGGCCGTGCGCGGCCTTGCGGGTCGTCTCGTAGTGCTTCAGCAGCGCGCGGACCTCCTGAGGGCGGTGGCCGCTTCCCCGCGCGATCCGTTGGACCCGGTCGGCCTTGATCAGTTGGGGATTGTCGAGTTCCTCGGGGGTCATCGAGTCGAGGATGACCCGGAAACCCCGCAGGCGCTTCTGGGTCTGGTCGAGCTCTTTGTCGTCGACCTTCATCGAGCCGAACCCCGGAAACGCCGCGAGGATCTTTGAGAACGCGCCCATCTCGCCCAGCGAGTCGAGCTGGGAGCGCATGTCGCGGAGGGTGAAGCGGCCGGACATGAGCGCCTTCGCGGCCTTCTCGGCGGCCTCCTTGTTCGAGAGTTCCTCGAACCGCTCGAGCAGGCCCTGGATGTCCCCCATCCCGAGAAGCCGGGAGACGAACCTCGTGGGCTCGAAACGGTCGAGCTCGTTCAGGTGCTCGCCGGTCCCGATGAAGAGGATCGGCGCCCCGCTGACCGCCACCGCGGAGAGCGCCCCGCCGCCCTTGGCCGACCCGTCGAGCTTGGTGAGGATCACTCCGGTGAGTCCGACCGCTTTGTGGAACGATTCGGCACTGCGTCCGGCCGTCTGACCCATGGCGGCGTCGAGGACGAGGATCACCTCGTCCGGGGCGAGCGCTGTCTTCACGCGCTTGAGCTCCTCGATGAGGTCGGCGTCGATGCCGCTCCGCCCCGCCGTGTCGACGATGAGCGCCAGATGCGCTGGGAAGCGTTCGCATGCCTCGCGGACGATCTGCTCGGCACGCTTCTCGCTGCGGTTCGCGTAGAACTCGCAGCCGACCTTCTTCGCAAGTTGTTCGAGCTGGTCGACCGCGGCCGGACGGTGTACGTCGGCCGCCACGAGCGCAACTCGGACGCCCCGCTTCTGGAAGTACCGAGCGAGCTTCGCGGCCGTGGTCGTCTTTCCCTGGCCGAACAGACCGGCGAGCAACATCTTCTTCGGGCGGAGGTCGAACGGCCGATCCTTGCCGAGGATCCCCCGCACCTCTTCGTAGATGATCCGGACCAGGAAGTCCCGGAGGCTGACGCCGGCCGGCGGTTTCTCTTCCACGGCGCGTCGGCGAACTCGCTGCGTGAGCTGGATCGTCAGCTGCACGTTGACGTCCGCCTGCAGGAGCGCGCGCTGAATGTCGCGCACGACCTCCGCGAGGAGCGCTTCATCGACCACCGAGCCACGGGCGATCTTCTGCAGCACGCCCCGCAGCGACTTTCCGAGGGAATCGAGTACCATGGGACCGGGGGCCCGGACGGGCTTGGGAACCCCACGTGGCTAGCCTATAAGTCGAGCGCGTGCGACCGCCGAACGGCCTCTTTGCGTGCGAGTCTTTCGCTCGCCACGGAATCGACTTAAGAGCGTGTGAGGCTCGGAAGGTAGGATACCATGACTCCAGATGCGGCCGCCCCCCCGGTGAAGCCCGTGGCGCCTCCGAAGCTGAACCCGGTGCGCGTGCCGATCGTGGAGGAGCCGGTCGCCGCTCGGACGACGGACTTCCGCGAGGTGCTCCACGCCTACTCGAAGGAGGACGCGGTCCTCGAGGCGAAGCGCTGCATCCAGTGCCGTCGCCCCTGGTGCGTCGAAGCGTGCCCCATCACTCAGGACTGCCGCGAGTACATCCGACTGATCGCCGACGGGGATTTCGACGGTGCCGCAAGGGTGACGCTGCGAGAGAACCCGCTCGCCACGTGCCTGTGCAAGGTCTGTTACCATTACTGCGAGGACTCCTGTGTCGTCAAGAAGAAGGGGGTCCCGATCGCGATCCGGCACCTGAAGCGCGCCGCCCTCGAGTACGGCAACAGCGACCTCGCCTACGTGCCCTCAAAGCCGAAGCAGCAGCGGGTCGCCGTGGTGGGCGCGGGTCCTGCGGGCCTGATGATGGCGTGGGAGCTCGCCGTACGGGGCTACTCGGTCACCGTCTTCGAACAGGAAAAGCGGTACGGAGGGCTCATGCAGACGATCCCCGCGTACCGGATGACGGACGCCGACGTGGAGACCGACCGGAAGCGCTTCCGCGAGCTCGACGTCACGTTCGTCGACGGGACGAAGGTTGGTCGAGAGTTCCCGTTCGATAAGCTGGTCAAGGAGGACGGCTACCAGGCGGTGTTCATCTCGATCGGCACTCCGAGCCACCGGTCCCTCTCGGTTCCCGGCGAGAACCTGCCCGGTGTCCTCCCGGCCCTCGACTTCCTGAAGGACGTGAACCACGGCGTGCCGGTCAAGGTTGGAAAGGAGGTCGTGGTGATCGGCGGAGGCGACGTCGCGATGGACTCGGTCCGGACCGCCCTGCGTGAGTCCCATGGAGGCCGTGTCACGCTCGTCTATCGTCGGAGCCGTGCGGAGATGCCGGCGGACCCCGAGGAGGTCCACGGCGCGGAGCATGAGGGGATCCGGTTCCTGTTCCTGAAGGCTCCGCTCCGGATCGTCGGGACCCATGGTGTCGAGGGGCTCGTCGTCCAGGGTATGGAGCTCGGCCCCCCTGACGCGGGGGGCCGTCGCTCGCCCGTCCCGATTCCGAACTCGGAGGAGACGATTCCGTGCGATACCGTGATCGTAGCCGTCGGCCAGAAGGCGGACATGACCGGCTTCGGTCCGGAGCTCGACCTCAAGCTCACTTCGCAGGGGTGGCCCGAAGGGAAGGGAAAAGGGTTCGAGACCGCCGTTCCCGGTATCTTTGCGGCCGGCGGGCGCTCCGTCGTGTACGCGATGGGATCCGCGATGGACGCGGCGGACGCGATCGATGCCTACCTGTCGGCAAAGCGGGGAGAGACCGCTCCGCCCCGACCCGACCCGCTTGGGGGTACCGAGGCATTCCATCGGCCCGCGGGGTACACCGCGCCGATCCGCGTGTAGTCCGGCGAACCGTCCGCGAGGGCCGGCAACCTTTTTCCGAAGGCCCGGCCCATCCACAGCGTATGCGGACCCGACCGGCGAAGTGCTTTCGGGCTCGACCCGTGGCGCTCGCTCTGGCGGCCATCGTGACCTTGCTGGTCGCGTCACCGATCCTGCCCGCCGCCTCCGTCGCGCCGGTGCACTCGCCCCCGGTGGACGGTTCACTCCTCGCCGGAGCCTTCTCCTCGTCGGTCTACAGCGGCTCGTTCGCCGCCCGTGCCGGCTATTCCTCCCAGTATCTCGGTGCCGTGTCGGGGACCTCGCCCGCGAGCGGCACGCAGCTCGCGGTGGTGAGCTTCTATCCGAGCTCGCCGTCGTTCTTCGTTCCGCCTCCGCCCGGATCCGCGCCACTCACGGTCGCGCAGATCGCCGAGAGCTACGGTCTAACGCCGAGCGCCTACGCGTCGGCCGAGGCGTACTTCGAGGCGAAAGGGCTCTCGGTCGTGCACGAGAATCCCACCCGCCTCTCGCTGACAGTGAGCGGGACGGCCGCCGCCCTAGGTCATGCGTTCGGAACGCTTCTCGTCACGGGCCCCTACCAGGGCCGCCGCGTGATGTTCCCGGAGAGCGCTCCCACGCTTCCGAGCGGGCTCATGGCCGAGGTCTCCTCCGTGGTGGGCCTATCGAGCGGGTTCGACCAGTTCTCCTTCCCCGAGGGCCTTTCCGACCTCACGCGGACATCGACATCCGTCACGTCGGCCCAGACCCCGGACCTGATCACCCCGTCGATCGCTCGTCAGATCTACGACCTGTCGTCCCTCTACAATGTCAGCGGTTCTGCCCGGTTCGCGACCGGAGGTCAGGTCGCTCTCGTCCTGTGGGGGGATGGCTACGCCCCGAACGACCTATCGTCGTTCTTCGCGAACGACTACCCCTCGTCGTTCCCTCAGCCCGTCATCCGATACTACACCGTGGACGGAGCCCCCGCCCCCTCCGCCGCGGCACCCAGTGACCCCAGCAACGCGCCTCAGGAGCTGACCCTCGACATGGAGTGGTCCGGGTCGATGGCGCCGGGAGCAACCCTTGACGCGGTCTACGCCCCGGACGGCCCGTCTTCCCAAGGATACTCCCCCACCGAGGCGTCGATCACCGACGCCTTCACGAAGGCCGTCACCGGCATTCCCGGCGTCTCGGTCGTTTCGATGTCGTTCGGGTCACCGGAGAACACGAGCCAGTCGCTCGAGGCCGCTTGGACGACCGACTTCGCGACGGCGACCCGGGAAGGCATCACGCTCCTCGCCGCGACGGGCGACTTCGGAGGCGACTTCCAGTCCGGGTGCGCCGGCGGGCCGTCGGTAGAGTTCCCGGCGATCTTTAGCGACGTGATCGCGGTCGGAGGGACCAACCCTACCTTGGCGCGCAACCTGCTCGGACAGGTGACCGGGCTCGCAAGCGAAGCGGCCTGGAGCGGGAGCGGCGGGGGATTCTCGGCCTCCGAGACCGCCCCGTCGTGGCAGCTCGTCGGAAGCGCGGCTCAAGAGATCCAAGCGAACGGAGACCACCGCGGAGTCCCGGACGTATCCGCGGCGGCGACGTACAACTATCTCTACTACAAGGGCCAGAGCGGTGTCGCCGCGGGGACCAGCTTCGCCACCCCGCTCTGGGCGGGCCTGGTCCTGGAGATGAACTCGCTCTACGGGAGTCCCCTCGGCCTGCTGACGCCTCGCCTCTACGCGATCGGGGCGGCACAGGAGGCCGGCGCGGACCCCATCGGCATCGCCGACGTGGGCTCGGGTTCGACCTGTATCGGGTCGGCGGCGCCCGGCTGGGACCCCGAGACCGGCTGGGGTTCGCCCAGGGCGGTTCTGCTCTACGAAGACCTGACGGCGACGTTCGTTAACCTGAGCCTCACGGCCACTCCATCCCCGGTCGCTCCGGGAGGGTCCGTGTCGCTGTTCGCCCACCTCTCGAACCGCACGAGCGGCGCCCCGATCACGGGCGTCTCGGTCTCGCTCAGCCTCCGGGCGAGCGTGAACACCGGACCGTGCTCGGGGAATTGGGGCTCAATGCTGTTGACGACGAACGCGTCCGGGGACGTCCGCCTCGACGTCCCGGTCCCCGACTGCTATCTCGGCGGGCACGGCACGGCGACCGCCACCGTCTCGACCGATGGCTACTACGGGACGAACTCGAGCACCATCGCCGTCAATCTCATCGGATTGTTCCCCGGACTCGCGGGGATTCAGACGTACCCGGAGAACGTGGTGGGGTTCGCTCTGATCATGGCCGCCGCCGCCGCGATCGGCTACGTGATCGGTCGACCACGTCGGCGTCGTCGGGCGGTGTCGGCTCCTCGAGGGGCTGCGGGCCCATCGCAGGGAGTACAGGACGCGGCCGCCGCTCCGGCGAGCGCCCCGGGCGGGGCGGGCCCTCCGACGAGCACGACGGCTCCGACGGGGGCGGCGCCTCCGGCCCCGTCGGCGCCGCGCCCCCCATCTCCACCTGCTCCGTAGCGTCCGGCCCTCGGAAAGGGAGGACGCTGCCTCTCGGAGGCGCGCCGCCCCAAAAGACTTAATCCGGTCGCCTACTCGCCCTCTTGTGCCCGAGGCATCGGGGGATGCCCCGGTCGGGGCGGCCCCGGTCGCTCTCTCGGGGCCCGAACGTTCGCTACTGCTGGCCCTGCGGACGCACGACGGTTCTCCCATCGAGGAGGAGTCGCTCGGTCGTGAAGTCGGGCTCCCGGCGGACCAGCTCCGGGGGAGCCTTCAGCGCCTGCGGTCGAAACACCTGGTCCAGGTCGAAGAAGAACACGAGACCATCCCTCGCCTCACCCCGAAGGGAGAGCGGGCGCTCGAACGAGGCCTGCCCGAACGGTTGTTCCTTGTGGCCCTGGCGGCCCACGGAGGTTCCCTCACCCCGGACGAGGTGACCCAAGCCGGTCTCGAGGGCGAGGAGCGGTCGGCCGCGATCGGGATCCTCCGGCGAAGGGGTCTCCTCGCCGAGGGTCTGCCGTTCCGGTTGAAGCCGGGGACGCCCGTCGGGGCGGGCCCGCTACCGGAGGAGACCGTGCTCGGGGAGGTCGCGAAAGGATCGACCGGTGGAGTCGACCCGGCGATCGTCGAGGCGCTCGAACGCCGGGGTCTGGTGCGGGAGGACCATCGGTCGATCAAGCGTTGGACCGTCTCCGATGAGGGTCGACGGTTGCCGCTCGCCCCGGAAGGGGAGGAGCTGCTCGGCTCGCTCACTTCCGCGCTGCTGCGGACGGGGAACTGGAAAGGACGAACGTTCCGCCCGTACGACGTCCGAGCCACGGTCCCGTACGTGACCGGCGCGCGACCGAACCCGTACGTCGAGTGGCTCGAGGAGTTCGAGGATGTCCTGGTCGGCCTCGGTTTTGAGCAGGCGGAGGGCCCGCTTCTCGAGACCGAGTTCTGGAACAACGACGTGCTGTTCATGCCTCAGGACCATCCGGCCCGGTCGATCCACGACGCCCTGTCGGTGGAAGGGGTCGAAGGTCGGCCTCCTCCGGCAGAACTTCTGGCCCGGGTCGCGGCGGTCCACGAAGGCCGTGCGCTGCCCGGAATGGACGCCCCCCTCGGTCCGGGGTGGCCGGGTCCGTACGATGTCCGGGTCGCCGTCCGGTCCGTCCTGCGGTCGCAGACCACCGCCGTCTCGGCCCGATTCCTCGCCCGCCGTCCGCGTCCTCCGTTCCGGATGTTCTCGATCGACCGGAACTTCCGTCGGGAGGAGGTGGACGCCCGCCACCACCTCGAGTTCGGCCAGTGCGAGGGCGTGATCGGTGAGGAGGGACTCGACCTGCGCCACCTGGTCGGTGTCTTCACGGCGCTCGCGGAGGCGATCGGGCTCCGGGAGATGAAGATCCGACCGAGCTACTTCCCGTTCACCGAGCCGTCGATCGAAGGGTACGTTCGGCATCCGCGCCTCGGTTGGATCGAGGTGTTCCCGGGGGGCCTGTTGCGACCGGAAGTGCTCGGCCCCCTCGGGGTCGAGGTGCCGGTGCTGGCGTGGGGGATCGGAGTGACCCGGCTCGCGATGGTCGCCCTCGGATGTAACGACATCCGGGAACTGTTCCAGGACGACCTCGGTGCCCTGACCGGGGGGAGCACGTAGCCATGCCCCGAACGGTGCTGGACGCGGACCGGCTGTGTGCCGTAGCCGGGCGGCCGCTCGGGAAGGAGGCGCTAGACGACCTCCTCTTCGCCTCGAAGGCAGAGGTCGAGAGCCACGACGGCTCGTCACTGACGGTCTCGGTAACGCCGGACCGACTGGACCTCCTCTCGGAGGGTGGCTTGGGCCTCTACCTTCAAGGGGTGCTCGGGACGGCCCACGGGATCGCGCCGTACCGAGCGACCGGGACGGAAGAGGGGGCAGTTCGGTTCGAGGTGGACAGCTCGGTCGACGTGCTCCGTCCCGCGATCGCCGGGGCGGTCGTACGAGCCCCCGAGGGGAGACCGCTCGACGCGGGCCTCCTCGCGGAAGCGGTCCGATTCCAGGAGATCCTTCATTCCACGATCGGACGCGACCGCCGAGCCGCGAGCCTCGGCATCTATCCGGTCGAGCGGTTCGAGTTCCCCGTCGCCTACCGCCTCGAGCCGTTGGGTAGCGTCCGGTTCGTCCCATTGGACGGCACGGAGGAAGTGGACGGGACGCGGTTCTTTGCCGACCACCCGATGGCCGCGACGTACGGGCCGTTCGGCCGCCACGACGACCGGTGCCTCACCCTCCGGGGCGCGGACGGGATCGTCCTGAGCCTCCCTCCGGTGCTGAACAGCCGCGTGGCGGGCGAGGCCCGGGTCGGCGACCGCGAGCTGTTGATCGAGTCGACCGGTACCCGTGACCGGAGCGTCGCGGAGGCGGTCGGTCTGCTCTTGGTCCCGTTCGTCGCCCAAGGCTGGTCGGTCTCCCCCGTACCCGTCGCTCGGTCCGGAGCGGTCCGTGCGGACGGGGTATCGGTCGTCTCTCCGCACTCGGTGGACCTCCCCGCCGGCGTCCTTCGGGCGTTGGGCGGGGAAGGGCTCTCGGCATCGGTGGTCGAACGACGGCTCGCCGAGTCTCGCTTGTCGGGCCACCCCCACCCGGGCGGCTGGAAGGTCGATGCGCCTCCCTGGCGCCCCGACCTGACGACCGCGGTGGATGTCGGCGAGGACGTGCTGCTCGCCGAGGGGATTCGGACCGAGGACGGGCTCCTCGCACCCAGCCGCACGCGGGGCCGCCTCCGGAGGGAGACCATGTTCCGACGGCGGTTCGCCTCGGCGCTGCTCGGGCTTGGGCTCGCGGCACCCTACACTCCGCTCCTCGTCTCCGAAGCGACGGTGGCGCGGCTGGGAGGGCAACCCCCGCTGCACCTCAGGAACCCCGTGTCCGCCGAGTTCGCTTTCCTCAGGAACCGGCTCTTGCTCTCGCATCTCGACGTGCTCGCCCGGAACACACGCCACGGCTACCCGCAGCGGTTCGGAGAGGTCGCGCCCGTGGTCGTGCCGGCCCCCGGCTCGGAGACCGGGGCCGAGACGCACTACCACGCGGGGGTCGTCCTCGCCCTCGATTCGGCAGGGTTCGCGGACGCCGCGGCCGTCGTCGACTACCTCCTGCGCACCGTCGACGTAAGCTCCGTACGCGAGCCGGCGGAACTTCCCGGGGTCATTTCGGGTCGCGGGGCCCGAACGAGGATCGCGGGAGAGGCGGTCGCGGAGATGGGGGAGATCTCCCCGACGCTCCTCACCGAGATCGGCGTTCCGGTGCCGGTGGCATGGGCGGAGCTCGACCTGACGGCCCTGTGGCCGCTCGTCGCCCGCCGCGACACTGATTAATAGCGCTCCCCGGTCCAACGGCGATGGCCCGGTCCCGAGGAGGTGCGTCCCGTTCGGCCGCCCGGCGGCGGTGGCAGAAAGACGCTCGACGCGCGATCGGCTCGCGCGTCGAGGGCGGGCGCCTCCCGCTCCTCTCGGAACCCCCGGCGGACCCCGAGACCGCCTTCCTCGAGCAGGTCGGATTTCCCGGTGAGGCGCCGTTCACCCGGGGCATCCAGCCCACGATGTATCGCGGCCGTCTCTGGACGCTCCGCCAGTACTCAGGCTTCGGGAGCGCGGAGGCGACCAACGAGCGGTTCCAGTTCCTCCTCAAGGGCGGTCAGACCGGACTCTCCGTAGCGTTCGACCTCCCCACGCAGAACGGCTACGACTCCGACCATCTCCGGGCCCGCGGCGAGGTCGGCCGGTGCGGGGTTCCGGTCGCGTCGCTCGGGAACATGCGCACGTTGTTCCGTGGGATCCCGCTCGACCACGCCACGGTGTCGATGACGATCAACGCCACCGCCCCCATCCTCCTCGCTCTGCTCGTTTCGGTCGCCGAGGAGAACGGGGTTCCCCGAGCGAAACTGGGCGGGACCGTGCAGAACGACATCCTGAAGGAGTACATCGCCCGAGGGACGTACATCTACCCGCCGGGACCGTCGCTCCGCCTTACCGCGGACCTGATCGAGTTCGCGACCCGCGAGATGCCCCAGTGGAACTACATCTCGGTCTCGGGCTACCACATGCGCGAGGCCGGCGCCACGGCCGTCCAGGAGGTCGCGTTCACGCTCGCGAACGCCGTGGCGTACGTCCGGGCCGTGCGGGAGCGCGGACTCGACCTCGACGAGTTCCTGCCCCGCCTCTCCTTCTTCTTCTCGGCGGACCGGAACTTCCTCGAGGAGGTCGCCAAGTTCCGAGCCGCGCGCCGCCTGTGGGCCCGGATCGTCACCGACGAGTTCCGGGCGAAGAGCCGCCGATCGAAACAGCTGCGGTTCCACACTCAGACCGCGGGCTCGAGCCTCACCGCCCAGCAGCCCGAGCTGAACGTCGTCCGCACGACGCTCGAGGCGCTCTCGGCGGTCCTCGGAGGCACCCAGTCGTTGCACACGAACGCGCTCGACGAGGCGATCGGCCTACCGACCGAGGCGTCCGCGCGTCTCGCGCTCCGGACCCAACAGATCCTCGCCGAGGAGTCCGGTGTCGCGAACACGGTCGACCCGCTCGGCGGGTCGTACGAGGTCGAGTATCTCACCGACCGCATCGAGTCCGAGGCCCGCGACTACCTCGCGCGGATCGACGATATGGGAGGCGCGCTCGCCGCGATCGAGCGCGGGTTCATCTCGGGGGAGATCGCAAAGGAGGCGTACCGCGTCGCCCGCGCTCGGGAGCGGAAGGAGGAGATCGTGGTCGGGGTGAACGAGTTCGTCGAGGGGAACCCCCGGTTCTCGCTCTTCCCCGAGAGCGGGGGGACGGGAGTCCACAGCCAGCGGATCACTCCCGCGGAGGAGAGACGCCAGATCACCGAGCTCCGTCGCTGGAGGGCCGAACGCGACGCGGGCGCGGCGGAGCGCGCTCTATCCGCCCTGCGCTCCGTCACGAAGGCCGGTGCCAACGTGATGCCGGCCGTGCTCGACTCGGTCCGGGCCGGAGCGACCCTCGGTGAGATCTCCGACGTGTGGCGAGAGATCTTTGGCGAGCAGCCCCCCTCGAAGGCGATCTGAGAGGAAGTTGGAGTTGTCGATGAAGGTCGATCATATCGGTATCGTGGTCCCGAACGTGGCCGAGGCGGCCGAGCGCTGGCGTCCGCTGCTCGGTGCCTCCGATACCGCCGCCCCGGAAGAGGTCCCGGGAAGCGGCGTCCGTGTCGCCTTTCTCTCGGCCGGAGAGACCCACATCGAGCTCCTCGAACCGTCCGGCCCGGACTCGCCGGTTGCGAAGTTCCTTTCGAGCCGGGGTGGCGGGATGCATCATGTCGCCTTCGCGGTCCCGGACGTCGACGCGGCCCTCGCGGAGGTCGCGCGTCGTGGCGGCCGCCTCATCGACTCCCGGGGCCGGCCCGGCGCGCGGGGAC
Source organism: Thermoplasmata archaeon (assembly GCA_035502015.1). GTDB lineage: Archaea > Thermoplasmatota > Thermoplasmata > Lutacidiplasmatales > UBA184 > Lutacidiplasma. The sequence continues at coordinate 2,233 of DATJVA010000067.1, read as the reverse complement.
GGACGGTCGGCTTCTGCCATCCTTCGGCGTTCGGAGGGGTTCTCGTGGAGTTCGTGGGGGAGCGTCGATGAGCCGTATCGTCTCGGCGGACCTGTTTTCTGTCTACGACAGCCGCGGACGGCCGACCGTCGAGGCGACGATCGCGCTCGGCTCGGGGGCACGGGGGCGGGCAGGGGCTCCGAGCGGAGCGAGCACCGGCGCCCACGAGGTCGTAGCGTTCCCGAAGGGGGGCGTGCCCGAGGCGCTTGCGATGTTCGAATCGAAGGTGGCGCCCGGCCTGAGGGGCCTCGATGCGGAGGAGCAACGGGAGGTCGACATGGCCCTCCACGAGATCGACGGGACCCCCGACTTCTCCGCGATCGGAGGGAACACCGCGACCGCGGTCTCGATGGCGGTCGCGATCGCGCGCGCGGAAGAGACCGGGCGACCGCTCTGGAAGCTCCTCGCGCGTCCGGGGGTCGACGGACGGACGTTCCCGGCGATCGTCGGTAACTGCATCAACGGGGGGCGCCACGCGATCGGGGGACCTGACATCCAGGAGTTCATCGCCTTCGCCACCTGCCCGCGTCCCGAGGACTCGGTTCGCGCCGCGGTCCGGGTCCACGGACTGATCGGCGAGGAGCTCCACCGCCGGTACCCGAAGAACGCCCTCGGCCGGGGAGACGAGGGAGGCTGGGTCGCGGCGGTCTCCAACCTCGAGGCGCTCGAGATCCTCTCCGATGCGTGCGCGAAGGCACGGGACGAGTTGCACCTTGAGGTGCACCCCGGGCTCGACCTCGCCGCGAGCGAGTTCTTCGAGGACGGCAAGTACCGCTACCGCGAGCAGACGCTCGATACCGAGGGTCAGGTCGGGTTCGTGTCGAAGCTCGTCGACCGTTTCGGCCTGCGCTACGTCGAGGACCCGTTCGATGAGGAGGAGTTCGACGGCTTCGCCGCGCTCACGAAAGCGGTCGGCCACCAGGCCCTCGTGGTCGGCGACGACCTCTACGTCACGAGCGATGCCCGCCTCCGGATCGGGCTCGCTCACCATTCGACCAACTCGATCCTTGTGAAGGTCAACCAGGTCGGTACCCTCACGGACACTTTCCGGGCCGTCGACCTCGCACGGAGCCACGGCATCGCGACCGTCACCTCCCACCGGTCGGGGGAGGTTCCCGAGGGTTGGCTCGCTCACGTGGCGCTCGGCACCGGCGCCCGGGGCCTCAAGTGCGGGATTCTGGGCGGAGAGCGCATGGCAAAGCTAAATGAACTCCTGCGGCTCGGCCGCGCCACCGGAACCTAACGACATGCCCGACGACGAAACGATGACGCAGGAGCCCGTGACGGCCAGCGACGGCCAGGACATTCAGCCGGGCGAGCTGCTCATCCCCGAGGACACGTACCTCACCTCAGGCGTCCACATCGGCACGCAACAGAAGTCGGCGTCGATGCGCCGGTTCGTGTTCAAGGTCCGCTTCGATGGCCTCCACGTCCTCGACGTTCGAGAGACCGACCGGCGGATCCGCCTCGCTGCCAAGTTCCTCGCCCGCTTCCCCGCGGAGCGCATCCTGGTGGTCTCCCAGCGACAGTACGGCCAGAAGCCCGTCCGGGTCTTCGCGAAGACGCTCGGGGCGGTCTCGTTCGCCGAGCGATTCGTTCCCGGCTGCCTCACGAACCCGAACCTCGAGGAGTATTTCGAGCCGAAGGTGCTCGTCGTGACGGACCCGGCGACCGACCAGCAGGCGCTCAGCGAAGCGGTCTCGATCGGGATCCCGGTCGTCGGGCTGTGCGATGTCAACAACGAGACCCGGAACGTCGACTTCGTGATCCCGGCGAACAATAAGGGCCGGGTCGCGCTTGCGACCGTCTACTGGCTGCTCGCACGAGAGGTGTTGAAGGCCCGCGCCGGCGCGGCAGAGGTCGAATACCCGCTCTCGATCGAGGACTTCCAGGCGGCCCTCTAGGCTTTTGTCGCCTTCGGTCCGAGGGTGACCGTACCTCGCCCCCTTCGACCTTTTATCGGCCGGCCGCCTGCTTCTCCCGTGGGGGCGCCGAAACCCGGACTTCACGAGCTACTCGCGGAACACGGCGTTCCCGAAAAGGGGGCCCGCGTTTACTTGGCCGCGTGCCGCGGAGGCGCGATGACGGCGAGCGAGCTCGCCCGAGTCAGCGCCGTCAACCGGGTGGAAGCGTACCGATTCATCAAGCAGCTCAGCACGGAAGGGCTTCTGCGGGCGACCGGGAGCCGCCCCCG
>DATJVA010000066.1:0-3931 GCA_035502015.1 Thermoplasmata archaeon | reverse complement strand
CGAGAAGGGTGAGACCTGGGCGGAGGAGCTGGCCCAGATGTTGTCGGGACGAACGGACCTGCGCGCGCTCGTGATCCTTCCCAGCTCGGACCCTCCGCTCGAGGCCCGGGCGCGCCGCGCCGGGGCCCGCGCGACGCTCGTCCGACCGTTCGCGATCCGCGACTTCATCCAGGCGGTGGACGCGCTCGACGCCGCGCCTCCTCCCCCGGGGTAACTTCGAACGGTCCGCGAGCGGGATCCCGTGCCGCGGCGTCGACCGGTGCGTTCGGACGGGACGGTCCGGTCCCTCGATAGGGCGGTCCGGGGTCATGTCGTGACGGACGCGAAGAGCCTCACCGAGGTTGGGCATGACGGGTCCCACCTCTCGGGTCGTCCGCTCGCGGCGGTCGCGCCGGCCGACGTGGACGACGTGGTCACCCTTGTCCGCTGGGCGCGTCGTTCCAAGGTCCCTCTCGTGCCCCGCGGAGGGGGGACCTCCCTCGACGGGGAGTCGGTGCCTCCGAACGGCGCGGTGGTCGTCGACCTTTCCGGCTGGGACTCCCTCCTCGAGGTGGACCCGGTGGCGCGATGGGCCCGCGTCGGGCCGGGAGTGGTGAATCGCGAGCTTAACCGGGCGGTGCGTCCGCACGGGCTGTTCTTCCCACCGAACCCCGGATCGTGGTCGGAGTCGACGATCGGCGGCAACGTCGGGACGAACGCCTCGGGGATGCGGTCGTTCCGGTACGGAGCGACTCGGGCGTGGGTCCGGGAGGTGGAGGCGGTCCTCGGCACCGGGGCCCGGGTCCGGCTCGGCTCCCGGGTCGCCAAGCGTTCGGTGGGGCCCGACCTCCTCCAGATGTTCATCGGCAGCGAGGGGACCCTCGGGATCGCGACCGAGGTCACCGTGCGCCTCGCTCGCCTTCCGGCGGTCCGACAGGGAGCGATCGTCCCGCTGCCGCGCTCCGCGCGCCTCGGCGAGGTCGTGGGCCGGCTCTCCCGGCTGCCGGAGAGCGGTCTCTCCGCGGTCGAGTACCTTGACCGGGGGTGCGCGCAGGCGCTCGCCGAGCGACGAGGGGCTCGCTGGCCCCGCGACTCCTCGCTGCTGCTCCTCGAGGTCGAGGCGGACGGGCCAAAGGACGCCCGACGAAAGCTCGCACGATTGCGTGCGTCGTTCGGTCGGGCGAACGCCGGCCGGGGGGGCTTCATGGTCTTCGAGGACGCCGACGAGCTGTGGACCCTGCGGGGCGAGAGCGGGGACGTCCTCCTCGAGCGCTTCGGGTACCACGTGCGGGAGGACGTCGCGGTGCCGCTCGCCGCGGTCGACCGGCTGGTCGAGTCGCTCGGTCGGATCGCCCGGCGGGAGAAGGTCCCGTACTTCCTGTTCGGCCATCTCGGGGAAGGGAGCCTCCACCCGAACTATGCGGTCGGACCGGGCTCCCCCGCGGCGGGCCGGATCCGCACGGCGGTGCTGAACGCCGCGAGAGCCCTCGGCGGGACGATCAGTGCCGAGCACGGCATCGGGCAGCTGAAGCGCGGGTTCCTTACCGAGGAGCTCGGCGCCGACGCGGTCGAGATCCTGCGGGCTGTGAAGCGCGCGTGCGACCCCGACGGGATCCTGAACCCCGGGAAGTTGTACCCCGCCCGGACGTGACCAGGGCGAGCACCTTCTCGGTCGCTTTCGGGATCGGAAGGTGGGCGAGCTGCTTGCGGGTCACCCACCGTCGCTCGGGACCGTTCCGTCGTCGTCCGCGCTCCCGGGGTCGCCCGGCGAAGGCGTGGAGCTCCACAGAGAAGTGGCTGTAGGCGTGGTGCACGGTCCCGATCGGGACGATGCGGCCGGCCGAGAGCCCGGTCTCCTCGCGAAGCTCCCGGCGTGCCGCGTCCTCGCTCGACTCGCCGGGTTCGATTCGACCTCCCGGGAACTCCCAGAGACCCGGAAGCAGGCCCGACGATGGCCGTCGCTGCACGAGCATGCGGCCCCGGTCGGTGAGGACGATGAGGGCGGCCCGGATGTGGGGTCGATGCGTACGCTTCCGCCGTATCGGGAGAATCGCCGGGTCGTCGAGCTCGCGATACGCCCGGCACGCAAAGGCGACCGGACAGACTTTGCAGGCCGGTCGTTTCGGACCGCAGACCGTTTCGCCCAGCTCCATGACCGCCTCGGCGAAGGTCCCCGGGTCGTTCCGAGGCAGGATCTCCCGAAGGGCCCGCTCAAGGCGCGACCGGACGGCCGGTTCGCGCACGTCCCCTTCTTCCCGGGTCCAGCGGGCCACCACCCGCAGCCCGTTCGCCTCCAGCGCCACGCAGGGCCGTCCGAAGGCGATGGACGCCACGGCCCGGGCGATGTACGGACCGACGCCGGGAAGGCGCTCGAGCCCCTCCTCGGTGGAAGGGATCTCACCGTCGCGCTCCCGGACGAGCTGGCGAGCGGCCGCGTGAAGATGGTGCGCCCGGGCATAGTAGCCTGCCCCTTCCCACTCCTTGAGGACCCGCTCGGTCGGTGCGCGGGCGAGCGCCTCGACCGTGGGGAACGCGCGGACGAACCTCTCGAAGTACGGCACGGCCTGCGCGACCCTTGTCTGCTGGAGAAGGACCTCGGCCACCCAGACGCGGTACGGGTCCCGGTCGATGCGCCAGGGGAGCCGGCGCCGGTGGGCACGGTACCATCGCAGCAGGGCGGAGGCCACCGTCGTGGGAAGTATCGGCGAGGCGGCCGGTGTGCGACGCACGGGCTTCGCCGTCGGACGTGGCAGAGGTTTAAAGCGAGACGGGGTTTCGACGGCCCGTCGTGAGCGAACGAGCCGAGCCGATCCGGGTCACGGATGCGACGTTCGAGCGCGAGGTCATCCGGTCGACGCTGCCGGTCGTCGTCGATTTCTACGCCGATTGGTGCGCTCCCTGCCGCGTCGCAGAGCCGCTGCTCCGCGACCTGAGCGCCCAGCTCGCCGGTCGCGTCAAGTTCGCGAAAGTGAACGTTGACGAGGCCGCGCTCGTGACCCGGTCGTACGGGATCCACATGATCCCGACGTACGTGTTCGTCGAGTCGGGCCAGGAGAAGGGTCGAGAGGTCGGTTCGGTCGACCTGGTCGCTTTCCGGGAGAGCGTCCGGAGATACTTCTCGAGAGCGCGCGTCAGTGGCGGAAGACGCGCCACCCGGTGAAGTACATCGAGATCCCGAACTTCTGGGCGGCGGCGATCACCTCGGGGTCCCGAAGGCTCCCGCCCGGCTGAAGGATCGCGGAGACCCCAGCCCGCCCGGCCGCCTCGACGCCGTCCGCGAACGGGAAGTACGCGTCGGACGCGAGCACCGCGCCCTTCGCTCGCTCGCCCGCGACCTCGCAAGCGAGCTCGGAGGCCTTCACGCGGCTCGTCTGCCCGGCCCCGATGCCGACGGTCGACGACCCCCGGGCGAGCACGATCGCGTTCGACTTGGCGTGGCGGACGACGCGCCAGGCGAAGTCGAGCGACGCGCGCTGCGCTTCGGTGATCTCGGGGCCGGTCACGTGCTTCCAGTCCGCCGGTGCGAGCTGACGCACGTCCGACTCCTGGAGCAGAAGGCGGCCGAGGGCGCTCTTCGCCTCCCAGCGGGTCGAGGCGCTCGCGGGAGGAGGAAGGCGCACGATCTTGATCTTCGGCCGGCGCATGAGCGCCTCGAGCGCGGTCGCGTCGTACTCCGGGGCCGCGATCAGGTCGACGAACACTCCCTTGAGCATCGCCGGGTCATCGGGGCCGACCGGCCGGTTCGCGGCAATCACGCAGCCGTAGCGGGCGACCGGGTCGGTGGCGATGGCGTTCGTCAGCGCTTCGGCGTGCGTGGCGCCCGAGGCGACCCCGCACGGGGTGGCGTGCTTCACGACCGCCGCGCTCGGCGAAGCGAACTCGGCGACGGTGGCGAGGGCCGTGTCGACGTCCAGGAAGTTCGTGAACGACAGCCCCTCTCCCTTCAGCACCG
>DATJVA010000065.1:0-35662 GCA_035502015.1 Thermoplasmata archaeon | reverse complement strand
TAGTAGGTCGGTCGGATTCTCGCCCTGACAACGTCACGGGGAGCGAAAGTGGGGAGGGGTCTGGCCCACATCCGGTGAGGCTGAAAGGCCCCGTTTCACGACCTCTCCCACCGACTTTACATGCGAGCGACCGGATGACCCAGCGGTAGTGGAGATGGCCGGCTCGACGACCGTTCCTCCGATCCCGGGACTGGCTCCCGTCGGTTCGCTATCTTGGAGCGTGCCCGGGCTCGAGGAGGACCCAACGATGTGCATTCGTTGTCGGTCCGCGCAGCTGCTCTGCGGAAAGCCGGTCTGCCCGATCCTCGTCAAGTACCGCGCGTTCGAGAGGACGCTCCCGATGGTGAACGGGGTCGATCTAGAGGGGACCTCCCCGCCGGCGCTGTTCGTCGGTCGCTTCGGATACCCGAAGGTCTCCGTGGGCCCGCTCCTGAGCCCGGAGCATGGATCGACCGAGCTCTTCGATACTCCCGAAGAGTGGGTCGGCCGCTCGGTGGCCGAAGTGGTCTCGTTCCGGACAGGATTGGTGCGGGGCACTACACCGATCCGCGTCACGGACGCCGAGCGCCCGATCCCGATGTTGGAAGAACTCCAGCTCCTCGGCATCGCGGGGGAAACCGTCGAGAGCGAGGCCCACTTCCGGAGGCCTCCCCGGGGCCACCTTTCCCTCAGCGACTCGACTCCGCCGTTCGGACCCTCGGCGCCGATTGAGAAGATGCACCTCGATGTGCGTCGTGTCGACCCGAACCTCGACCGCCTGACCTCCGATGTGCATGCGAACGCGCGCGTGGCGGTAGAGGAGCTCTACCACCGGGGCGTTCGTGTGAGCCGGATCCAGCGGGCGTTCAGCGTGGGGACGCTGGGGAGGAGGGGACGCCGGCGCCTGGTCCCTACGCGCTGGAGCATCACCGCAGTGGACGACCTCCTCTCCAAGACGAACCTCGAGCGGATCCGAGACCTCCCCCACCTCTCGGAGATCCTCCTCTACCGGTACACCGCGCTCGATAACCGGTGGGTGCTCGCTTTCCTCCCCGGGTCGTACCGGTACGAATCGATCGAGGCGTGGTATCCCAACACGCTCTGGAACCCGAACCCGAACCGGATCGTCATGATCGGAGACCACGAGGGGTTCCGAGGACGGACCACGTACGCGTCGATCGGGGGGTGCTACTACGCCGCCCGGCTCGCGACGAGCGAAGCGCTGCTCGGCCTCGGAAGGCAGGCGGGCGTCGTGGTGCTGCGGGAGGTCCACCCGGGCGAGATCCTTCCGCTCGGCGTGTGGAACGTCCGGGAACACGTGCGCGCTGCGCTCCACCAACCCCCCGAGCGGCTCGCGACGCTCACCGAGCTGTCTGAACGGATCGGCCAGACGTTCGCGATCCCCCTTCCAAGATGGCTTGCCAGCTCCGCTCTGCTGCACGAAGCCCGAACGCAGCGTCGCCTGGACGAATGGGTGCCCAGGGCTGTGTGAAGACCGACGTCGCCCGATTCAGGGAAAGCGGGTACCACAGCGGCCGCAGAACGGCTCTTGCTCTCCGCGGGGCGCGCCGCAGGTCGGGCAGGTCATCGTTCCACGCGGCCGACCGCACCCCCGGCAGAACGCGTCCCCCGGGAGCATCGGGTAACCGCACTCCGAGCACCGCTCACCGCCGGCCACCGTCTCCACCGTCCGAGTGAGGTCGGAGGGGGCCGCCGCTCCGTTCCCGGCACCGGCGGCCGGTCGCGCGACGGAGCTTCCCGTGGGAGGCAGCGCTTCGAGGTTCCCTCCGAGGGCCCGTCGCCCACGCAAAGCGAGCCGGAACGCCTCGGTGTACTCCCCCTTCTCGAACGACTGCGAGGCCTGGCTCTTCAGTGCGTTCGCCTGGACCACGTTCGGGTCCTTCGCGCGCCGCGAGGGCAGCGCCTCAAGCTCGTCGCTGAGGAGTCGGATCTGGAACTGGGATTCGGCTCGATTCTTCGGGATGGTCGGCCGAGAGGGTTGCGGTTCCGCGGCGAGCGCTGGGGCCGCCGCGACCCCCGCGACGGGGGTCGCCGGGAGGGGTCCCGGGGCGGGGCGCACGCCCGACGAAGAGGTTAGCGGAGGGCTCGTTGTCAAGGCGCCCTGCCGGCGCGCGTTCACCAGGGCCTCGTGCGCGGACTGCGCGAGCTCGTAGGACCGGTCGAACTGTCGCGTGTCGAAGGCGCCCTGGCTCTGCGCGATCAGTTCGTTGGCGTGGCGCACGTCCACGCCCTGGCCGAAGAGCACGTCCGACTCGCGCCGTGCCATCGCGAGGCGGTTGAACGCCCGGTCCTGGCTCAGCTGGGGTCGGTGGTCGAGATCGTCGAGCAGCTTCGCCCGTCGGTTCTTCAATCGACGGAGAAGGTAGAGGAGGAGGCCGACGACCACGACGGCCGCGACGACCACGAAGGCGATGCTGTAGATCTCGAAGCCGTTGAGCGCGACCATTCGACCGTGCGCCGGCGACTCCCCCCCACGGGAGGCCCAGCCGTCGAAATAGGGTTCGGTCGAGTATTTAGAACGCCACTACACGGCGGTTCCGAGGAGGTAGGTCGACCGGGCCCCGTCGACCCGGATCTCCACAGCCGTGCCGAGCGGCCACCGCCGGTCGAGCACGACGGGGAGGTAATTGCTCAACCGGGCGACCGAGCTCTCCCCCGGTCCGTGCTCGAGCACGCGTCCGGTCGTCCGGGCACCGATCCACCGCTCGAGTCGAGCCCGGGAGACGCGGTGCCGCAGCTCGGCCATCGCTCGGGAACGTCGCTTGGCGACGCGGGGAGGAAGGCCGGTCATGCGGGAGGCTGGAGTGCCGGGGCGCGCCGAGAACCGCGTCACGTTGACCGTCTCCGCGCCGGTCCACTCGAGCAGCTCCTCGGTCGCGCGGAAATCCTCCTCGGTCTCGCCCGGGAAACCGACGATCACGTCGGTCGCGAGGTGGAGGTCCGGAATCCGGCGGCGGGCGGCCTCCACCTGGCGACGGAACTGGTCGACCCGGTACCCGCGGTGCATCGCGTCGAGGATTCGGTCCGACCCGCTCTGGAGGGGGAGGTGCAGGAATCGATAGGCGGTGCCGTGCGCGAGAGAGTCGAGGTAACGGTCGAGGTGAGGCTCTAGGCTCTGGGGGCTCATCATGCCGACCCGCACCCGAAAGTCCCCGGGTGTCTCGGTGACCGACCGAAGGAGCTCGGGAAGCCGGATGGGCCCGGGCAGGTCCTCTCCCCACGCTGCCGTGTCAAGCCCGGTCAAACGGACCTCCCGAACCCCGCGCCCGACCGCGTCCCGTACACGTTCCAGTATCTTGTCGGCCGGCACGCTCGAGAGCCGCCCTCGGGCGAGTCGACTGAAGCAGTAGGTGCAGCCGCTCGTGCATCCCTGGGCGATGACGACCTCCTCCACGACGGGCGGCGCCGTGATGGACGGTCCCGACGGGATCTCGGGCAACGGCACCGTGACGTCCGGGCCCCACGAATCGAGGAGCGCCGGGAGGTGCGACTGCTCCCGGATCGGGACGAACGTCGTTCGCGACCGGCCGGGTCCGTTCATGAGGTCGCACCGGAGCGGGACGAGGCAGCCGGTCACCACCATCCGCGGGAGCTGGGAGGAGAGCACTTCCCATCGGCGCACCATCCGGCTCTCGGTGGGACCGATCACCCCGCAGGTGACGAGGACCCCGACGTCCGCTCCGAGCGGCTCGCGGACGAGCGCGTGGCCACGGGAGGCGAGGTCCCGGGCGATCGCCGCCCCCTCTCCCTGGTTCTGGGAACACCCGAACGACTCTACGAAGACCCGCACGAGCGCCCCGAGCGCCCCACGCCTAGAAGACCGATAGCTTTCCGGTCAGGAGGAGGCGCGGGATGGTGTCGATCTCGTCGAACCACTTCTGGGAGACCGCTTCCGCGTTCGGCTTCACCTTCGCGAGCTTGACGCCCGCCGCGGGCAGGATCTGGATCGCGGCGACCTGGGGCTCGTCGACCGGCTTACCGATCTGGGAGAGGATGCGAACGTGCACCTCGCGCACGTCGCCCCCGGCCTCTTTGACGATGTCGTTCGCGATCAGGTTGCCGAGCAGGTTGTAGATCTTCCCGACGTGATTGACCGGGTTCTTCCCCGCCGACGCTTCGAGGCTCATCGGGCGGCACGGCGTGATGAGACCGTTCGCGCGGTTGCCGCGACCGACGGAGCCGTCGTCCCCGGCCTCCATCGAGCAGCCGGTCACGGTCAGGTAGTAACGGCCCAGTTCGGGGTCGTCCGCGGTGTTGACGTCGATCGTGACCTTTCGACGGGTCAGTTTCGCCGCCTGGTCCATGAGCTGGTCGTGGATCTCCTGGCAGACCGACGCGTACTCGCGACCGTCCTTGACCTCGCTGTCCACGAGGGCCGCGGCGACCGTCAGGTGGATCTCGTCTTCCTGGCGGTAGCCCATCACCTTGACGTCCTCGCCGAGCGCGTGGAGCTTCTTCTTCAGCCTCAAGGTGAGGAACTTCTCGCTCTCGAGGACCAGCCGCTCGGTGTCCGAGAGCGGCGCGAACCCGACCCCGAACGAGGTGTCGTTCGAGAGGACCGACTTCTGCTCGAAGACCCCCCGCAGGTCGACCGACCCCTGACCGATCTTGCAGTCGAACTCGACGTGGTTGTCGATGTCGATGTGGGCGCAGACGGACTGAACGTACTTCCGGGCGGCTTCGATCGCTACGTCCCGGTACGGAAGCTTTTCGCCGTTGACCTCGGTCGTGGCGCGGCCGACGAGCAGGATGTAGATTGGGCTCGTCACCTTGCCGCCGCCGAACTTCGGCTCGGAACCGCCCCCGACGACCTGCGTCTCGTCCGTGTTGTGGTGGAGGATCTTACCGAACTCATCGAGGTACATCCGGCAGAGCGCCCGGCTCACCGACTCCGACACCCCATCGGCGATCGAGTCGGGGTGCCCGAGGCCCTTTCGCTCGACCAGCTCGATCTCTTGGTCCTCGATGTGGACGGTGTGCAGCGGCTCGACCTGGATGTTCGGGGCCATGAGGTTACCTTCGGTCGGCGGAGCCGGGGGTGGGTTTAAGGGTTGCGCGACCGGCGGGAAGAGAAACCGTCGCACGGCCCGTCAGGGGTTGTGTCCGGCGAAAACGCTCTTCGCCATATGCGGACCTGCGCGCTCGTACCCCCACCGACGATAGTACTCTCGGGTCCCGACCGCGCTCGTCACGTAGACCCGGGAGAACCCCTCCGCGCGGACGGCCTCTTCGGCCGCTTCGAGCAGCGAGCGACCGAAGCCCCGGTGCTGGTAGTCGCTCGGGCGGTGACCGGCCTGCCCGATGGGGACCTCCGTCCCGACGACCTTGAGCTCTCGGATCACGGGGCCGTCGAGCCCCCCCGGGGTCGCGTTGGACGGGAACCGGAGCCGAAGGAACCCGGCGATCGTATCGGTCGGAGAGTGCTCCCAGGCGAAGAATCGCTCCCGCCCTCCGGCCGCCTCGTACTCGGTCGTCGTCAGCTCGAAGGTGTCGGGGTGTGGTGTGGCCCGTCGGCCCGCTTCGCGGCAGCGCAAACAGCGGCAGTGGATTCCCCGCTCCCGAAGGAGCGCGAGCGCCTTCTCCCGGACGTTGCTGGTTCGCACTCCGGCGGCGATGAGACGGGCCGGGATGTCCCTCTGGATGCGCTGGATCCTCACCCACGGGGGAAGACGCTGCTTCATCCGGGCCAGCAGCTCGGCCGCGGTGGCCGTATCGTACGGGGCGTACCGACCCACCCGCCAGTCCTCGTAGAGCGGAGTCCCTGGGAGGACGAGCGTCGGGTAGATTTTGAGGAGGTCCGGCCGCAGTGCGGGGTCGGACCAGAGGCGCTCGAAGTCCGCGAGGTCCGCCGCGGGGTCCATGCCCGGCAGCCCGAGCATGATGTGGTAACAGACCTTGAGGCCGCGGTCGCGAGCTTCCCGCGTCGCGACGGCGACATCGCCCGCGGAGTGCGCCCGCCCGACCGCTTCGAGCACGTCATCGTGAAGGCACTCGACCCCGATCTCCACACGGGTCACCCCGGCATCGAGCAGGAACGGCAGCACGCGGCCGTCGCACCAGTCCGGTCGGGTCTCAACGGTAAGGCCCACGACCCGATGGTCGGCGACCTCGTTCTGCGCCTGCGCGTCCGCCAGCGAGGACGAGGGCGTACCATTGAGCCCGTCGTACACGCCCCGAAACACCTCTTCCTGGTACGCCGCGGGGCGCGCCGGGAAGGTGCCTCCCATCAGGATCACCTCGACCTTCGATGTCGGATGCCCGATCTCCTCGAGGGTGGCGATCCGCTGACGGGCGATCGCCCGAGCGTCCCAGTGGAACTGGGCGCCGCGGAGGGCGGATGGCTCCTCGCCCGTGTAGCTCTGGGGGCTCCCATTCTCGACGCCGCCGGGACAGTAGGTGCATCGCCCGTGAGGGCAGCGCGCCGGCGCCGTCATGATGGCGACGATCGCAACTCCGGAGAGCGTGCGCGACGGCTTGCGCCGGACCGAGGAAGCGTACGGGGCCTGCCGGTCGGGTGGAAGCGCGGCAATCCAGTCCACGTTCGACAAGAGCGGGCCTCCCCGGCCCGAGGTCCGGAGGTCGGCGAGCTTGGCCCGGTGGATCTCCTCCGGGGAGGGGGCGGCTACCGACGGCGCCACAGACGGCTCTCCCCGGTGAGCAGGTAGGGCGCCTTCTGCAGCTCGGCGACCGTCTTGGACCCCGTGAGGAACATCGCGACCTTGAGCTCGTGCACCAGGTACTCGAGCTCCTTGCGGGTCGTCGCATAGTCGGTGGCGGCGGCCCTCAGCATTCCGCCCGCGGTCCCGGCGGCCGAGGCCCCGAGGGCGACGGCGCGGGCGACATCGAGCCCGCTCCGGACGCCGCCGCTCGCGATGACAGGAAGGCCGAGAGGGACCAGCTCAAGGACGGAGATCGGCGACGGGATCCCCCAGTCCCAGAACGTCTTGCCGACGCGCGCCTCGCGTTCGGCACCCTGGTCGACCGCGCGATAATGTTCGACCGCGGCGAAGGAGGTCCCGCCCGTGCCGCTCACGTCGAACGCCTTGACCGAGCGGTCCCGAAGGTCCTCGGCGACCTCCCGCGAAAGCCCCGCACCCGTTTCCTTGACCAGCACCGGGAACTGGGCGGCCAGCTCGCCGATCCGCTCGAGACAGCCTTTCGCCCGGCGGTCGCCTTCGGGCTGGACGATCTCCTGGAGGAAGTTCAGGTGGATCGCGAGCACGTCCGCGTGGATCAGCTCCATCGCCGCCCGGACGTCGTCCGCCCCGACCACACGGTCCCCCGGCTTCTGAGGAACGATCTGGGGTGCGCCGATGTTCGCGAACTTGAGCGGCACCGCGTGGCGGGCGACGCACGAGTAGCTCTCCGGGTACTGCCCCTTCAGGATCGCCGCCCGCTCGCTCCCGACCCCCATCGCGACGCCCACCTCGGCGGCCGCCTGGGCGAGGTTCTCGTTGATCTTCGCGGCGTCCGGGAAGCCTCCGGTCATCCCCGTGATAACGATCGGTGCGGAGAGACGGTGGCCGAGGAACGTCGTCGACGGGTCGACCTCCTCGAAATCGATCTCGGGCAGCGCCCGGTGGATCAGCTGGACGTCGTTCCAGTAGCGATAGCGGCCCTCGACGTCCTTGCCGAGGACGACCTTGACGTGTTCCGCTTTCCGGTGGCTCAAGTCCAGTCCGCCCGGCTCGGACGGTTCAGGAGGATCTCGCACGAGCCCAGCTCCCGTACTCCATCCCGCCTCGGATCGCGCGCGAGAGTGCTCCATCCGACAGTCCGCTAATAAGACCTGCGTCCGCGCCGGCGGCCGCGATGGCGAGCATCACGGTCGCCTTGCCCCGGATGCCCCCTGTCACATCGGGGGCGCCGCTCAGCGGACGTAGCGCCGCGACCGTGCCCTCGGTCACCTCTCGGACGACCGACCGCTTCTTCCCTAGTGGGCCCTCTAGGACGCCTTCCACGTCGCTCACGAAGACCACGCGCTCGGCGCCGAGCGCCGGGACGAGCGCGAGGGCGATCGTATCCGCACTCAGGATCGAGGAGCCCCACATCTCGTCCGGCACAACGTCCCCGAACGAGACCGGGAGGAACCTGCGCTCCAGCGAGGCCACGACGGGCGTCGGGTCGAGGTGCACGAGCTCGCCGGCACGGTTCCGGGCGTGCGTCGCGAACGGGACTGACGCGGGTGCGCTACCGGCCCGCACAAGCTCGCGGACGACCGCCAGGTGGAGGCGACGGACCTCGGACGCGACGATGGCAGCCCCCCGGGCGCGCTCGGCGCCCGCGGCTCCCTCGGTCGGTGGCAGGGCGAGCCCGAACCGCTTCGCCCCCGGGTGACCGAACGACCCCGCTCCGTGGAGGAGCACGACCCGCCGGTCCCGGATCTCGGAGACCTCGCGCGCGAGGCGGGCCAGTACCTTGGGCCGAAGACGCTCGACCTCCCGTTTGCGGGTGATCACGCTCCCGCCGAGCTTGACGATGACCACCGGTGCCGAAGGGTCCGGGGCGAGCACCATCCCGGCCGCGCTCCCGGCTACGCCCGGTCCGGTCCCGTCCCACGGGTGAACAGCATGTATGCCCCGAGGGCGAGCGGGATCACGGACGCGAAGTAGAGCCAGTCGAAGGTGACGAGCCAGTAGGCCATCCCGAACAGACCGACACCGGCAAGGACGGCGGCGAGCACAAGGTACGGCACGGAGAGCGACTCGGACACGCGTCCGCTCTCGTGGCGGTCCCCGGAGGGGTACTCCGACATCGCCGGGGCGACAACGCGCTCCTTCAAATGGCTTCGGTCGGGCGAAACCGCGGACCGGCGCCGTTCCGACGCGTTCCGGCCCAATCGGCGCGCTCCCATGGGCTCGTGCCGGCAAAAGGTACATATGGCTCGCCTTCCTCGCACGCCCCGCCCGAGGCCCGGGTAGGTTTCGACGGTGTCTCCAGTGAACGAAGACCGGCCGGTAGACACTCCGGAACCCCTCGAAAACTCGACTGCGACGACTCCGACGGCAACGCCGATCGGCGACCGTCGGCCGGGCGCGAACGGCGCGGGAGCACCGGTGCCGGTGCCCGCGGCGTCCGCGTCCGGGACCCCACCGGCATCGGCGGGAGGGATCCTGGATGCGATCCTCACCTCGAAGAGCGAGCTGTTCCGTGGCAGCCGGGAGGTGTTGCGGGACTCGTATGTGCCGAGCCGTCTGCCCCACCGGGAGCAGCAGATCCGGTCGGTCGCAGAGGTGCTGGCCCCGTCACTGCGCGGCGACCTCCCCTCGAACCTTCTCATCTACGGAAAGATCGGCACCGGCAAGACGGCGGTCGTGGCCCAGGTCCGCCAGGACCTCCAGAAGCGGACCGACCTCGCCGCGAACGTGACGTTCATCACGCTCAACTGCGGGAACATCGACACGCCGTACAGTCTGCTCCAGACGATCGCGAACGGGATCGCGAAGAACGAGGCCGACCGCATCCCGACGGGCTGGTCGCTCGACCGGGTCCAGGCCGGCATGCGTCGACTCATGGACACCAAGGGTGGGATCATTCTCCTTGTGCTGGACGAGGTCGACCGCCTCGTCGCGCGCAGCGGTGACAACATCCTCTACACGCTGAGCCAGATCAACACGGAGCTCGAGACCGCTCGCCTCGCCCTCATCGGCATCTCGAACGACCTCAAGTTCACGAACCACCTCGACGCACGGGTCCGCAGCCGCCTCAACGAGGAGAAGGTGCTCTTCCCTCCGTACGACGCGGTCCAGCTGCAGGACATCCTCAAGGACCGCGCCCGGGAAGCGTTCCGGGACGGCGTGGTCGACCCCGGGGTCATCGAACGGTGCGCGGCGTACGCCGCGCTCGAGAACGGCGACGCACGGCGAGCGCTCGCCCTCCTGCGCCTCGCCGCCGAGATGGCGGAGCGCGACCACGCGAAGCGGATCACCCCCGACCACGTCGTCAAGGCGAAGAACCGCCTCGAGCAGGACATCATCGTCGACTGCTGCCGGACCCTCCCGCCGCACTGCAAGGTCCTGCTCTACGCGATCCTGCAGTCGTTCGAGCGTCGCCGCAACGGCGTGCTGACCGGTGAGGTGTACGATAGCTACCGCCGCTTGGCGGAGCGCCTTGGCCTCCAGCCGCTCCACGCCCGCTCGATCTCGAACTACGTCTCCGAGCTCGAGTCGCTCGGCCTCATCCGTGCGACGATCGTGTCGCGGGGACGTGGCGGACGCACCCGGGAGATCATCGTCGACGTGCCGATCTCCGAGACGATGCCGGCCCTCGAAGAGGACCCGCTCATCGCCCCGGTCGGACGACCGAAGTCGCGCGGGCAGCTCCTCCTGACGAACTTCGACAACCCGGCCCGCACCGACACGTTCTGACCGGCCTCTCCGGCCGGTCTACCCTTCGGCGGTCGAGCTCTCCGAAGGGGCCGTTGCGGTCGCCGCGACCATCTCGGCCGCCCGGGCGGCCCGACGGGCCTTCTCCCGGCGAAGCTCCCGGAGGTCCCGGTCGATGTCGTTCAGCTCGGCGCTGGCACGACGCAGCCGGATGCGGGCGATCCGCTCGAGAGCGGAGATCTCGCGGTCGAGCTGTTCGTCCGTGGCGCGGTAAGGGGTCATGCGGCCGTTTCGGAGTCGATCTGCGCCTTCTGGAGCTTTGCCGAGAAGTCGATGAAGACGCTCTTGATCTCGGTGAACTCCTCGATCGCTACGCTCCCCGCTTCTCGCCCCCCGTTCCCTGTGTTCTTGATCCCACCGAACGGGAGCTGGACCTCGGCGCCGATCGTCGGGGCGTTGACGTAGGTGATCCCGGCCTCGAGGTCGCGGATCGCCGAGAACGCCCGGTTGACGTCCCGCGTGTAGATGGAGGAGGAGAGGCCGTACTCCACGTCGTTCGCGACCCGGACCGCCTCCTCGTAGTCGTTCACGCGGATCACCGACAGTACAGGCCCGAAGATCTCCTCCTTCGAGATCCGGGTGCCGTGCTTTGTCTCGAAGATTGTGGGCTGCAGGAAGAAGCCACGGTCGTAGGCGCCGCCCGTGAGCTTCTTTCCGCCGTAGCGCAGTTTCGCCTCCTTCTTTCCGATCTCGATGTACTCGAGGATCTTCTTCTCTTGGTCGGCCGAGGCGACCGGCCCCATGCCGGTCTGCGGGTCGAGCGGGTCGCCGACCGGGAAGTGGTCCAGCCGGTCGGTCAGCATCTCGAGGAATCGGTCGTAGACCTTCGTGTGGACGATCAGGCGGCTCGTTGCGGTGCATCGCTGCCCGGACGTCCCGAAGGCGCCGAACAGCACCCCGTCGAGCGCGAGCGGGAGGTCCGCGTCGTCCATGAGGATCACCGGGTTCTTTCCGCCCAGCTCGAGGTGCACCATCTTGAGCCCCTGGGCACCCCGAACGTAGACGTCCCGGCCCGCCTCCACCCCTCCCGTGAAGGAGACCGTCCGAACGCGCGGGTCCGCCACGAGCGCGTTCCCGACGACGCCACCCGAGCCGGTGACGAAGTTGAGGACCCCCGGAGGCACTCCCGCGGCCGTGTAGATCTTCACGACCTCGGCGCCGCAGCGCGCCGTCGCGGTCGCCGGCTTGAAGACGACGGTGTTGCCGGTGATGAGCGCGGCCGCAATCTTCCAGTTCGGAATCGCGGTCGGAAAGTTCCACGGCGTGATGCAGGCGACCACGCCCTTGGGTTGGCGCACGGTCAGGCAGAACTTCGACCGGAGTTCGGACGGGATCGTCTCGCCGGCGAGGCGCCGTCCCTCCCCCGCCATGTACTCGATGAAATCGATCGACTCCTGGACATCGCCAAGGCCCTCGCTGATGACCTTCCCCATCTCCTGGGTGACCGTTCGACCGAGCTCGGGCTTCGCAGCGCGCATCCGTCGCGCGACTTCGAGCAGGATCTCCCCGCGCACCGGGGCGGGGGTGTCGCGCCAGGCGGGGAACGCCTTCGCCGCCGCGGCGACCGCCGCGCTCACGTCATCGGCCGTGCCGAGAACGAACGACCCCACCGGTTCCCGCGTGGTCGGGTTGACGGTCTCGAACCGCTTCGCGCGTGCCGGTACGACCCACTTTCCGTCAATAAAGTGACCGAACTGCTCGACCTTGACCGTCATGGAACCTCGCCCGATGAAGCGGAGAACGAGCCGCCTAAAAGGCTGGCTGAGCGGCCCGTCCAGCGACGGGGCGGCCCGGGCCCGTTCGTGGGCGGGGTGCGTCGAGAGTTATAACCCGCCCCCCGGTCCTCGGGCCGATGGAGCATCGACTCGAGGCCGAGCTGACGTTGAGCGGCGGCCTGCCTCCGAACGTTCGCGCCGAGGAGGTCATCCCGCGGGTCGCCGGCGAGGCGATCGCCCACACGATCGGTAAGCGCGGTGACGGTCGCCTTGCCGAGTGGAAGCTTGAGGGCGCGCAGCTCCGGGTGGTGTTCGAGTCGTCCGGTCCGCGGCCGCATCAGACGTTGCTCGCGTTCGTCCGTCGCTTGGGCGACGAGCTTGGTCGCACGGCGAAGGTCGGAGTGCGATCGTTCCAGGCGACGCGCTACCGGACCGAGTTCCCGCTGGATGCCCCCCCGAAAGTCGCGATCACTCTTCCCCTTCCGCACCACCTGACCGTCGAGGGTTCGCTCGCGACGCTCTCCCTGACCGGACTCTCCGAGGAGGGACTTCGGGACAACTGGATGGACCGGGCCGTCGCGCTCGTCCAGGAGAAAGCCCGTCGGCAGGCGTACGAGGGGAAGGCCGAGTACTGGTCCCTCATTTCGTCCAGCCCTCCGCGCGAACACGCATTCCACGCCGACCCGACCGAGGAGATGCTCAAGCGGCAGTGGGTCCGCAGCGGTCCGACCAAGGGCAAATGGTACCTCGGACCGAACGCCGCTCACCTCCTGCGGACGATGGAGCGGATCGCGCTCGAGGAGGTCCTTCGGCCGCTGGGGTTCCAGGAGGTGGTCCAGCCGCATCACGACTCGTTCGACATCCTCCTGCGGACCGGCCACCTCGAGGGTCTTCCTGGTGAGCTGTACTACGTCACCGAGCCGAAGACCCGGGACCCGGCGGCGTGGGAGCGGTTCACGGACCTCGTCAAGATCACGCGCCAGGTGCCCGAGGAGGAGCTCGCGAGGATGGTCTCACGGCCGTCCGCGGTCTCCTGCTACGCCCAGTGCCCCACCACGTACTGGTGGCTCTCGGGACGCACCCTCGCCTCGGAGAGCCTTCCGCTCAAGATCTTCGACCGGGCCGCGGTCTCGAACCGGTACGAGAGCGGAGGCCGCCACGGCCTCGAACGGGTCGACGAGTTTCACCGGATCGAACCGGTCTACCTCGGCACACCGGACGACCTCGTCGCGTTGCGGGAGCGACTGATCGAGCGGTACCGCCACGTCTTCGACGACGTGCTCGAACTCGAGTGGAGGACCGCGTGGGTGACGCCGTTTTACATGCAACAGAGCGGGAAGGTCGGTGTCGAGGACGAGAAGGCGCGCGTCAAGGGCACCATCGACTTCGAAGCGTATCTGCCGTATCGCGGCACCCGCGAGGAGTCCGAGTGGCTCGAATTCCAGAACCTCTCGATCGTCGGCGACAAGTACACGAAGGCGTTCTCGATCAAGGCCCAGAAGGGCGAGCTGTGGTCCGGTTGCACCGGGATCGGGCTCGAACGCTGGACGGTCGCGTTCCTCGCCCAGAAGGGGCTCGACCCGGACGGCTGGCCGGCCGGGTTCCGGCGCTACGCGGGGGAACTGCCGGAGGGCGTTCGCTTCCTCTGAGCGACGGCGTGGGGCGGCCAAAGCTCCTAAGCGCGGGCGGTCGCTGCGCCCGCGCGACGAGGTCTCTGTGAGCGCGCAACGTCGGCTCGACGACTTCTCAACCGACGGCGCGCCGCTTGCCCCCGAGCCGATGGCCGGAAGGGCCCACCCGGCCGGCCTACCCGGAACCTGGCAGGTCATCGACGGTCACGTCGTGCACCCACTTCTGCGTCCGGGCCAGGTGCGGGGGCTCCCGTTCCAGCTCGACATGGCGCGGATCGGTCTCGAGGAGGACCTTCTCGTGGTGCTGCCGACCGGGCTCGGCAAGACCGTGATCGCCGCGCTGATCGCGGCCGAGGTGCTCCGCCGGACGGACGGGAAAGTGGTCTTCTTGGCACCGACCCGTCCGCTCGTGCAACAGCACTCCGAAGCGTTCGCGCGGTGGCTCACACCGCTGCGAACCGCGCGGTTCACGGGGACGGTGCGAAAGCCGATCCGCGAGGGGGCATGGGAGAGCGCCGACGTGGTGTTCGCCACCCCCGAGATCGTCGTGAACGACCTCACCGCCGGCCGCTACACGCTCGCCGACGCGAAGCTCGTAATCTTCGATGAGGCCCACCACGCGGTCGGCAAGTACGCCTACGTTTCGCTCGCGGCCCGCTACCGAACCGAGCGGCCCCCGGACGGTCGCGTGCTCGGGCTCACTGCCTCCCCCGGCGGGAAGGACGAACGCATCGAGGAGGTCGTCGCGAACCTCGGATTCCACCGAATCGAGGCCCGCACCCGAGAGGACGATGGGGTGCGCGAGTACGTCCAGCCGATCGAGGTGGAGTACGGCTGGGTCGACCTTCCGCCCGAGGCCCAGCGGATCCGGGAGCTGCTCGAGTCGGCCGCGCACGCCACCGCCCGCAAGCTCCAGAAGATGGGATACCTTCGCAAGAAGCCGATCCGCTCGCTCTCGGTGAAGGACCTCATCGCGTTGCGTGCGGAGATCTTCGCCCGCCCCGGTCCGATGGTCCGGAAGTTCGGGCCGTTGTTCCACCAGCTCGTGCTCCTCCACCTCCATCATGCTCTGGAGCGCCTCGAGACCCAAGGGCTCGCCCCGTTCGTTCACTACCTCGACCGATTGGCGGAGAAGAAGAAGCCCAGTCGGGGCGACCTCGCTGTGCTGAAGCTGCCGGAGGTGGTCACGGCCCGGCGCGAGGCCGAAGAGTTCCTCCGGAGCTCCCGGGAGTCGTCCCATCCCAAGCTGGACGCGCTGGTCGAGCTCGTCCGGGAGACCCTTGCGCGCCCGCGCGACCACCCCCCCCGCATCCTCGTCTTCGCCCAGTACCGTGACACGATCCAGTCGATCCAATCCATGCTCGAGCTCCAGGGGTGGACGACGGGCCGGTTCGTCGGTCAGGCGACCCGGGACGCCGACGACAAGGGGATGAACCAAAAGGAGCAGGCGCGGGTCCTTTCGTCGTTTCGCGACGGCCGGTTCCCCATCCTGGTGGCGAGCAGCGTCGCGGAGGAGGGATTGGACGTACCGGACGTCGACCTGGTCGTATTCTTCGAGTCGGTCCCGAGCGAGATCCGGGCCATCCAGCGGCGGGGCCGGACCGGACGCAGTTCGCTCGGCCGCGTGACGGTCCTCTTGACCCGGGAGACGCGCGACGTGCGCTACCAGGTGGCCGAAGTGCGTCGGGAACAGGCGATGCGTCGCATCGTTCGACGGCTCTCGCGGGAGGCGAGACGCCGCTCCGCGGCGGCGGCACCCACCGCCGAGGCGGAGCCGGACCGGCGGTCGGAGAACGGTGTATAAACCTTGGGTCGGCGAATGCGAACGTGCCGCTCGGTCGTCGAGGCTAAATACCGACTCCCGGGTCCAACGGCCCAAGTCGTCCGATGGGTCCCTTTGATTGGGTCTCGCAGCATCTCGGCTTGGTAGCTCTGACGCTCATCTGCGTGGGCCTCACCTGCTACCTCGTCTACTGCATGATCCACCCCGAGCGCTTCTGAAAGGGGGCCGATGTCGTTCGACATTCGCTCGCTTTGGGACATCATCCTCGTTCTCGCGCTCGCGCTCGCGATCGCCCCCTGGTTCGGAAGCTACCTCGGCCGCGTCTACATGAACCGTCCCCTGTTCGGGGACACGATTCTCACCCCGATCGAGAACGGGGTCTACCGGCTCCTCGGAACGACGCCCCGTCACTCGATGAAGGCGCGCGAGTACATGCTCGCGCTCCTGATGGTCAACGCCGGAGTGCTCCTGTTCCTCTTCGTGTTCTTCTTCTACCAATCCGAGATGCCCCTCAACCCGCTCGCGACGCCGAACATGCGGTGGGACCTCGCGTTCCACTCCGCGTCCAGTTTCACCACGAACACCGACTTCACCCACTTCACGAACGAGTCGCAGCTGAGCCTGGGCTCCCTCACGATCGCCTGGCCACTCGCCCTGTTCCTCTCGCCGGCCACGGGACTGTCGGCCATGGCCGCGATGATCCGCGGGTTCGTCCGCAAGGACGGGACCCTCGGGAACTTCTACGTCGACATGGTCCGGTCGCTCACGCGACTCCTGCTCCCGATCGCGATCCTGGGCGCCGTGGTGCTCGTTCTCTTGGGCGTGCCCGAGACGTTCACTGCGTTCGTCACCGCGCACCCCCTCACGGGTGGCACCCAGCCGATCCTCCTCGGACCGGTCGCGAGCTACCAGTCGATATCGCTCCTCGGCACGAACGGCGGGGGGTTCTACTCGGCGAACGCCGCGTCTCCGATCGCGGACCCGTCAGCGCTCTCGATCCTCTGGGGTATCGGACTGATGCTCCTCTTCCCGCTCTCGGCGCCGTTCGCGTTCGGCGAGATCGTCCGCCGGAAGAGCGAGGCGTGGCCGTTCGTCGGAACGATTCTCATCATCCTCGCGGTCGCCCTTACGCTGTTCATCGTCTTCCAGGCCGCGACCAACCCCGCCCTCTCCACGGTCGCGGGTCTCGGACCCCAGACCAGCGGGTATCCCGTCGGGCAGGAGACGCGGTGGAGCTTGCCTGAGTCGTCCACGTTCCAGGTCGTGAGCGTCTACGCCAATGTGGGCGCGAACAGTGTCTCGATCGGCTCCCTCTCGCCGATCGGTCAGCTCGTGCTCCTGTTCGGAATGTTCACCCAAAGCACCCCGGGAGGGGAGGGAACCGGTTTCGGGATGCTGATGCTCTTCGCGGTGCTCGGGATCTTCGTGGGCGGCCTCATGGTGGGCCGTACCCCCGAGTACCTCGGGAAGAAGATCGGCACGTCCCAGGTGAAGTGGGCGGCGATGGCGTTGCTCATCCACCCGGCGAGCATCCTCCTCCCGTTCGTCGTCGCCATCGCCGGGAATTTCGTGATCGTCGACTCGTCGACGATCGGTGCCACCTCCCACAACTTCACGTCCGTCCTCTACGAGTTCACCTCGGAATCGGCGAACAACGGTAGCGCGCTTGCCACGGGGGCGTTCACCGACAACACGCTCTTCTTCAACGTCGCGGGCGCCGCGGTGATGCTCGTCGGTCGGTTCCTCCCGATCTGGGCGATGCTCAAGGTCGCCGACCTGTTCTCGCACCAGGAGGTACTGCCCGCGGGCGTCGGGACGCTGCGGACCGCGAGCTTCACCTTCACGCTCTACATCACGCTCTTCCTGATCGTCGCGACCGCCCTCCTGTTCCTCCCCGTGATGGCGATGGGCCCGTTAGCCCAGATCTTCGGAGGGATGTAGCGTGGCGGCCGCATCCTCGATGGACACGGGCGCCCATGTCTCGGTCCGCAAGGTCCCGCACACGTCCTGGCGTCGGGTCTTTGCCGCATCGCTGAAGGGGTTCGACCCCCGCCACGAGGTCCACAACCCCGTGATGTTCGCGGTCTACCTGCTGTTCCTGTTCCTGATCGTCCTTACCCTCGTGCCGGCGGCATTCCCCGATATCTCCCGCTCGTACAACCCCGACTACTATCTCGCGGTCACGATCATCCTGTTCCTGACCCTCTGGTTCGCGCACCTCTCCGACGCGATCGCGGAAGCGCAGGGTCGGGCCCAGGCGGACAGCCTCCGGGAGATCCGGAGCGGGATCCGGGCCCGGCAGGTTCGTCCCGACGGGGCGATGGTCTGGGTCGCGTCCGACGTTCTCCGGGTCGGCGACACCGTGGAGATCCGACCGGGCGAGCCGATCCCGATCGACGGCGACGTGACCCACGGGGCGGCCCTCATCGACGAATCGATGATGACCGGAGAGTCGGAGCCCGTGACCCGGGAGAGCGGCGGCGACAAGACGAGCGTGCTCGGAGGCACGCTCCTCCTGCAAGGGACGATCCAGATCCGGGTCACCACGGTGCGCGGGGAGTCGTTCCTCGACCGGTTGATCCGCCTCGTCGAGGGACAGGGACGGGACCGCACGCCGAACGAGCTGGCCCTCGGGGTGTTGCTCTACGCGTTCACGATCTCGCTGTTCACGGTGGTCGTGACGTTCATCTTCCTCGCCGACTTCACGAACATCATCTACATCGACATCGCGACGATCGTCGCGTTGTTCGTCTGCCTCATGCCGACGACGATCGGCGCGCTGCTCCCGGCGATCGGGATCTCGGGCATCAACCGGGTCGCTCGGGCGAACGTCATAGCGAAATCGGGAAAGGCGGTCGAGGCCGCGGGCGACATTGACGTCCTGATCCTGGACAAGACCGGCACCATCACCGTCGGGAACCGGCTCGCGGTGCAGTTCGTCGCCGCTCCCGACGTCCCGATGTCGGAGCTCCTCGGCGCCGCCATGTGGAGCTCGAGCCTCGACGAGACGCCCGAAGGGCGGTCGGTGGTCCGATTGGCGGCACGACGAGGCGCCCAGCCCGGCCGGCTCGCTCCGGGCACGTTCAAGGTCCTCCCGTTCACCGCCGAACGACGGATGAGCGGGATCGTCCTCGAGGACGGACGGGAGGTGATGAAGGGTTCGCTTCAGGCGATGGAGAGCTACGGGGCGGTGGTCCCGGTCGAGCTCCGTCGTCAGGCCCACGATGCCTCCCGACAGGGGATGACTCCGCTCGTCTTCTCGGTCGGGAAGCGCGCGATCGGCCTCGTCTACCTGAAGGACGTGGTGAAGCCGGGCATTCGCGACCGGCTTCGCGAGCTGAAGACGATGGGGATCCGGACGATCATGTGCACGGGGGACAACCGGATCACCGCGGCCGCGATCGCGAAGGAGAGCGGCGTTGACGACTTCGTCGCCGAGGCGAAGCCCGAGGCGAAGCTCGTGCTGGTCCAGCGGGAGAAGGCTCAGGGCCGCCTGGTCGCGATGACGGGGGACGGTACGAACGATGCTCCCGCGCTCGCCCGAGCGGACGTCGGGCTCGCGATGAACAGCGGGACGAGCGCGGCGAAGGAAGCGGGGAACATGGTCGACCTCGACAGCGACCCCACGAAGCTCATCGAAGTCGTCTCGATCGGAAAGCAGCTGCTGATCACGCGCGGCGGCCTCACGACGTTCTCGATAACGAACGACGTCGCGAAGTACTTCGCCATCATCCCGGCCGTGTTCATCGCCGCCGGCGCGGGCACGCTTCCCGGTATCGCCTTCATGAACGTTCTTGGCCTTTCGAACCCCGACCTCGCCGTCCTCTCCGCGCTGGTGTTCAATGCCCTGATCATCCCGGTTCTGATCCCCCTCGCCCTCTACGGGGTCCCGTTCCGTCCCCGGACCGCCATCGACCTCCTGCGTCGGAACCTCCTTCTCTACGGGGTCGGGGGCCTGTTGAGCGCGTTCGTGGGAATCAAGCTCATCTACCTACTGCTCGCCTGGTTCGAGACGCAGCCGTGGGTGCAGCACCTCGGCGTCGTCGTGACGCACCTGCTCCCGCTCGGAGGACTATGAGCCGCGGAACCGGGACGGACCCACCGGGCCCGGTCGCCCCGTATGCCGAGCCGACCGCGTCGCCGGCCCACTCGGGACTGCGGCATGTGCGGGCGACCGTGATCTTCCTGGTCCTCGCGGTCCTGATCGCCGGTGTCATCTATCCGCTCGTGGTCACCGGGATCGCCGACGTGGTGAACCCGAGCGGCGCCTCCGGCTCGCTCCTCCGGGACCCGAACGGCACGGTTATCGGCTCCTCGCTCATCGCCCAGAACACGAGCGCCCCGTACCTGTTCTGGAGCCGGCCCTCGCAAACCGACTGGAACCTGACCCTCGGCGCGGACACGCCACCGGGGCCGAGCGACCCGGCGCTCGGACAGCTGCTGAACGAGACGATCAACTACACCGGGCAGGCCTGGAACTGGAACTTCTCGAAGAACGGTA
Organism: Thermoplasmata archaeon; assembly: GCA_035502015.1. GTDB lineage: Archaea > Thermoplasmatota > Thermoplasmata > Lutacidiplasmatales > UBA184 > Lutacidiplasma. Next base: position 15,647 of record DATJVA010000065.1, on the reverse strand, counting down.
GCCTCCCGTTCTGGTTCATCGCCCCCTCATCGTCCGACATCGACCCGGACCTCGTCCCACAGGCGGTACTGATCCAGGTCCCGCGCATTTCCGCGGCCACGAACCTGTCGATCGAGCGGCTCACGGACCTCGTCAACGCGCATATCACGAACCCGGTCATCCCCTTCATCGGGGTCCCGTACGTGAACGTGCTCGAGCTCGACATCGCGCTCCTCCCTCTCATCGGAAGGTAACAACGGATGTACCGACAGATCCTGGTGCCGGTCCAGCGTCCGAGCGAGGTCGAGCCGATGCTCCGGTTCGCCGCGATGCTCCTCGACGCCGACGGCGAGATCCGGCTGCTGCACGTCATTCCGACGACCACGCTCCCCGAGGTGACCCGGGAGTGGCGCGCGTCGGTCAACATCGTGGTGCCAGCGCACGAGACGGGGGCGGCGCTCGACGTGCGGGTCGACCCGGAGGTCCGGGCCGCGACGGACGTTCCCGGCGAGATCCTCGAGAGCGCCGAGTCGCACAACGTCGACGCGATCCTCCTGACGCTCTCGGGCAATCGCCGGAGCTCGCACTTCTTCGTCGGGCACACCGCGACCGGCATCCTGCAGCACTCCCGTGCCGACGTGCTCGTGCTCAACCGCCTCGCGCTCGCGACCCCGAGCATCCCCCGGATCCTCGTTCCGACGTTCCACGACCGACCGGCACCGAAGACGATGATGCTCGCCGAGGAGCTCGCCGTCCGTAACCCCCCCGCCTCCGTGGTCACCCTCACCCTCGGCGCCCGGATGGGCTCGGGGGATGCGGGGGACGACGAACGCGAGGAGACCAGCGCGCGCGGGGTCCGCATCGCCCATCACCTGTCGCTCTTCTCCGAGGTGACGCTCGGCCGCCGTCGCCGACTGCCCGAGCTCATCCTCCAGTCGGCGCAGCGAGAGCGGTACGGTCTCGTCCTCGTCGGGGAGGAAGAGCACGCAGGGAGTTCGCTCCTCACCCGGCGCTTCCTCGAAGAACTGTTCCGCGCGGCCCCGTGTCCGGTGCTCGCGTTCCGGGACTAGGAGGCGGGGCGATGGGCGAGCTCGCGTTCGTCGGACTCGGTCTCGCGGACGAGCGGGGCGTCTCCGAACGGGCCCGGGCGGTCCTCCGGGACTCCCAGGTCATCTTCGCGGAGGAGTACACCGCGGTCGCTCCCGCCGGGACGCTCGACCGCTTGGGCCACGCCGTCGGCCGGCCGATCCAGCGCCTCGACCGCCCGCTGCTCGAGTCCGAAGCACCTATCCTCGAGGCGCTCGGAAAGCACCCGCGCGTCTCCCTGGTCGTGGTCGGCGACCCGTTCGCCGCGACCACCCACGTCGCCCTGCGGCTCGCCGCGGAAAAGGCGGGGCACTCCTGGAGCTACTGCCCGAACGCGAGCATCCTGACGGCCGCGGCCGGCCTGCTCGGGCTGATCCACTACCGCTTTGGACGCACGGTATCGCTTCCGCTCCCGTCCGAAGGGTTCCTTCCGACCTCTCCGCTCGAGCACGTCGCCGCGAACCGCCTGCGGGACCTGCACACCCTCATGCTCCTCGACCTTCGCCCGGAGCACGGAGAGTTCCTCACCGCCGGAGCGGCGCTCGGTCTCATTCGGGACCGGGACCCCCGGGAAGGTTTCCTCGCGGACTCGGACCGGGTCGCCGTAGTCGCGCGCGTCGGCCAGGAGGACGCCCGCGCTTGGGTCGGGTCGTTCGCCCGGCTCCGCACCGTTGACTTCGGACCGCCGATGCATGCGATCGTCGTGCTGGCCCCGAACCTCCACTTCGAGGAGGAAGCGGCGCTCGACCGGTACCGGGTCCCGGACGAGTCCGACCGACCGCACCGGCCCTAGGCTAGGTCGGCCTCGGAGCCGCGCCGGGAACGGGGCGGGCCAGCGCCTCCGCGAACTGCCGGATGCGGAACGGCCGGAGCAGGAGAGCGTCCGGGTGCTGCGCCGGGTCGGGCGGAAGATTGGGTGGCCGGGACGCCGGCGCGACCAGGATGACGCGGATGGTGGGGACGATGCTGCGGGCCTGCCCGATCAGTGGGCCGACGCTCCCCTCGGCGAGGCTCGCGTCCACGACCAGCAGGGCGGGGTGGTGGAGCCCGACGAGCTCGATGGCGTGCGAAAGGCCCTCCGCCTCGCCATCGACCCGGAAGTGATGTAGCCGGAGCAGCCCTCGGAGAAGGACGCGCGTCTCCTCGTCCCCCGCTGCCACAATGGCGTTCGAGGCGGGACCCCCGTCGCCGCTCACATTCGTTCGGCCCGGACGGACCCGGTTGCCCCGGTCCGAGCTTGACGTGATAGACTACTTCATGCTATTTCTGCGTACGCCTCGAATTCCCGCTTCCCCCGCCGGGTGGAAACGGCGGCGTTACGGCTCGGTCAGCCCGGGGAGGGCTCGCTCTTCCCCCAATCGGCCACGCCCGCGGCCTGCAGGAGGCTGTCGAGGGCCGCGTGGTAGCGGTCGGCGGGCACCGCGAGCAGCTCGTGCGCCCGCTCCTTGAGCGACGCCCCGAACTCCCGCTCCGTCGGGGAGAACTGCCAGGCATGGGCGGCGTCCCGGCCGAGCGCCAGGAGGAACGCGAAGGCGAGGCCCCGTTCCTTGCCGACGCTCGGGAGGGTCTGGAGGATCGTCCGCTCCGCGCCCGCCTCCTTCTGGGTGCGGTACGAGCGGGCGACCCGGTCGACCCATGCGGCCTCCTGGGCGAGCTCGGAATACCGAGGGAGCGTCCCGAGGAGCTCTCTCTCCTCGCTCGACCGCTCCGCCCGCTTGAGGAGCTCCGCGACGCGGCCGGGAGAGGCGCGGGTCTCGTCGACCAGCCGGCGCGCCTCCTTCGGGTCGGCGACGATCGACCGGACGATCGTCTCGGCATGGTCGGCCCACAGCTTCTCGAGCGCGCGGCTCGCCCGCGGTTCGTCCACCTCGAAAGGCCCCTCCCAGGACCCGAGGACGGTCTCGAGCGCGTGCCGTTCCACGGGGGTGGGGGAGAGGGCGTCCAGGAACGCCTTCGGGTCGGAGCCGTAGCAGACCCCTCCCGCGAGGAACAGTGTCTTGCCGCTTCGCTCGACGCGTTCGGCGAGCTCGGCGACGAACGCGTCGAGGAGGTTCACGTCCGCGAGCTTGCCGAGCTCGTAGTCGCGGCGAAGTCCTTTCGAGAGCGGAGGGAGCTGGGCGTGGACGCACTCCCGGCCCCCTCGGCACTGGACGTTCAGCTCCGCCGACACCGGGAAGTCGGCGGCCGGGTCGGGTCCTGCGGCACCGTCGGAGACGCTCGAGAGGAGGTGGCGGTCGCTCTTGGTGCAGCGGCGGCAGACTCGGAACGCCGTTCCGGCTCCCGGCCAGCCGACCTCGAGGAACGGCCGGGGTTCCCCGGCCTGGAGGTGAACGCACTCGAACCGATGGTGCGCGGGGTTCTCAATGAGACGGTACGGCAGTTCGGCGACCTTCTCGGAACGGAACTCGGGGGGCGGGCTCGCCGAGAGCCCCGAACAGTAGAGGCCCTTCCGGGACGCGAAGAAGTGGAGTCCCTTTCGAGCCCACTCAAGATAGCCGAGAAGGAGGTGAGCCGGGTCATCCGACTGCTGGACCGCCACTTCGGCCTCTCGGTCGGTCCGGGCGAACGCGGCGTACGAGACATCACCCCCGGGCAGGGAGAAGGCGACCACGGTGGGAGGCTTGGGGTCGAGATAGTACCGCAACAGGCCGGCGTAGGCACGGGCCAGGGGGTCCCCCCACCTCGACATCCGCTCGAGACGCCGCTCGTCGTCCCTTGCCTCCCGGACCTCCTCGAGCTCCGCCCGACGCTTGTCGAACCGGTCGGTCGGGCAGTCCGGTCCGAGCTTCGGAAGCAACGCTTCGACCGACCCCCGCAGGACCTTCGCCCGTGCGATCAGGTCACGTTCGCGGACTCCCGATGCTTTGCGGACGCGCGCCACTGTTCGCCTCGCCCGGAGAGCGGGCAGCGGTACTTATTTCCGGGGGTCAGCGCCGGCACGCGTTGAGGAAATGCTGGAAGATCTCGCGTCCGCCCTCGGTGTGCTCGACCTCGGGATGGAACTGGACCCCCCAGATTGCCAGCGTCGGGTGGGCCATCGCCTGTACCGGACAGGCCGTGGAGTGGGCGAGGACGCTCCAGCCGGGAGGAGGGACCGCGACGTGGTCGTTGTGGCTCGACCAGACCCGAAGATGCTGCGGGAGTCCCTCGAAGACCGGATGGTCAGGACGGTCGACGGTCAGCTCGACCGAACCGAACTCGGGCGCGGGGGCGCGCTCGACCCGACCGCCGAAGTGGCGACCGAGGAAGTGATGACCGACACAGATCGCGAGCACGGGCACCCGGCCGGCGTCGATCCACTCGCCCACGCGACCGAGCGGTGCGCCCGTTCCCTCGAGGCTGAGGGCGCCGCCGGAGAGCACGACCCCATCCGCGTCCAGTTCCTCGAAAGGAGTGGTGTTCGGAAGGATGCGGGTCTCTGCGCCGAGGTCCCGGAGGACGCGCCACTCACGGTGCGTCCACTGACCGCCGTTGTCGAGGACCGGGACCTTCACGATTCCTCCTCCTCTTCCTCCGCATCGTCCGGAGGGGTGGCGCCAACCGACCGTCCACGGAGCTCCGCGATGTCCCGTTTCATCGTCTGCACGTCCGAGCGCATCCGGAGCATCTCCTCTTCGAACGGGGTGAACCCGGTGGGGTTCAGGAGCCGGTGCGAGAGGTAGACCCCGATGAAGATCGCCCCGACGAGGGCGACCAGGGTCGTGAACACGAGCGCGATCACGAACGCGAGCGGGTCACCAATCGCGTTCGCGAGGGGCACCGTGAACGAATGCGTGATCTCGGCCAGCTCCACGACCAGGAGGGCGATGATGAGGGCCAACCAGAGGACGATGGCGATCCGGTTCGCTCTCACGGAGGTCCTCCGGGACCCACGTCCGCGAGAAGGATCACGGCCGGAAGCGTGTCGTTCGACACCGCGAGAGGAGACGTCACCGTGACCCCCGAGGTTCCCGAGTACGAATAAAGGCTCTCGCCGGCCGATGACGTGGCCGGCGAGACGTAGAAGGCCAGCAGACCGTAGTACCACGTTTGGCCCGACGGGCTCACGTAGTGGGCAGAGATGTTGAGCGCCACCGGGTTCGCCGACGAAGCGAACATCACCGAGAGCACATCGGTTCCGTTGTTCCAGCTCGTCCAGTTGACCGCCGACCAGTTCAGGCCGGGAGCTCCCGTCCAGTTGAACGACGTCGCGACGCCGATGCGGATCGCGTCGTACCGGATCGTCTCACCGAGCGCCCAGACGTAGAAGTGGAGGGTGGCGTTGTTGGACGTCTTGTCGACGACCAACTCCGCCTGGGTCAGGATCCCCGGCCCGGGCTGGTGGCTGTTCAGCACGAGGACGGGTGTGAAGATGACGAGCGTTACGAGCAGAAGGGTGACGCCGACGAGAGGCCACGGCGCGTAAACCCCTAGCCGGCCCGGAGGTCTTCGCAGGCGGCCGGCCAGGGATGGCGCCCCCGCGTTCACGGCGCCTCCGACTTCCAGCCGCGATAGAGATGGTGCGCGACCCCGAGGTGGTCGAGGACCTTCCCCGCCAGATAGTCGGTCATCTCCGCGACGGACTTCGGATGAAGGTAGTACGGGGGGGAGGCGACGAGGACCACCACCCCCGCCTCGCTCAAGGTGGTCAGGTGGCGCAGGAGGGCGGTGGACAGGGGGGTCTCCCGAGGAACGACGACCAACCGGCGTCGCTCCTTCAGATGGACCGCCGCGGCCCGCGTGAGGAGCGTATCGCCGAGCCCGAGGGCGATCTTCGCCGCGGTGTTCGATGAGCACGGGACGACCACCATCCCCTGGGTCGGCACCGACCCGCTCGCGATCGGAGCGGCGAGGTCGTTGTCGGCGTACGACCGGTTCGCAAGGCCCTTCAGGGCGTCCGCTTCGAGGCCGCACTCCTCCCGAAGGACCAACCGGGCGCCTTCGGAGACCACGACGGCGACGGGCCGTTGAGCATCGCGGAGCGCTTCGAGGACGCGGATGGCGATCGGGGCTCCGCTCGCTCCCGAGAGGCCTACGACGATCGGTGGCTCCTCCATCGTGTGGGGTCCCTGCCCTTAAGAGAGCTAAACGAATCGGCTCGTACCATAAGACGGTTCGCGAGGGAGCAACGTTGACACATCGGGCGGCGGTCGTGGGGGCAGGGCACACTCGCTTTGGGGTGCTCGACGCCGGACCGCGGTCGCTCGTGCGCGCCGCTGTGGGGGCCGCACTGGCGAGCGTCGACCGGGGGGTCGACCTGAAGGACATCCGGGAAGCCTACCTCGCCACGCTTGGCTTCGGGGGTCACCAGATCGGCAACTCCTCCGCGGCGCTCGCGGAAGAGGCGGGGCTCGTGGGAGTGCCCGTGACTCGGGTCGAGAACGCCTGCGCATCCGGTGGGTTCGCCGTACGGTCCGCGGTCGGAGCCCTCGCCGCGGGCGCCTCTCCTCTGGTGCTCGTGGTCGGGATGGAGAAGATGACGGACGTCACAAACGCGCGACGCCGCTTCTGGCTCGGCGTCTCCGGCGACACCGAGTGGGAGCGGCTCGCGGGGCTCACGTTCGCCGGCGTGTACGGCCTCATCGCATCGCGCTACTTCGCCGAGCATGGGGACGCATCGGAGGCGCTCGCGGCCGTCGCCGAGAAGAACCACGAGAACGGTGCGCTCAACCCGAACGCCCACTTCCAGAAGAAGGTCTCCCGAGAGGAGGTCCGGTCGGCTCCCCGGGTCGCCCGCCCGCTGGGACTGTACGACTGTTGTCCCGTGAGCGACGGGGCGGCCGCCCTGCTTCTCTGTCCCGCCGAGCTGGCCCATCGCTACACCGACACACCGGTCTACGTCGATGGCGTGGGGGCCGGAACGGACTTCCTCGCCGTTCAGGAGCGTCCCGAGCTCACCCGGTTCCGGGCGACGCAGCACGCGGCCCACGAGGCGTTCCGGTCGGCTCAGTGGAACCGGTCCGAGGTGTCGTTCTTGGAGGTCCATGACTGCTTCACGATCGCCGAGCTGCTCGCCCTCGAGGACCTCGGCTTCGCCGGGCCCGGCGAGGCGGCCGCTCTCACGCTCTCGGGAGCTACGCGCCGGGACGGCCGTCTCCCGGTGAACCCGGACGGCGGGCTGAAAGCGAAGGGCCACCCCATCGGGGCGACCGGGGTGAGCCAGGTGTTCGAAGTGTTCCTCCAGTTGCGACGGCAAGCGGGGGCGCGGCAGGTCGCGAACGCGGAGCATGCCCTCACCCACAACGTCGGAGGCGCGGGGGCGACGGCCGCTGTCTCGCTGTTCTCAGCGGGGTAGGTCGATGCGCAGGGTCGTTCGGATCGCAGCCTACGTACCGGGAGCCCCCGAGCGGGACCTCCCGGCGCCCGCCCTTGATGAGGACGAGTTCACCTTCGCGGCGACCGCGGTCGAACGGGTGTGGGCGGGCCGGCAAGAGGAGCCCGGTCCGGTACCGGTGCACCTGATCGGCGACCTCCCGCTGGTGGCCGACTGGGGGTTCGCCGCGCTTCTCGGTCGGGACGGCGAGGTCACCCGACACGGTCGGGAATCGGACGACCCCGCGTCCGTGGTGCGGAACCTGGAGGACGGGAGCGATGGCCCCGCCCTCGTCGTCGTCGCCGACCTCGGACAGAAGCCCTCCGGTCGAACCGGCTCGAAGCCATCGGCGGTCGGTGCCGTGGCGTTCCTCCTCGACCCCGCGGAGGAGCCCTCTCCGTTCCCGTTCGTCAAGGCAGGGACCCCTCGCTCCCCGCTCTCCGCGGCCTTCCGGGCCGGGGAGCCGGGAAGAGAGCTACCGCGCGGTGTCACTCTGGTCGGTGACTGGGACCGGGTCCCCGGTGGAGATGACGGGGCCCGACGCAAGACCTCCCGACGGCCGGCCGACCCCAACGTTTCGATGGTCTCGGAAGGCGCCTACGTGCCGAGGGCCCGGTACCTGGAGAACCTCCCGAGCCGGTGGCGGTTCGTCGCCGAACTGTGCGGAGCATGCCACGGAACCACGTTCCCCGCCCGAGGTGTCTGTCGGAAGTGCGGTCGGTCCGACCTGCTCAGTGAGCTCGAGCTCCCCCTCGACGGCGGGCGGGTCGTGGCGGTCACCACGGTAGGCAAGGGCGGGCAGCCGACCGAGTTCGACGCCCAGGTCGAGGCGACAGGTCCATACGATGTCGCCCTCGTGGAGCTCGCTCGAGGGATGCGCGTCACGCTCCAGGTCACCGACGCACCGGCCGGTGCGCTCGTCGTCGGCGACCATGTCAACACCCGGCTGCGCCGGCTCTACCCCATGGAAGGGGAGTGGCGGTACGGGCGAAAGGCGGTGCCCCTGCCCGGGACGACGTCCCGGACGACCGCTCGCGACCGTTAGTCCGACGCCCCTGCGGGCGTCCATTTCTCCCCGACCCAGCGCTCGTAGACCTTGCGTTCGAGCTCCGTCGGAGCTTCCACCGGGGTGAACGCGTACTTGGCCGGGGGTCGGGCCCCGGTCGTGAGCGAGAGCCGGTGGAGGTAGCCCCGTCGGAAGACCGTCAACTCCGCCGGGGTCCCCGCCGGATACTGCTCGAGCACCTTGTCGAGGTTGGCGAACGTCACCTTGCTGCCGTTGACCGCGACGATCTCGTCTCCGGGGGTGAGGCCCGCTTGTTGTCCCGGTCGACCGTCGAACGAGAACCGCACGCGGGCGAGCCCTTTCGCGTCCTCCACGGCCACGCCGAGGTCTCCGGGCTCCGTGGTGTCCGCCTCGTCCGGTCGCTTCGGCTTCGGAGCCAGCGAGAGTCCCGCGTACCGCGCGAACGTGGCCAGGTCGAGCTCCTCGGTCCCCCGGACGTACCGGTCGAAGAACGAGCTCACATCGACGCCCGTCGCGCGTTGGACGAGGGGCTCGAGCCCGTTCTCGTCGACCCCGACCCCGGTACGCCCATGCTCGTGCCAGAGCTGCCGCAGGACATCCTCGAGCGATGCGCGCGCCTCGGTACGGTGACGGATCTCAAGGTCGAGGCACATGGAGACGAGGTCGCCCTTGTAGTAGTACGACACCGACTGATTGGGGGTTTCTTCGAAGGGGATGTAGTGGTCGACCCACGTGATCATCGATAGCTCTTCGAGCGAGACGCGGTTGCGACCCGGCGTCTCGAGGTACGTCCGGACCAGCCACGCCCGCTGGTCGAAGAACTGCGTCGGAGTGTACAGCCCCGCCCGCCGGAGCACGAGGTAGGTGAAGTAGTCGGTCGTCCCCTCCATCCACCAGAGCAGCCGGGTGTAGTTCTCCCGGGTGTAATCGAACGGCATCAAGGCCTTCGGCCGGATCCGTTTCACATTGTACAGGTGCAGGTACTCGTGGGCCGTGAGGCTGAGGAACCGGCGGTACGACTCGGGGGGACGGAAGCAGGTCCGTTCGACCACGCACGAGGTCGAAAAGAGATGCTCGAGCCCACCGTCCCGGAAATCGGTGAGGTGGTAGAAGAACGTGTACCGAGAGAGCGGTGAGTCGCCGAGCATCGCCACGGCCGCCTCCACGATCTTCGTCACATCCCGCTCGAGCGACTGCGCGTCGTAGTTCCCCCCTTCTCCGCACAGGCAGATCCGGTGCGGTACCCCCGCGGGCCGGACGGTGAACACCACGGGACGTCCCGAGTCGATAGGGGAGTCGACGAGCTCGTCGTAATCCTTGGCCCGGAAAGTAGGGGGCGCGCCCGAGAGCTCCTCGAGCTCCGTGACGGTCGTCCAGTCCGGCGGCAGTTCGAGCGAGACCGTGGCCGGCGTGAACTGCTGGCCGTCGATGTACGGGAGGCAGAGGGCAGCGTTGAGGAACATGTGGTCGTCCGTCAGGTCAAAGCCCTCGGTGATCAGCTCGTGGCCGTAGACCGTGTAGTCGACGCGGAGACGCCGGGCTCCTCCGGTCCGGACCCGCCAGCGGGCTTTGTCGACCGTCTCGACCGGGAGGGGGGCACCGTCCGGTTCGCGGTGCGCCGTGATGTCGCGCACGCCGCGGCTATAGTTGCGGATCACGTAGGAGCCGGGGACCCACGAGGGGAGGACCAGGTCGACGTGCGGGGAGGAGACGTCGGCAAGTTCGACCGAGAACCTAGCTCGGTGGGCCGTCGGCTCACTCGCCGCCGCACGGTAGTGGATCTCCATCGGATCCCTCCTACGCGAAACCGCGAAGGTCTCGGTCGACCGCCCGGTCCTTCTCCTTCGGGACGTACGGCTCACCGGCGATGCCGAGGTGAGCGGCGAGCGTCCGGAACGTCTGGACGAGCTGACGCACGGCTTCGGCCATCTCCTTCTGCTCGGCCCTCAGCTGCTGGAGCTCTTCGTGGAGGTGCCGCAGCTCGACCTCCCACCGTGCCTCGTTCGGACCGATCGACAACTGTCATCCCTCGCACGGTCGAACGACCCCCGGTTATTACGTTCTCCCGAGGGGCAAGCTCACCGTCGACGGCTTCGACCGGCTACCCGCGATACCCGACTCGCCCACAACCGTGGTGGTTCACCGAAGGTGACCGAACGTTAAGTACGCGAATCGTAATTCCGATATCGGAATAACGATGTTCGAAACCCGCCGGGCGAGCTTGCTGGCTCGCGGACGCGTGACTCCCGGTTGTCTCGGAACGCTCGTGCACAACGCCCATGAACCCCTCGTCCTCGGGGAGGAGCAGTAGCACCATGGTAGACGCAATCGTCGCGGAGGGCCTCTCGAAGACGTTCAATGGGTCCGTGAAGGCGGTGGACGGCGTCTCCTTCTCTGTCCGCGAGGGGGAGATCTACGGTTTCCTCGGCCCGAACGGGGCTGGGAAGACGACCACTCTCTCGCTCCTTACCGCGGTCCTCGGTCCGACGGCGGGTCAGGCAACGGTCGACGGCCTCGACGTGTTCCGGCACCCCCACGACCTGAAGCAGCGGATCGGCCTCGTCTTCCAAGAGTCCACCGCCGACCAGGACCTCACCGGCCGCGAGAACCTCGAACTTGCAGCCGCGCTCTTCGGTGTCCCCTTGAGGGATACCCCGAAGCGCGTCGACTACCTTCTGAGCCGGCTCGCCCTCTCCGAGGCTTCCGAGCGGCTTGTCAAGACCTACTCCGGAGGGATGCGCCGGCGACTCGAGCTCGCGGTCGGGATCGTCCACTCACCCCGGGTGCTGTTCCTGGACGAACCTACTCTCGGGCTCGACCCCCAAGGTCGTGCTGGCTTCTGGAAGATCATCCAGGAGCTTCGGCAGGAGTCCGGGATGACCGTCTTCCTGACGACGCACTATCTCGATGAGGCCGACGGAATGTGCGACCGGATCGCGATCATCGACCACGGGAAGATCGTGGCGACCGGAACTCCGAGCGAGCTGAAGGACCGTCTCGGTGGCGACGTCGTCACGGTTCGTCCCTTGGGAAACGCGGCGGCGCTCGAACCGGCGCTCAAGGCGCTCCCCGGGGTGACGGCCGTGACCGCGCAGGATGGAACGTTCCGCGTGAAGTGCCCGGGCGGAGATGTACTGATTCCCAAGATCGTGGGTGCGGCCACCGCCCTGGGAATCCCCATTGCCGGGATCTCGCTCCGGCGACCGAGCCTCGACGAGGTGTTCCTCGAGTTCACCGGCCGGGAGTACCGCGAGGACGAAGGTCCCACGGCCACCGACCGCGCGGTCTTCCTGACCCGCTTCCAGCAGTCCCGAAGGGGGATCCGATGAGCAGCGTCCGCCGCTGGGCGGCCCTGACCCGCCGCGAGCTCCTGAAGCTCGCGCGCAACCCTGCCGCGATCGGAACCTCGCTGCTGCTGCCGATCCTCTACCTGGTCCTCTTCGGACAGGGGTTCAACTTCTCGAGCTTCCTCTCTTCCCCTTATCTGACCCCGGACCAGCGCCTCGCGCTTCTTCACTCGAACCTGCTCGGCGCTCCCGACTACTTCTCCTACTTCTCGGCCGGGATGGTCGGATTCGTCGCCGTCACGGCGACCCTCTTCGTTGGCGCGAACGTCATCTTCGACAAGCTGTTCGGGACGCTGAAGCGGACGTCGGCCACTCCTGCCACCGCGACCGACATCTTCGGTGCCCGGCTGTTCGCGGGGTCGATCCAGCCGGTCGCCCTCGCTTTCCTCGTCCTGGGCCTGGCGATCCTTCTGGGAGATCTGGGCCTCTCGGGCCTCCACATCACCGCGTCGGTGTCGGTGGTCGGCGCCGCCGAGGTCGTGGTCGCCATCCTCCTGCTCTCGGTGATGTTCGCGTCGTTGTTCCTCTCGCTCGGATTCACGATCGAACAGCCCCAGACGTACTTCGCGGTCGTGAACGCGATCAACCTGCCCGTGCTGCTCACCTCGGCCGCGCTCTATCCGTGGGGGGCGATGCCGGTTTGGTTGCAGACGATCGCGTCGTACAACCCCGTCACGCTCGCCGTCTGGGTCCTACGGATCAACTTCTTTGGCGACACCTACTACACCTACGCGGCGTGGTTCTACCTGCTCGGGTTGTTCGCCTGGGCCGTCGGGATGTTCACGGTCGCCACCCTGCTCACTCGGCGGGCGCTGGCGCCCCGGAAGTAGGACCGATCAGCCCGGATTCCCCGAGGCTCCGAACGGGGAGGAGACGGTCCCCTTCTCCTCGAAGGGAACCCAGGCGCCCTTCTCCGCGGAGTAATCTACCCGTTGGAGCTCGACCAGGAACGACTTCAGGAGCTCGGACGGGGCCGGCCGGACGGAGATCGTGTAGACGTAGATCCCGAACCCCATGAACTCCATCACCCGATGGAGCACCTCGGAAAGGGACTCCCTCGGCACGGTGACGCGGATCGAGGTCTCTCCCAGAAGAGCGGCGAACTCGTCCACGTCGAACGGCCGGTCGAGCGTGATGAGGGGTTGGCCGGGGACCGGGGGAGGCGCCCCCAGGGTAGGCGTCGGGGGGGAGGGGACGGACGCCGCGGAGGGAGCCACTGCGATCGGCACGGGGGGTCTCAGGGGGGCCTGGGACTCCTTGGGAGGGTACCGGTCGAGCACCGGGCTTGCGTCCCGCCCAACGAATCGGGGTCGGGGGACCGGTCGGTGGGAGCGTCGTGGGGAGGCGCGAGCCTTCGGCCGCGACCCCTTCCTCTTGGACGGCATGGTTCGGTCGAAGGACCCGGGAGACTTCCGGCCCCATAACAGGTCGCACTACGGGCGGCGGGCCACCCCACCGGGGTCGTATATCGTGGGTTGTAGCGAATAGAGCCGTGCGACTCTCCGTCATGGGGGACCGGATTTGTCGTGCCTGCGACGACAGATGGATTATGTAGCATGGGATGGGTGGGCAGGTTGGACCCGAACCGAGCGAGGGGGTCCGAATGAGGTAACGAAGATGCCCGCACGCGTGATGAAGGAGTTCCAGGCGCCTCGTGGCCTTCCCCGCAAGACCGCGTCGGTCTGCCCCGAGTGCATCAAGGTCATTCCCGCGATCGTCCGGGAGAAGGAGGGCCGGGTCATCATGGAGAAGACCTGCCGGGCCCACGGCTACTTCTGGGACATCATATCGAACGACGTCGATTTCTACCTCCGGATGGAGGCGTACGCCCATGACGGGGTCGGCTACGAGAACCCCTACTACGACAAGTTCCGCGGCTGCCCGACCACCTGCGGGATGTGCAGCCACCACAAGTCCCACACGGGACTCGCGCTGGTCGACCTGACGAACCGCTGCAATCTGAAGTGCCCGGTCTGCTTCGCGAACGCCAACGCCGCCGGGTACGTGTTCGAGCCGACCCGCGAGCAGATCCACTTCATGCTGAAGACGCTCCGGGAGCAGAAGCCGGTCGGAACGGTCGCCGTCCAGTTCTCGGGCGGAGAACCGACCCTCTCCCCGCTGTTCCTCGACGCGGTCTCGATGGCCCGTGACCTCGGTTTCAAGCAGATCCAGGTCGCGACCAACGGTATCCGGGTCGCGAACGAACCCGGCTTTGCCCAGGCGTGCCGGGACTCCGGGCTCCACACCCTCTATCTCCAGTTCGACGGTCTGGACGACGAGATCTACCGAAAGGTCCGCGGCGTGCCGCTGCTCAAGGTAAAGCAGAAGGCGATCCAGGCGGCGCGCGAGACCCACACCCCGGCGAGCGAGCTGGCCCAGGGAAAGCCGGACAAGCCGATCTCGGTGGTGCTGGTCCCGACCCTCGTCGGCGGGTTCAACGAGAAGGAGATCTGGCCGACCGTGAAGTTCGCGATCGACCACATCGATGTCGTTCGTGGGGTCAACTTCCAGCCGGTCGCCCTCACGGCGCGGATCCCCGACCGGGACCGGTTCCAGATGCGGTTCACCCAGTCGGACCTTGTGCGTATCCTCTGCACGGAGGGGCCGTTCGAGAAGTCGGACTTCTTCCCAGTGCCGTCCGTGGCGCCGATCTCCGAGCTCGTCTCGATCATCCACGGCGAGGAGAAGATGACCCTCACGACCCACCCCGGCTGCGGGTGCGCCACCTTCGCGTTCGTCTCGAAGGACGGCAACAAGATCACTCCGCTCCCCCGGTTCATGGACGTCGACGGCTTCTTTGAGAACGTCGAGTCGATGATCGAGAAGTACCGCGACGCGCGCTTCTCGCGCGTCCGGACGGCGGTCGCGGGGGCTCGTCTGCTGCACGACGTCGCGAAGTACTTCGACTTCTCGAAGGCGCCGGAAGGGCTCAACGAGAAGAACTCGGTCAAGGTCATCGCCGGGATCTTCACCGAGGGCAACAAGGAGGCCCTCGCGAAGTTCACGTGGCGGACGCTCTACATCGGGAACATGCACTTCCAGGACGCCTACGACTACGATATCCAGCGCCTGATGCGCTGCGATATCCACTACGCCGTCCCCGACGGGCGCGTCATCCCGTTCTGCTCGTACAACTCCGGCCCGATCTACCGCACGGAGGTCGAGAAGAAGTTCTCGATCCCGATCCCCGAGTGGCAGGCCGCGAAGAAGTCGAGCGGGCTCGCGCTCAAGACGGTCGAGACGATGGGCGTCAACGGCGAGGTCATCGTCGACCCCGAGTACTACAAGATCCGCGCGCTGAAGGGCGCGCCGGGCATGTCGACCTAAGTCGGGCCGGCCGTCCCTCGAGCGAACCCTTTCCTTCCGTCTCTTTTCTCGGCGGGTCCGCGCTCACTTACCGGGATCGAACAGCGCGGCGCCCGGGTCCCGGACCCGCAGGCTCATCGGGCGGCCGGGTCGCTCCGCGCGCTCGACCCGTCGGTCGATCTCCTCCCAGAGCGGCGACGCGGGCGGGGTCGGTGGAGCCGGCGGCGTGGGGAGAGCGTTTGGGTGGTTCGTGAGCCACCGGTTCGCCGCCTCGATGTGCTTGCAGGTCCCGAGGCCCCGGCGGGCGAAGTCGGTGCACGTGCAGAGCGCGGGGGTCAGTTCGGGGAACGTCGGACGCATGACGAGGTACGTAGTTCGGTGCAGCGGATTGCGGACTTCGATCAACGGAAACGGTTCCCGCTGACGCAGGCGCAGGTCGAGCGGCTCTTCAAGGGAACGCGATCGCCTCTCGCTCAGCTCGTCGGCAAGGTCTTCCGGGTCCCGTGCTCGAGGCGAGCGGGTGCGACGTCGGTCCACGCCGAGCTCAGCGGAGCTCGCTACTTACGGATTCCGGAGCGCTGCGTTCTCGGGGGTCGCGTGGGACCAAAGG